>NZ_AP025523.1:2551536-2870478 GCF_027923555.1 Vulcanimicrobium alpinum | reverse complement strand
GTGCGCGGCGCTCGCCGATCGTGACGTCGTCGCCCCGTCGCATGCCGAGCTTCCGTTCGAGGATGCGGACGCGCTCGCGGCGTTTCTCGACGACGTGCGACCCGACGCGCTGGTGAACTGCTCGGCGTTTCACAGCGTCGACGCGATCGAACGCGGTGAAACGGCGAAGGCGTTCGCGATCAACGCGATCGCCGTCGATGCTGCCGCCGCCGCGTGCGCGCAGCGGGGCGTCGCGTTTGCGACCGTCAGCACCGATTACGTCTTCGACGGCAACGCCGGCCGCGCGTACCGCGAGGACGATGCACCCAATCCGCTGACCGCGTACGGCGCATCGAAGCTTGCCGGCGAACAGCTGGTGCGACGGCACGGACCGCGCCATTACATCCTGCGGACGAGCGGTGTCTTCGGCACCGCGGGGACGTCGAACAAAGGCTACACGCTGATCGAAAAGGTCGTGCGGCAGGCCGAGCGCGGTGAGCCGACGCGGATGGTCGCCGACATGGTGTTCTCGCCGTCGTACGCGCCCGACATCGCCGTCGCGATCCGCAACCTGCTCGACGCGCAGGCGTTCGGCACGCACCACCTCACAAACGCCGGGCACTGCAGTTGGTTCGAGTTCGTCCAGGCCGCCTTCGCGCTCGCCGGGCTCGCCGACGCGCCGCTGGAGCCGACGACCTACGCGGCGATGGGCAACCCGACGCGCCGGCCGATGTACTCCGTCCTCGCGAACACGACGTTTGCTCCCGCGGGAATTCCCGCCGTTCGGCATTGGCGTGAGGCGCTGGGCGATTTCGTCGCCGGCCGGCGCGCACGATCGAACGTCCGGGCCTAGTCCCGATGCACGTTCTCGTCACCGGCGGCGGCGGCTACATCGGCCTGGAGCTCTGCCGTCAGTTGATCGAACGCGGCGATCGCGTCCGCGTCGTCGACCGGTTCTTCTTCGGCGACGCGCCGCTGCTCGAACTCGCCGAACGCTCGGGCGGCCGGCTCGAGGCGATCCTGGGCGACGTGCGCGCGATCGACGACGCGTGGTTCGAGGGGATCGAGGGTGTCTCGCACCTCGCCGGGCTCTCGAACGATCCCACCGCCGAGTACAACCCGGACGCGAACTGGCAGATGAACGCGATCGCGACGGAACGCCTCGGCGAAGCCTGCAAACGGCACGGGATCGCGCGCCTCGTGTTCGGTTCGTCGGCGTCGCTCTACGATGGGATCGGGCCGGGGATGTTCGACGAACGCACGGCGGTGCAGCCGCGCGGCGCGTACTCGATCTCGAAGAAGTACGGTGAGGACGCGCTGCTCGCGCTCGCCGGCGACGGCTTCGCGCCGACGATCCTGCGCCAGGGCACCGTGTACGGATGGTCGCCTCGGATGCGCTTCGATCTCGTCGTCAACACGTTCCTCAAAGACGCGGCCACCGTCGGCAAACTCTATCTGCACGGCGGCGGCTGGCAGTGGCGGCCGCTCGTCGACGTCGGCGACGTCGCGCGCGCGCACATCGTCTGCCTCACGGCACCGCTCGACGTCGTCGGCGGCGAGATCTTCAACGTGATGCAGGAGAACTATCAGGTGCGCCAGCTCGCGATGCTCGTCGCGGGATCGCTCTCGCTGCACGGCCGCCACGTGGCGCTCGAGGAAGCGCCGCTCCCGAAGCTCGTCCGCGACTATCGTATGACCAACCTCAAGATGACGCAGCGCCTGGGGTTCACGCCTGCAGTGACGGTGCTCGAGTCGATCGATGTGATGCTCGGAAAGCTCCCGCTCGACAACGTCGGCTGGCTGGCGAATCCGCGCTGGTACAATATCGCTTGGATGAGCGTGCTCGAAGAGGTGCACGCGTCCCAGCGCGCGTTCGCGTCGATCTACTAAGCGGTCGAATCCCCGCCCGCGCCCTCGCGCAGCGGGATGCGTTCCGTGCCGCGCGGCGTGCGGAGCAAATCGTCGAATCGGCGGAAGAGTCGCTGTGCGGTCAGCGCGCCGGTCGATGCCGGCGACGACCCGGACGCCGCGGTTCGCAGATCGACGCCCCATGTGCGGGCCAGAGCCGCGTTGGATTCGGCGAAGCGCCGCTCCAGGCGGCGCCGCTCCGCGGTCGTCAGCGGCGCGAAGGTGTACCCCGTCACCCTGAGCTCGTCGAAGGGCAGCGTCGATGTCGGCCCTTCGATGTACTCCGGGTGACGGGAGAGATCGTTGTCGATCATGCGTTTCGCGACGCATGCGAAGTCGTCACGCGAGTTGAGCGCGACGTCGCGCAGCTGCGCCGCCTCGGCGAGCGCCGCTGCGCCGGGCGCGACGAGGTCGAGGAAATCCTCGATCACCGCCCCGCGCCGCCGATCGTAGCGCCGCACGGCGACGTTCTCGGCGCCGAACGTCGCGGCGAAGTCGGAGGCGATCCGATCGTACGTGAACGTGAACGTCTCCGTGCATCCGTAGACGTTCGCGCGGAACGCGCCCGCGACGGTGATCCCCTCGAGGAACGCGCTGAACGTGCCGGCATGCCGGTGCTTCGTCATCTCGGCGAACAGCGATTCGACATAGTCCGCCTGCGGCCGCACGTAGAGGAGAACGACGGGCGTGTAGCCGAGCGCGCGGATCGCGTCGCGCAAGTGCGCCAAATGCTGCGGGCTGGCGTGCAGGTATTCGAAGGCCTCGGAACTCAGGCAGATGCGCTCAGCAGCTGCGTTGCGGATCTCCTCGCAGAGATCGTCGAGGGTCCCGAGCGCGAGGTCGAATCGCTCGTCGCCCAGCATCTCGAAGACGATGTTGTGATGGCCTGCGTGATAGACGGCGGCCGACGGATAGAGCACGCCTTCGCGGCGCAGCGTCTCTGCCAGCGTCCGCATCGTCACCTGGATAGCGGTCGTCCCGGTCTTGTGCGTGCCGATGTGGATGAAACACGGACGCGACGGCAACGTCGGCAGTTTCGGTCTTGAAATGCTGCACCCCGCACGCATGAACGCTAGTGCTGGTCCGCGGTGCTCCACTCCCTGCATATCGGTGCGCGCGGCGCCGAATCTCTCGGAGTCCTCATCTTCTGTGGGGAACGACACCCTGCACCGCCGATGCTGACGGAGGGCGGCTTGTTCGGGGATTTCCGCGCCGCACTGCGCTTCCCCAAACATTTCGCTGGCGGAACCGCCGTTCCCGGCCCGGAACCTTTCGCATCGACCCATGAGACTGCGGATCGATCAGGACGCCGTCGCCCGCGCGCGGCGGCTTGCCGGCGCGATCGTCGACCCGATCGCGGAGTTCATCGCCGGTCACTCGACGCTCAGCGTCGAGCGCGCCGTCGTGCGCCTGTGCGGCGTCGACGGCGTCGACGGCGACGGGATCCCGCTGCCCAACCGGCTCGTCGACGCCCTCGCCGCGCGCGAGCTCGGAGCCGCGCGTACCCTCGGCGCCGCGGTCGCTGAGAGCGGCCGCACGCCGCGGCAGATCGCCGACGCGGTCGTCGCCGGGGAAGCGTTGCCCGATCCACGCGGCACGCCGGAGTCCGCGGCGCGCGCCGCGCTGCGCCCCTACGTCGATGCCGGACTCGCCCGGATCGACGGCAACCGCGCCGCGCGCGACGCGATGCTCGCCCGGCTGCCGCAGGGGGAGCCGCCGCTGCTCTACGTGATCGTCGCGAGCGGCAACATCTACGAAGACCGCACCGCCGCCGTCGCCGCCGCCGAAGCCGGCGCGCAGATCGTCGCGGTGATCCGGTCGACCGCGCAGTCGCTGCTCGACTACGTTCCCTACGGCGCGACCACCGAAGGCTTCGGCGGTACGTACGCGACGCAGGAGAACTTCCGCATCATGCGCGCGGCGCTCGACGAGACGTCGGAACGCCTGGGCCGCTACGTGATGCTCACCAACTACGCCAGCGGTCTGTGCATGCCGGAGATCGCGACGACCGCCGCGCTCGAGCGGCTCAACATGCTGCTCAACGACTCGATGTACGGGATACTGTTCCGCGACATCAACATGCAGCGTACCTTCGTCGACCAGCACTTCTCGCGCCAGCTCAACGCGCGCAGCGGGATCATCATCAACACCGGCGAGGACAACTACCTCACCACCGCCGACGCCGTCGAGCAAGCGCCCGCGGTGCTCGCATCGCAGTTCGTGAACGAAGCGTTCGCGCATCGCGCCGGCCTCCCGGACCGTCAGATCGGTCTCGGCGACGCCTACGAGATCGATCCCGACCTCAAGGATGGTTTTCTGTTCCAGCTCGCGCAGGCCCAGCTCGCGCGCCAGATCTTCCCGGACGCGCCGCTCAAGTACATGCCGCCCACAAAGCACATGACGGGGAACATCTTCAAAGGTCATCTGATCGACGCGATGTTCAACCTGACGTCGGTGATGACGCACCAGACCGTGCATCTGTGCGGGATGCTCACCGAAGCGATCCACACGCCGTTCCTCGGAGACCGCGCGCTCTCGCTCGAGAACGCGCGCTACATCATGACCACCGCGCGCAGTTTCGGCGACGAGATCGAGGTGAAGCCGGACGGGATCATCGAGCGCCGCGCGCAGGACGTCCTCGCCGGCGCGGTGCGGCTGCTCGACGTCGTCGCGGAGCGCGGGCTGATGCGCGCGATCGAAGACGGCACGTTTGCGGACGTGAAGCGGCCGCGCGACGGCGGCCGCGGGTACGACGGCGTCTTCGCCAAGGATCCGGCGTACTGGAACCCGTTCGCCGACGCGCTCGCCGGCGAGGCGGTCGCACCGTGAGCGTGGTGAAGCCGTACGGCGACACGCTCGACGACGGCGCCGTCCAGCTCTCGTTCACCCTGCCCGTCGCATGGAGCGAAGCCGCCGACGAAGCCGCCCGGCAGCTCGTCGCGAAGATGGGGTTCACCGACGTCGCCGTCGTCGAAGGCCGCGCCGTCGCGGCGAACTTCTCGTTCTTCGTCGTCTACGCGCGCACGCCGGTCGCGATCGACGTCTCGACGATCCAGGCGCCGGCGGCGTCGCGCGACGCCCTCGACATGGAGGCCGTCGACGCGCTGATCGCCGCGCGGATCGGCCGCAAGGTGAGGGTCGCCGGCGCCTGCATCGGGACCGACGCGCATACGGTCGGGATCGACGCCATCCTCAATATGAAGGGCTACAAGGGCGACTACGGCCTCGAGCGGTATCACGGCTTCGACGTGTACAACCTCGGGAGCCAGATCGCGGTCGAGGATCTCGTCCGCTTTGCCAAAGAACGCGAAGTCGACGCGATCCTGGCCTCGCAGGTCGTCACCCAAAAGGGGAGCGACATCGCCAACTTCACCGCCCTCTCCGAGCTGCTCGAAGCGGAGAACCTGCGCGAGCGCATCCTGCTGATCGCGGGCGGCCCGCGCGTGACGAACTTGCTCGCCGCCGAGCTCGGCTACGACGCGGGCTTCGGTCGCGGAACGCTGCCCAGCGAGGTGGCGACGTTCATCGCGCGCCGGATGGCGGAGCGCGTCCCGGCGTGACGCCTGCGCGAGCCCTCTTCATCGCGGGCGCGCTCATCGCGTGCGCCGCGCCCGCGCTTGCCGCTGACCGGTCCGCGGGCGCGAACGTCCCGAAGCCCTCATCTTCGGGCGCGCCGTGGAGCGACGGCCAGATCAGCGCTGTGCATACCAACGTCGATCTCGCGCTCGCGCGCGCGGCGTCGCTGCAGCGCGCGCACATCGGGATGTACGCGATCGACGCGCACGACGGCCGCGTGATTTATGAGCGCAACCAGGACGAGGCGTTCCAGCCGGCGTCGACGTTCAAGCTCGTTGTCGGCAACGCGGCGCTCGACAAGCTCGGGCCGGCGTTTCACTTCACGACGCAGGCCTACGTCAGCGATCCCGTCGTCGACGGTGCGCTGCAGGGCCCGCTGCACTTGCGCGGCAACGGCGACGTGCTGCTCGACGATCGCGTGCTCGCATCGCTGCCGGATGCTCTTCGCACCGCCGGCATCGCGTCCGTGCGCGGCGTCGTCCCCGACCCCGAACCGTTTCCCGCGTATCTCCCGGGCTGGTCGTGGGACGACTTCCCGTGGTACTACGCTGCGCCGGTCACGGCGCTCGGCTTCAACGACAATGCGATCGGCGTGACGATCGCACCCGGCGCGACCGTCGGCGCGCCCGCAGTCGTCTCGGTGACGCCATGGGGAAGCGCGTGCGTCGCTCCCGGGCCGTGCGCAAGCGAACAGGGTTTCACGATCTGGAACGATGCGACTACGTCGGCCGCAGGCGGCGCACGCACCGTCGACGCCGAACTCCGGCGCGGTGAGCCGCTCGGCAACGTGCATCTCATCGGCGCGATCCCGCTCGGCAGCACGAGCGAGAACTTCTCGCTCGCCGCGCCCGAACCGCAGCGGTATGCAGCCGCGGCGGCGGCGCGCGCGCTGCGCGCCGGCGGGATTACCGTGAACGCGGCGCCGGTCGCTCCGGCCGCGGTGCAGGCGAGTGCACCGATCGCCGCGATCGCTGCGCCGCAGCGCGTCGTGTGGTCGCACGACTCGGAACCGCTCTCCGATCTGCTGTTCGACCTGTGGCTGCCGAGCGACAACATCCTCGCCGAAGAGCTGCTGCGTTCGGTCGCGGCGACCGCCGACAAGCCGTATCCCGGCACCGCCGCGGGGATCGCCGCCGAACAGGGATGGCTACGCGGTCTCGGCGCAAACCTCGCGACGATCACGATCGAAGACGGCAGCGGTCTCTCGACCTACGACCGCATCGCGCCGCGCGACCTCGTCACGATCCTCAAGCACGAGTGGGACTCGCCGCAGCGCGACGTGGTGCTCGACGATCTGCCGATCGCGGGCTCGCGCGGGACGCTCAAGTCCGAGTATACCGACCCCGCGATCGTCGGCCGGGTCTTTGCGAAGAGCGGCTCGGTTTCGCACGTGCGCTGCTTGGCGGGCTACATCGCCACGCGCACGCACGGCACGGTGATCTTCGCGCTGCAGATCGATGACTGGGTCGGCGAGTTCGCGGAACTGCAGCGCGCGCGCGAGCGCGTGCTGGCCGAGATCGCGGCGCTCTGATGCTCGGCGCCCACTTCGAGGCGGAGATCCGCGAACAGCCCGACGTGTGGCGCCGCATCGCCGCCTCGGATCAGGCGCAGCGCTTCGCCGCCGCCGTCGCCGGACGCGACGTCCTGTTCCTGGGCAGCGGGAGTTCGCTCTTCGTCGGGATGCTCGGCGCGCTCGCGTTTCGGCGTCGGGGGATGCGCGCGTACGCGCTCGCCGCGACGGAAGCACGCTTCGATCGCAACGCGTACCAGGACGCCTGCGTCGTCGCGCTCTCGCAGAGCGGCCGTTCGGCGGATCTGCTCGAAGCGATCGATCTTCTCGCGCCCTCGCGGCTGGTCGCGCTTACCAACGACGCGTCGTCGCCGCTGGCACTGCGCGCCGAGATCGTCATCGACGCGCTCGCCGGGCCCGAGATCGCCGTCCCCGCCAGCAAGAGCGTCACCTCGATGGCCGCGATCCTGCTGTGGGCGGCGGCGCTGACCGGCGGCAAACGCAACCGGACCGCCGAGACGCTGCAGGAGACCGCCGAGGACGTGCGCGCGTGGCTCGACGGCGCGGGCGTCGACGACGTCGTCGACGCCGCACGGCGGATCGCACGCCGGCGCAGCGTCGCGGTGGTGGCGGCCGGCTACGGCGTTCCGGTTGCGTACGAGCTCGCGCTGAAGATCAAAGAGGCAAGCTACGTGCACGCCGAGGGCTTCGCCGCCGGCGAGTTCCGGCACGGAAGCTCGGCGATGCTCGACGCATCGGGCGTGATCATCGGGATCGTCGACGAGGCGTCGCGGGACATCGTCCACCGCCCGCTCGCGGAGGCCGCCGAGGCCGAGGCGGCGCGTTACGTGATCGGCGCGCGCAGCGGCGAGATTCCGCTCCTCGGCCCGGCGACCGGCGAAGCGTTCAACTCGCTGGCCTGGCTGGTGGCGGGCCAATTCCTCGCGCTGAGCCTGGGCCGGGCCAACTACGTGGAATCCGACTCGCCGCGCGGCCTCGCCAAGTGGGTGCATTAACGCACGGTGAAGGATCGGTGCGCGCCGTCACTAAGTACACCGCCAGCGGCACGCGCCGGACGGCGTCGGTCGCTTTTCTATTGACGGGCTGCGGACGGATGCCGGGTCGCTAACGAGCGCCGGTTGATGCCGGCCCGTCCCGCTGAAACGATGGTGACATGATCTCACGACGATGGCTACCAATGCTTTCGGTGCTGGCGCTGTTCGTCGCGATGCTCGGAGGCATCGCGCGCGGCGGCACGACGGGCTCGATCTCCGGCACGATCGTCGACGCCGCGACGAAAAAGCCCCTGAGCGGGGCGACCGTCACGGCGACGGCTCCGAGCGGCCGGGCGACATCGACCACCGACGGAGCGGGATTCTTCAACATCTACAATCTTGCGCCCGACACGTACACCATCTCGATCGCCCTGAACGGCTACGAGCAGTTCGTGGTCGCCGGCGTTACGGTCGTACAGGACCAGAACGTACGGGTCGATCAGGCGCTGGTGAAGTCGCTCAGGGAGATCGGGCGTACGTCTGCGCGCGGCGCGTCGAACCTCGTGCAGCCGACGCAGACCGCCGACGTCTACAACGTCAGTTCAAAGCAGCTCGCCGCCGTCTCGGGCGCGGGCGGTTACCGTACGTTGTACGACGTCATTCAGACGTCGCCGGGCGTGACCTCGACGGGTTACGCCGGTCGCCCGCGCATCCGCGGCTCCGATGTGGGCGACGTCGCGTGGGAGTATGACGGCATACCGATCAACGACCGCCTCACCGGGCTGTTCACCACCAACCTCTCGACGGTCGGCACGGGCAATCTCGAGGTCTACACCGGCGGCTTCAACGCGCAGTACGGCAACGCCGGCGTCGGCGTCATCAATTCCGTTGTGAAGCGTGGTTCATCCCCGTCGTTCGGGGCGATTACCTATGGTTTTGCGACCGAACCGGCCGTCGACCACATCGCGCAGTTCGAATACGGCAACGCCACCAAGGACGGCCGCTGGTCGTGGTACATTGCGGGGATTCGCGGCACCACGGACAACCAGTTCGCGAACGGTTATAGCGGCTTCTCGAATCGCTGCGCAGCGAATCTCTCCGACTGCGATCCCGCGACCATCACCAACAACGACGCGGTGGTGAACGTGCATTGGCGTCCCAACGCGCGTGACGACATCCAGTTCCTCACCCAGACAGGCAACGAAAAATTGCCGTGGTCCAAGGCGATGCCCTCGACGGCCGTGGGCGTGACGCTCTGCAACGGCGTCGTCGTACAGCCGGGGACGCGCAAGATCATCAATCCCGGCGTCAGTGCTTCCGGGCAGCCCTGCGTCGACTCGACCGGTCCGACCGGCCTGCAGTATACCGCGCAGAACCTGCAAAACGCGAACGTCTGGTACCACTATTCGAACCTCGGCAAGATTCAGTGGAATCACGTGTTCAGCGAGAAGCTCTTCGCGACGTTCCGCATCGCCGAAAATTTCAACCAGTACATTTTCTACCAGCCCGTCGACAACGCGAACTTCGACGGGTCGCTCAAGCCGGGCACGCCGTGGGATTCCACCAAGAGCCTCGGCAATCAGGACGAGTACTCGGACCGGCGCTCGCACATCTACATCGGCGCGCTCGATCTGCAGTACACGCCCAACGCGCATTCGACGTGGTACGGCGGCGCGTCGTACGAGCGTGACACCAGCGCCGAACACTACTACGATTTCTGCGGCTGCGACGACGCCGGCTCCGGCTCGGCGTTCAACGTCGATGGGAGCTGGCCCAACCTCTTCCTCGCCGTCGATTACCCGCTGACGCTCCCGTCGGCGTACCTCGGGACGAAGCAGACCTTCGGACGTGCAACGCTCGAGCCGTCCATCCGTTACGACAGCGAGACCTACCATATCCCCAACAAGGCCGACCCCGCGGCGTACGCGCGGGGGCCATATACGGTCTCCTCGCTCAGCCCGCGGTTCGGCGCTGCGTGGGCATTCAACAGCTCGACGGTGCTGCGCGGCTCCTACGGCATCACCACCTCGTTCGTGCCTGCCGCCTACGTGTTCAACAATTCGCCCAACGGCATTACGGAGCAAGACGGCCGTATCAACTCCGTCTACTATCCGGGCGCCGAAACCAAGCCGCAGATCAACCACTCGGCGGACTTGGCTCTCTCGCACTCGCTTCCCAACGGCGTCGACTCGTGGCGCATCGCTCCGTTCTACCACAAGTCGAACAACAAGCTCGCGCTCGAGCGGACGTATGTCGTCAACGCGGACGGCTCCGTCACGGCGAAGGGCCCGACGCTGTTCAAAGCCGGAATCGTGAATCAGGCGACGGGCGCCGAATTCGGCTGGAACCATGTCGTCCGCGGTGACGGGCTTTCGTGGTATCTCGCCGGGACGTTCGTGAATTACTGGGGCTCGATCAGCGCCGGGACGCTCGCCGGCGGTACGCCGTACGGACGACCGATCGACATCACGTCGTACGCGAAGAACGCCCTCGTGCGCAACTCTTCGCAGCCGCCGGTTTCGGTCTCGTGGACGGGCGACTACAACTACAGCCACCTCCACATCGCGCCGTTCTTCAACTACCAAGTCGGCGCGCCGTACAACGTGCTGGGCAACCAATGCATGGACCCCTCGAAAACCGCGGCAAAGTGCCCGGCCGGGATGCTCGACACGCAGGTCCATTTCGCGCGCCCCAACACGTGGGCGTCGTTGGATACTCGCTTCGACATCCTCAAGCGCGGCACCAGCGTCACTTCGATCGGGCTGAACATCCGCAACCTGTTCCAGAACCAGTACGCGGACGTGTATCCGGTCGTGAACGGGAGCTATCCCAAAGGGCCGAGCTCGAGCGACCTCGTCGCGTACGGCCCCGACGCCAACTTGCCGAACACGCTGTACTACTACTCGCCCGATCAGGCGCGTCGCGAGTTCATCTTCTACCTCACGACGAAGTTCTGATCGCCGTCCCTGCATAGGAACCGACGACCGCCGTGCGAACGGCGGTCGTCGTGTTTTTCATCATGCTGGCCGCAGCGTTGGCGTGGCCCACGCCGTGGCCGACGCCTGCGCCCGCGCCGTCGCCGGTCGTGCAATGGTACGGGAATCCCGGCAGGTCATATGCGCTCTCGGTGCGGCCGCTCGGCGTGACTCCCGACGGTGACGCGCGCGCGTTCGTCGCGATCGCGTTTCGCGACGCGAGCGGTGCGCCGGCGAAGCCGCGTCACGGCACGGATTTCGACTACGCGCCCAGCCGCGGCAGCGATCAGTGGCAGACGCGCTTGCGCTTCGACGGGCCGGGGACGATCGTCTCCGTGCGCGACGAGGGACGGGTGACCGTGCGCGTGCGCGCGAACCGTCCGGCGGGCCTTGGAACGCAGACGATCGCCTTCGACACGCGGACGTGGACGATGCCGCGCGTCGTGGCGGGCGCCGTCGGTCCGCATCTGGTGCGGATCGGCTGGTTTCCGCGCGTCACGCGCGGTGCGGTACGGATCGAACGGGTCGACGCAGCGGGCGTGCGCCGCGGGCTCGCGACCGTCGCCGCGCCCGCCTCGACCTGGACCGACGACGGCGTCGTGCCGGGAACGACGGTGCGCTACGACGTCGTGCGGCCCGGACGCGGACGCGCGCGCGTGACGGTCACCGTGCCGCCGGAACTTCCGCGCAGCGACGCGACGACGGTGCGCGGCAAGGGCGCCTGGCTCGCGTTCTCCGGCGATCCGCTCGATCCAGACGCCTATCGAGACCTCGATCCCGACCTCATCGCGCAGACCGCGAAGCGCGCCGGACTGCGCTACGTCGAACTGCGGCTCGCGTACGGCGCCTTCGACGAAGTCACGCCCGAAGCAAAGGCGACCGTCGACGCGCTCATCGACAAACTGTCCGATAGCGGGATCGCCGTGCTCGGCTGGACAGTGCCGCGCGCCGTCACTTACGAGGACCTCGCGCGCAACAGCGCTGTCGCTGCGTACCGCACGCCGCGCGGCACCACGCTCGCCGGCCTCGCCGTCGACGTCGAACGCGGCGACGAGTTTCTCGGCGACGGAGCGCCGGGCTTCACCGCGCTCTCGACGTACCTGCACGAACTGCGGAGAGCCGTCGGGCGCGGCGTACTGCTCGTCGCTACGGTCGAGGATCCGTTTCTCGAACGGCTCGACGCGCGACGCTTCCCGTACGCGGCGATCGCGCGCGACGCCGATGTCCTTCAGCCGATGACGTATTGGCGCATGCTGGGCCCGTGGGATTCGGTCGAGAAGGCGCGCACCGCCGTCGCTGGCTCGATCGCCGCCGTCCGGCGGCTCGCGGGCCGCGATCTGCCGATCAACGTCGGCGCGCAGACGACATCGCTGTCGAAGCGGGGTGCGCCGCCCGGCCCCGAACTCGCGGCCGCGATCGCCGAGGCGCGCGCGCAGGGTGCGCTCGGGGTGACGCTCTACGATTGGGGCGGCACGTGGCCGGCGCAGTGGGACGCGGTCGCAGGAGAGGCCTGGTAAGCAAGCGGGGACTTCCGCGCGCCGGTTCGCTATCGTACGGGAAGTCCATGCTCCCGGAGCTCCTGGCGTGGTTCAGCGGCAAAGAGCAGAACCGGCGCAAGTTTCCCCGCAAGCGCAAACCGTACCGCGCGACGTATAGCGACGACAATAATGCCGCGCGCCCTGCGATCGGCCTCGACATCAGCGGCGGCGGTCTCTGCATCCTCACTCAGGAGCCGATACCGCGCGACGAGTGCGAGGTGCGCGCGGAGATCGATCAGCGTCCCGTTTGGCTGCGCGTGAAGACGGTCTGGCAGGACAACGTGCAGCATCAAGGCCGCAAGGTGTGGCGCTACGGGATGCGCTTCACCGGGATTCCGGCGGACGATTGGGACGCGATCGTCCGCTATTCGACCGACAAGCCGGTCGCGGAGACGAACAAAGCGCAGGAAGAGCTCACCGCGGTCCGGATGACCCCCGACGACACGGCGCGCCTGCTGCCGAAAGAACTGCAGACGCGTCTGCTGCAGATGCTCGTCGAACGCCGGCGGCTTGCGCCGCTCGATGCGCGCGTCACGCCGCTGGTGCAGTATTTCTACTCGGGGATCGTGCGCCACAACGATCGCCTGGTGCACCGGCTGGTGATTCAATCGAAAGTGGTCGGCATGGAACGTGACGAGCTGTACGAGTCGCGCTTCGTGTTCGACGAGAATGGTGGGAACGTTCAAATCTTGAACTGATCCGGGTGGCCGAAAAGACTGCGCTGATCACCGGCGTCACCGGACAGGACGGTTCGTATCTCGCCGAGTTGCTGCTCGCGCACGGCTATCGCGTCGTCGGGATGACGCGCCGCACGTCGACCGACGTGCACGAACGGATCGGACACCTCGGCGATCGCGTCGAGATCGTCTCGGGCGACCTGCTCGATCAGAGTTCGATCACCTCGATCGTCGCCGACATCCGTCCCGACGAGATCTACAACCTCGCCGCGCAGTCGTTCGTGCCGACGTCGTGGCATCAACCCGTCCTCACCGGCGAGTTCACCGCGCTCGGCGTCACGCGCGTGCTCGAAGCGATCCGCTCCGTCGACAAGGGCATCCGTTTCTACCAAGCCTCGAGTTCCGAGATGTTCGGCAAGGTGCGGGAAGTTCCGCAGAACGAGGACACGCCGTTCTATCCGCGCTCGCCGTACGGCGTCGCGAAGGTCTACGGCCACTGGATCACCGTCAATTATCGCGAGTCGTACGACATCTTCGCCTGCAGCGGAATTCTCTTCAACCACGAATCGCTGCCGGGGAATACGCCGGTCATCGTCCGGGAAGACTGCGTCGTCGACGTCCGTCCCATCGGCGAGATCCTGCGCGTGCGCGAAAAGGGTCCCAACGTGCAGCGGTTCGACGTCAAACCCGGGCTCGAAATCTGGGACGGCGCGGAGTTCGTGCAGGTGCTGGGCGGGACGGCATACCGCCATCGTCCGGCCGTCGACAACAAAGGGGTCGCGCGGCTCGAGGCGCGCTGCGGCTCGGTGACGACCACCGCGGACCACGTGATCTTTGCAGCGGACGGCGAGCGGCCGGCGCGCACGCTCGTCGCGGGCAATCGCCTCCAGCGCGCAGCGCTTCCCGATCCGCCGGCGATGACATCGTGCTCGGTCGAGACGGCATGGATGTTCGGAATGTTCGTCGGCGACGGTTCGGCCTTTTCCACGGACGGGCGCGTTGGCGGGAAGTTCACGAACTCCGATCCCCAGCTCCGTCGTGTCTTCGCGGAACTATGGAAGCGCGTCACGTGCGGTAATGTTCGCTACACGGCGACGTCGTCCGGTTTCGTTCCGAACCGGACGGTCGGCGCGCTCGCATTGAACGGCGCGCCAACGTATCTGCAGTGGCTCCGCGAAGAGTGCTACACGGAAACGGGCTACAAACGCGTTCCTCGCATCGTCCTCAACGGAAGTGTCGAAGTCTGGCGCGCTTTCCTTGCCGGCTACAATCAGACCGACGGCTTGAAAGCAGGCAACGGCAAATATCCCTACAAGAACTTCAAGACGAACTCTCCGGTCCTCGCCATGGGGCTGTGGTGGATGGCGAAGCACGCGCTCGAACAGGACACGGTGCTCAACGTCGACGTCGGACCGCCGGAGCGTCCCGGGCCGTTCTACTCGATCAATCTGCGTTCGCCGAATGCCGGCGCGGGGAGAGCGCACTTGCGGCGCGATCTTGCCGAAATCAAGCGCGTCGTTCCCGATCCGAACTATCAGGGCTGGCTCTACGACTTCACGACGACCACCGGACGTTTTCACGCCGGCGTCGGGGAGTGCATCGTGCACAACTCTCCGCGTCGCGGAAAAGAGTTCGTCACGCGCAAGATCAGCGACGGCGTCGCGCGGATCAAGCTCGGGATTGCGAGCGAGCTGCGGCTGGGCAACCTCGACGCGCAGCGCGATTGGGGATACGCGGAAGACTACGTGCGCGCAATGTGGATGATGCTGCAGCAGGACGTCGCTGACGATTACGTGATCGCGACAGGACGAACGCACGCGGTGCGCGAGTTCGTGCGGCTGGCGTTCGATGCCGTCGATCTCGACTACGAACGCTACACCGTCGTCGATCCGCGGTTCTACCGGCCCGCCGAAGTCGATCTGCTGGTCGGTGATCCGTCCAAAGCGAGACGCGTTCTCGGCTGGACACCCGAGGTGTCGTTCGAGGAACTCGTGCGGCGGATGGTCGAGGCCGACCTGGACCGCTTGCGCCCGTTCGTAGCGACGTAGCAGGCGAGCGCGATGCGCGTGCTGGTCACCGGATCCGGAGGCTTCGTCGGCACGCATCTGGTGGCGCTGCTCGAGGCGCGCGGCCACGAAGTCGTGCGGGCCGATCATCGCGGCGGCGACGACGTGCTGGCGCTCGACGTGCGCGATCCGCTCGCGGTCCGCGGCGCGGTCGAGCTCGCGCAGCCCGAAGCAATTGCGCACCTCGCCGCGCAGGCGTTCGTTCCCGCGTCGCTCGAGGATCCCGCCGCGACGTTCGACGTCAACGCGACGGGGACGCTGCATCTCCTCGACGCGGCGCGCGCGCTCGCCGCCGACACCGGGATCGCGCCGCGCGTCCTGGTCGTCGGGAGCGCCGACGTGTACGGCGTTCAGCCGCCTGACGCGTTCCCGCTGCGCGAGACCGCACCGCTCGCCCCGCGCAGTCCGTACGCCGCGAGCAAAGTCGCGGCCGAGGCGCTGGCGATCGCCTTTGCGCGCTCGTTCGGCGTCGACGCGGTCGCAACGCGCGCGTTCAACCACATCGGCCCCGGGCAGGACGAGCGCTTCGCCGTCGCCGCATTCGCGGCGCAGATCGCGCGAGTCGCCGCCTGCGGCGATCCGCGCGTACTGGTCGGCAACCTCGAATCGATCCGTGATTTCCTCGACGTGCGCGACGTCTGCGAGGCGTACGCGCTGCTGCTCGAAGGCGCGGGTGCGGCGGGCGAGGTCTACAACGTCGCGAGCGGGAGCGGGATCGCGATGCGCGAGGTCCTGCGACGCCTGATCGACCTGGCGCGGGTCGGCGTCGAGGTGCGCGAGGACCCAGCGCGAATGCGCCCGGCGGACGTCCCGGTCAGCATCGGCGACGCGGCGAAACTGCGCGCGGCGACGGGCTGGACGCCCCGCATCCCCCTGACGGCGGCGCTGCGCGCCGTCTACGACGACGCGCGAACGCGCGCCGCCGCTTCCGCAAGGTGACCCGGTGAACGACGACTCGTCCCAAGCCCAGGATCTTCGCTCCCTCGTGTTCGCGCAGCGCGGTACGCTGCTCGCGCTTCCGGCGGTCGTGCTGGCGGCGCTCGGGAAGCCGAGCGCGTTCTCGATCGCGACGGGCTTGCCGCTCGCGTTCACCGGCGAGGCGATTCGGATGTGGGCCGTCGGCTACAGCGGCGTGACGACGCGCAGCGATCGCGTCATCGCGCCGAAGCTCGTCACCGCAGGCCCGTACGCGTACGTCCGCAATCCGCTCTACGTCGGCAACTTCCTCACCGCGGCGGGCTTCGCGTTCGCGTTCACGGGCAAGAACGGCGCGCTGCCGCGCGCGCTGCTCGTCGCCGGTTCGCTCGCGGCGATGCTCGGCGTCTACGCGACGATCGTCCCGCACGAAGAAGCGTACCTCCGGCGCACGTTCGGCGAAGAATTCGACGAGTACACCCGCCGCGTGCCGCCGGTGTTTCCCTTGGTGGAACCCGCGGAGCCGCAGCAGGGGTCGTACGATCCCGAAGTGATCGCCGCAGCGGAGTCCCGCACGTTCCTCACCTTCGGCGCGATGCTCGCCGTCTTGGCGGTCAAAGCCCTGCGCTCGTGAACGCCCACCAGCACGCCGACGCGCACGATAACGGTCACGCGCACGGCACGTCGACGTTCCGGCTGAAGATCGCGCTCGGCGCGACCGCCGCGATCGCCGTGCTGGAGCTCGCCGGCGGGATCGCCGCCGGATCGCTGGCGCTGCTCTCCGACGCCGCCCACGTCACGATGGACGTCGTCGCGCTGGGGATCGCGCTCGCCGCCGCCGTGCAGTCGAAGCGCCCCGCGACGCACCGCCAGACCTACGGTTTCGCACGGTACGAGATTCTCGCCGCGCTCGCCAACGGGGGTTTGCTCACCGCGGTTACGATCCTCATCGTCATCGAGGCGGTGAAGCGTCTGATCCATCCGGAGCTTCCGGCCGGCGGACTGATGGCCGCGGTCGCCGCGATCGGGCTGGCGGTGAACGTCTCGGTCGGCGTGATGCTGGTGCGCGGCAGTCACGGGAACCTCAATGTGCGCGCGGCACTGCTGCACGTCGCCGGCGACGCGCTCGGTGCGATCGCCGTGATCGTCGGCGCCGGCGTCATCTTGCTCACCGGCGCGGCGTGGATCGACGCCGCGATGTCGATCCTCATCTCGGGGATCATCGTCGCCGGCATCGTTGCGATCGTGCGCGAAGCGACCGACGTGCTACTGGAGAGCGCGCCCGGTCACGCCGAGGTGCCGGCGGTGCGCACCCGCATTTGCGACGTCGACGGCGTCGTCGACGTGCACGATCTGCACGTGTGGACGATCGGCTCCGGATCGCACGCGCTCTCCGCGCACGTCGTCCTCGACGACCGCAAGCTGAGCGAAGCGACGCTCGTGCTGCGCACGATCGACACCGCGATGCGCGACGACTTCGACATCACCCACGTCACGGTGCAGTTCGAATGCGAGAGCTGCGACCCCGATACCACGATCGTCTGCACCCAAACCCCAACCCTGTCGCGCTGAGCCCCGTGACGCGGGGCAACCGCGGCGGTTCGGGCGAAGTTACGACGATCATGAAGTCCGGTACACAGGTCCTGGCGACCGCCCGCACGCCGTTCGGCCGCCTCGGCGGCGCGCTTTCTTCGCTCGGGGCGACGTCGCTCGGCGGCGACGCGATCCGCAACGCGATCGCACGTGCCGGGATCGACCGGGCCGACGTCGAGCACGTCATCATGGGCGAAGTGCTGCAGGCCGGCGTCGGCCAAGCCCCGGCGCGTCAGGCGGCGTTCAAAGCCGGCCTCGCCAAGACGACGACCGCCGAGACCATCAACAAGGTCTGCGCCTCGGGCCTCCTCGCCGTCGCCTATGCGGCGCGCTACATCACGGCGGGCGATCATCGCGTGGTCGTCGCCGGCGGGATGGAGTCGATGTCGAACGCGCCCTACCTGCTCCCCGGCGCGCGCAACGGATACCGCTTCGGCAACGGCGTGGTGGTCGACGCGATGATCCACGACGGCCTCTGGGACTATTACTTCGACGAGGTAATGGCGTCGCAGGGGGCGCGCGTCGCGGCGGAGCTGGGCGTCACGCGCGCCGTGCAGGACGAGTTCGCGTACCAGAGCCACAAGCGCGCGACCGACGCGCACGAAGCGGGCGCGCTCGCGGCGGAGATCGCGCCGGTCAAGGTCGCGACCAAAGCGAAGGGCAAGATCGTCGTCGATCGCGTGCCGCACGCGGCGCGTCCGCGCATCCCGGCGATGGCCGGCGGCGGCGCGAGCGACTCGGTGTGGAACCACGTTCCGCCCGAGAACATGGTCGCCGATCCGGCGCAGTTCTCGCCGTACGTGAGCGGCGATGTGCCGTTCACGCTCGTCGATCGCGACGAACCGGTGCGCACCGACGCCTCGATCGAAGCGATGGCGAAACTCAAGCCGCTCGACCCGGGCGGGACGATCACCGCCGGCAACGCGCCCGGCGTCAACGACGGCGCGGCGGCGCTCGTCCTGGGCTCGCTCGACTACGCGCGGAGCGTCGGCGTCGAACCTCTCGGCGAGATCGTCGATCACGCCGGCGTAGCGTGGGATCCGCCGTACCTCGCCCTCGTCCCCGCGATGGCGGCGCAGAAACTGCTGGACAAGACGAACCTGCGCGCGAGCGATATCCACGTGTGGGAGATCAACGAAGCCTTCGCCGCCGTCGCGCTGACCGCGGCGGCGCGCCTGGGTCTCGATCCCACCGTCGTGAACGCGCAGGGCGGCGCGGTCGCGTTCGGCCATCCGATCGGAGCGTCGGGCGCGCGTATCGTCGCCTCCGTCGTCCACCAGCTGCGCAAGCGCGGCGGCGGCTACGGAATCGCGGCAATCTGCTCCGGCGGCGGCCAAGGCGACGCCGTCCTCGTCCACGTCGGCTGACCGCTCCCCGTCACGCTGAGCCTGTCGAAGCGCAGCGTGATGGCGCCGTGAGGGCTGGAAGGTCCGCGGCGTGGTGCGCGAAGTCGGGTTCATGAGGGTTTTGGTCATCGGGGCCGGGCAGATGGGCGCCGGCATCGCGCAGGTTCTGGCCGCCAAGGGGCACGAGGTGCTGCTCAACGACGTCGACGAGGCGCGCATCCGGCGCGGGATCGACGGGATCGCGAAGCGCCTCGATCGCGACGTCGAAAAGGGAAAACTCTCCGCCGAGCAGCGCGGCGAGATTCTCACCCATATCGACCCGCGCCCGCACTTTCGCGACCTCGACATCCATCTCGCGATCGAAGCGGCGACCGAGCGGCTCGATCTGAAGCTCGAGCTGTTCCGCGATCTCGACCGCAACACGCCGCCCGAAGCGATCATCGCCTCGAACACGTCGTCGATCTCGATCACGACGCTCGGCGCCGCGACCGCGAAGCCCGATCGCGTGATCGGGATGCATTTCATGAACCCCGTCCCGGTGATGAAGCTCGTCGAGATCATCCGCGGGATCGCCACCTCCGACGCGACGTACGCGCACGTCCGCGACCTCGCGCTCGGCCTCGACAAGACGCCGGTCGAAGTCCGCGATTTCCCCGGCTTCATCAGCAACCGCGTCCTGCTCCCGATGATCAACGAAGCGGTCTACGCACTCTACGAAGGCGTTGCGTCGGTCGAGGCGATCGACACGGTGATGAAGCTCGGGATGAATCACCCGATGGGACCGCTCGCGCTTGCCGATTTCATCGGGCTCGACACGTGCCTGGCGATCATGAACGTGCTCTACGACGGCTTCGGCGACTCGAAGTACCGGCCGTGTCCGCTGCTCAAGCAGTTCGTCGCGGCCGGCTGGTACGGGAAGAAATCGGGCCGCGGCTTCTACGACTATACGGCGGCGTTGCCGGTGCCCGCAGCGGCGCCGAACGGCGCTTACGCGCCGGCGTCCGCCGCGCGATGATGGTCGGCCAGTCGCGCGCGGTCGGCTTCGAACCGACCGAAGACCAGCGCGCGATCGGTGCGGTCGCGCGGGAGATCGCGCAGCGCGAGATCGCGCCGCACATCACCGCTTGGGATCGCGCGCACCTCTTTCCGCGCGAGCTCTACGGCGCGCTCAACGACGCCGGGCTGATGGGGATGCTGGTCCCCGACGCCTACGGCGGCGTCGGCGCCGACTACGTCGCGTACGCGCTGGCGATCGAGGAGCTCGCGCGCGTCGATGCCGGCACCGCCGTCACCGTCTCCGTGCACTCGATGATCTGCAGCGCGATCGCGTCGCTCGGCAGCGAAACCCAGAAAACGCGGTGGCTCGAGCGGCTCGCCGCCGGCGACACGATCGCGGGCTTCGGCCTCACCGAGCCCGACGCCGGTTCCGACGCCGCGTCGCTGCGCGCGACCGCGCGTCGCGACGGCGATGCCTACGTCCTGAACGGCCGCAAGCAGTGGTGCACCAACGGCGGATACGCGGGCGTCGTGATGGCGATGTTCCGCACCGGCGGAGCGGGCGCGAAGGGGATCAGCGCGTTCCTCATCGACACATCGCTGCCGGGGATCGTCGTCGAGAAGACGACCGAGAAACTCGGGATCCACACCTCGAATACCGTCGATCTGGCGTTCGACGACGTGCGCGTGCCGGTCGGTGCGCTGCTCGGCGAGGAGGGGGCGGGGCTTTCGCAGGCGCTGACGACGCTCACGGCGGGCCGCATCGGGATCGCGGCGCAGGCGGCCGGGATCCTCGCCGCGTGCCTGGATGCCTCGGTGACGTTCGCGCGCGACCGCATCGCGTTCGGCAAGCCGATCGGCGCGTTCGAAGGCGTCTCGTTCAAGATCGCGCGGATGGCGACCGATCTCGAAGCGGCGCGGCTCATGGTCTATCGCGCGGCGGCGCTCGCCGACGCCGGCCGGCCGTTCGCGATCGCCGCCTCGCAAGCGAAATTGTTCGCGTCGACCAAGGCGCGCGAACACGCGTCGGAGGCGGTGCAGATCCACGGCGGCTACGGCTACACCACGGAGTTCCCGGTCGAACGCTACTATCGCGACGCGAAGATCACCGAGATCTACGAAGGAACCTCGGAGATCCAGCAGCTCATCATCGCGCGGGATTCACTCGGCCGCCTGGACTAGGGGGAACGGCGCACGCGTCGCGTCTGCCGAACCAGCGGTAGCGATTCGCGGCGATCCATCCGTAGACGCGATCGCGCAGGGTGCGCGGAACAAGGATGAAGCCGAACGCGAGCGGCCACGGAAAGCGCAGGCCGAGCGCGATGTGCAGTGCCGCGTCGCTCCCTTCGTAGCGCCTTCCGTACGCGAGCAGAACCACCGACGGATCGTGCGGCGGGCCGCCGGTTGCGGCGAGGAGTTCCGTCGCTCGCGCCGACTGCAGCGACGCGAACGCAAACGTGCCGCCGGGATCGTTCGCGGCGATGAAGCGCACCGCCCCGCTGCACAGATTGCACATGCCGTCGAACAGCACGACGGCGCGCGCGTCGGGCGGCGCGCCGTTCAACGCTTCGCGAACGTGTCGTGCACTAGGGTGAGCGTCCAGTGCGCGTCGGTCGTGATCGTTTCGTCCGTCCCGATTTGGCGGCGGATGTGCGCGACGAGATCGTACCCCGTCGGCGACAGCAGGTCGGTCGCGTACTCGGTCGTCCCGCGGTCGACTTCGTCGAAGCCGGCGACGCCCGGGACCGTCATGCTGCCCTCGTAACTGAGCGTCGCGGCCGCGCCGTTGACGTGGCTGACGCGAAAGTCGATCTTGCCGTGTCCCGGCGGCGGGACATCGACGGTCCACGTCGAGCCCGGGCTCACGTCACGGTTGGCGATGAAGCCGCGCGCGAGCAGCGGGAGGAGGTGGACCGATTCGGGACCCAGCGCCGCGTGCGGATCGGCGGACATCCGCCCGTCGTCGAAGAGCACGACGCGCAGCCTCGGCTGCGTGCTGAGCCGGCCGGTGTACGCGGTGTCGACGACGAGCCCGCCGCTCGGCGGCGCCGCGATGACCTCGACGGTGAGCTGCCCCCGATCGCTGCCGTCGAGCCCGATCGACGCGGTACCGTTGCCCGCGCTGACGCTGCTCGGGCCGCTGTTGGTTCCGTTGCCGTACGCGCCGTTGAAGCCCGAGGTGCGCTTGTCGTGGATGCTGTGCGCGCTGTACGTCACGTCATAGACGAGCGTTCGCAGCGGCTTCGGCGCATCACCCGCCGCGACGAGCGACGGCGCAAGCGAACCAGCGGCGAGGAGCGAAGCGGCGACGAGCGAGCGGACGAGCATGGGTGCACTCCTTGGATCGCACTGAATCATTCGTCGCGGCGGGCGAGCGGCGCCTTCGTTGGCGTGCGACTCTCGTCGTCGAGGGAGCCGCCTGCGGGGCGCGAAGCCCGCCGAGGCCATGAAGTTGATGGAATATCAGGGCAAGGACCTGTTCCGGCGCGTCGGCATCCCGACCCCGAACGGCGTCTACGCCACCAGCGCTGCCGAGGTGCGCGACTACATCGCCGCGCATCCGGGATCGTGGGTGCTCAAGAGTCAGGTGATGATGGGCGGCCGCGGCAAAGCCGGCGGGATCAAGTTCGCCGACGACGCCGCGACTGGCGAGACGCTTGCGCGCGAACTGATCGGTAAGGTCCTCAAGTCCATTCAGAATCCCGAAGGCGAGGAAGTCCGCTCGCTGCTGGTCGAGGAGAAAGTCGCCATCGCGAGCGAGGCGTACGTCTCGATCACGATCGATCGCGCGACGAAGAAGCCCGTCGTCATCGTCACCTCGCAGGGCGGGATGGACGTCGAAGAAGTGGCGGAAGCGCATCCCGAAGCGATCTCCAAGTACTGGATCGATCCGGCGGCGGGATACTCGCCGTTCATCGGCCGTCAGCTCGCGTTCGCCGCGAAACTTCCCGTCGGCTATCGAAAGGCGTTTCCCGGATTGCTCGGTGCCCTCTACACGCTCTTCATGGACTACGGCGCGAACCTCGTCGAGATCAACCCGCTGGTGCTGACGAAAGACGGCCGCGTGATCGCGTCCGACGCGAAGGTCGATCTCGACGACAACGGCCTCTACAAACATCCCGACGTCGCCGACTGGAACAAGAAACAGCCGGCTGATGCCGACCAGGCGGCGGCGGTCGCGATCGGTCTTGGAATGTCGAACTACGCGCGCTTCGACGACGAACCCGGTGCGGCACCGAAGAACGTCGGCACGATCGCGAACGGCGCTGGCCTGGGGATGGGGACGATGGACGCGGTGAAGAACGCCGGCGGCGGCGCCGCGAACTTCCTCGACATCGGCGGCGGCGCGCAAGCCGAGCTGGTGAAGAAGAGCTACGAACTCGTCACCTCCGATCCGCGCGTCACGGCGATGTTCATCAACATCTTCGGCGGGATCACGCGCGGCGATCAGGTCGCGAAAGGGATCGTCGAAGCGCTCGCAGGCGGCGACGTCCGCAAGGTGCCGCTGGTGATCCGTCTGACGGGCACCAACGCCGACGAGGGCCGCAAGATCCTCGCCGATGCCGGTTTCGTGCCGGTCGAAACGATGGACGAAGGCGCGGCCAAAGTCGTCGCGCTTGCGAACGGAGCGAACTGACGTGGCGATCTTTCTCGACAAGAACTCCAAGGTGATCGTGCAGGGAATCACCGGACGCGAAGGCGCGTTCCACACGCAGCGCATGCTGGCGTACGGAACGAAGATCGTCGGCGGCGTGACGCCGGGCAAGGGCGGGACGACGATCGAAAGCGGTCAACCCGTCTTCGACACGGTCAAGGACGCGGTCGACGCGACCGGCGCGACGCATTCGATCATCTTCGTGCCGCCGTTCGCCGGCGCCGACGCGCTGTGGGAAGCGCACGACGCGGGAATTCAGCTCGCGGTGTGCATCACCGAAGGAATTCCGGCGCACGACATGCTGCGCGTCGTCGCGACGACGCCGGGGATGCGGATCGTCGGCGGCAACTGCCCGGGGCTCATCTCGCCTGGCAAGTCGCTGGTCGGGATCATGCCGGGCCACGTGTTCAAAGAGGGAAACGTCGGGATGATCTCCCGCTCCGGGACCCTGACCTACGAGATCGTCGACGGCCTGACGCGCGCCGGCCTCGGGCAGTCGACTTGCGTCGGGATCGGCGGCGATCCGATCATCGGCACCACCTTCGTCGACTGCCTGCGGGCGTTCGCGGGCGATCCCGAGACGCACGCGATCGTCGTCTCAGGCGAGATCGGCGGGTCCGACGAAGAAGACGCGGCGGCTTTCATCAAGGACCATTTGCCGGACAAACCGGTGGTTGCATTCATCGGCGGCCGGTCGGCCCCGAAAGGAAAGCGGCTCGGCCACGCCGGCGCGATCATCTCGGGCAACACCGGCACGCCCGAGTCGAAGGTGAAGGCGTTCACCGAAGGCGGCGTCCCCGTCGCCGATCGTCCCTCGCAGATCCCGGCGCTGCTTGCCGAGCGGATGAAACCGATCCCCGTCTGATGTCGAGAGGGCCGTTTTGGTCTGCTTGTTTACGCCGCTATTACCGTTTCGTTAAGAGTTCCAGGGGATTTGCTGGGGGGGCGCAAGAAGGGTCGCAGGTCGAACGGAATGTCACTTGCTTGGCTTCCTGTGCGACATATCACCCTTCGAAAGGACAGGTAGCCTATGGCTATTCCTCATTCGGTGAGGCGCGGCATCGTCGCGGTTCTGTTGCTCGTTGCGTTCGTACTCCAGGGAACGACAAGCGTTCTGGCAGGTACGACCGGTTCGCTCAGCGGCACCGTCGTCGATTCGCAATCGCAAAAGCCGATCGGCGGCGCAAGCGTCACCGCGTCGAGCCCCTCGCAGTCGGCAACGACCAAGACCGACGCGACCGGCCATTTCTCGTTTCTCTCGCTCGCGCCCGACACGTATTCGGTTAGCGTTGCGGGGACGGGAACGTACGACGCGTCGACCGTCAACGGCGTCACGATTCAGGCCGACACCGCGCAGAGCATCAGCCTCTCGCAGACGTCGAAACTCAAAGTGATCGGTACCGTCGCCTCGCGCGCCGCTTCGGCGCTCGTGAAGCCCGGTACGACCGCGGACGTCTACTCCGTGAGCCCGACGACGCAGGATAAGGCCTCCGCGTTCGGAGGCGGCGGCACGCTCAACAGCGCGTTTTCGGCGCTGACGACCGTCCCCGGCGTCTACGTCGCGCCCAACCAGAACGGGTACATTGGCGCGGGAGCAACGCTCTCGATTCGCGGCGGCGACTACGACCAGATCGGTTACGAACTCGACGGCGTCCCCGTCAACCGCGCGTTCGACAATTACCCCTCGGGGCCGGCGTCGTCGCTCGGCCAGCAGGAGCTCCAGGTGTACACCGGCGCCCCCGCTGCGAACGCGGAAGCCAACGGCATCTCCGGCTACATCAACCAGGTCATTCGCACCGGTACCGCGCCCGCGACGCGCAACCTGACGCTGGGCATCGGCTCGCCGACGATGTATAACAAGATTGCGTTCGAAGCCGGCGGTGCGAACCCGTCGCGAACGTTTTCGTATTACCTCGGCGCGGGCGCGTACAACCAGAACTATCGTTACTACGACCAGTTCAACGGTGCCGCTCTGCAGCAGAACTACGGCGCACCGCTGGCGCAATGCGCCAGCGCGACCACCGCCCCGTCGTGCAACGGCGGACCGGGCGTCGACTACACCAACGGCGGCACGACGCCTGCCTACGTTCTCGGCAACTATGTCGCCGATTCGGTCGCCGAAGTTCGGGATCGCGACACGGTCGCGAACTTCCATTTCGGGTTGCCGCGTAAAGACGGCAACCGCGACGACATTCAGATCCTGTACGACAACAACTTCATCGACAATTTGTCGTACACGTCGACCAACGACCAGGGCGGTGCCGCATATCTGGACGCAATCGGCGTCGGCGTGCCGGCGTATATTGATGCGTATCAGTCGTCGCTCAAGACCGGGACGCTGCTTCCGGTCACGTTCACGGGCGGCGGTACGAGCGCGTACCTCTTCCCTCAGTCGCCCAACGGCCGTCTCAATGGGATCCAGAACTGCTCGCTCGCCACGAATACCCTTTCGAATGGATGCATCGAGCCCAACCGGCGCGACGCGTTCGTGAACAATCAGGGGATCGTGAAGGCGCAGTACCAGCACAACTTTGGAACGAACGCGTTTCTGCGCGTCTACGGCTACACGTACTACTCGGACTGGCTGCAGACCGGGCCGCAGTCGTCGTTCCAGAACTACCTCGGCTTCGTGCCGGCTGACTACGAACTGCACAGCCACACGCGCGGCGTGAGCGCGCAGTTCACCGACCAGCTGAACTCGCAGCACTTGCTGTCGATTCAGGGTTCGTACACCACCTCGAACACGTTGCGTGATAACAATCAGCAGTACATCAATGGTCTGTACGGCCCGAATAGCCGCAACCGCTACACGGTGATCGGCGGGCTCGTCGATTCGTCGAACCCCGGCAACGGCATCTGCTATAGCCAGACCGCCGTCGCCGGCGTCCACGCCGCCGTCAACTGCTACAACGGCAGCGGCAGCAACCTCAACAGCAAGAACACGGGCTTCTTCACATTGCAGCAGGCGCTCGCGGGAACGGTTCCCGCGGCAAGCGGCACGTGCGGCACAGGTCCGTGTCAATATCTCGTGCTCAACAACGGGCAGTACGCGACGTACAACACCGTGACCCCGAAGTTCACGGCCGCGTCGATCACCGACAATTGGAAGCCGTCCGATCGCATCAACATCAGCCTTGGGCTGCGCTACGATCAGTTCCAGTTCAACGGATCTGATACGACCAACGGCGGTCTGGCCCGTCAGTTCTACTATGCGGCATGGAACCAGCAGTTCCCCACCGCGCAGCAGTTCAACGTGTCGGCTCAAACCTTTACCTATAACGAACTCGAGCCACGGTTTGGGATCACCTATACCGTCGATCCGCGCACGGTGTTGCGCGCAAGCTACGGGCGGTATGCCGAAGCGCCGAACAGCGCGTTCGAGCAGTACAACTTCCTGCAGTCGAGCGCGCCGATCAACCTGAAGAACTTCGTGCTCAACGGTATCGGCAATACGCCGGGTCACGGCGACGTGATCAAGCCGTCGGTCGCGAACAACTACGACTTCTCGTTCGAACACCAGTTCAAGGGCGATACGTCGATCAAGCTGACGCCATTCCTGCGCAAGACGCAGGATCAGATTCAGCAGTTCTACCTCGATCAGAAGACCAACTTCGTCTCCGGCGTCAACGTCGGCGCGCAGACGTCGCAAGGCTTCGAGTTCGAGCTCGACAAGGGTGACTTCTCGCGCAACGGCCTTGCCGCGAAGCTGTCCTTTGCGTACACGAACAGCTACATCACCTACAAGCGCCTCAAGAACGGCGTCGGCGTGATCGACGGCTTCAACACCGCGATCTCGGCCTACAACGGGTTCACCAAGGCGGGCGGCGGTGCGCCGTGCTACACGACGGCCGGCGCGGCGGACACCGCGTGCGCGGCGGGTTCGATCGCGAATCCGTACTACAATGCGCCGATCCAGCCGTTGATGGATGTCAACGGCAAGTACGCGACGTACGATACGTTCCCGGGCGGCGTGGGTGCGGGCGGGTACACCCAGTACGGCGCGCCCTACGTCGGGACGTTGCTCGTCCAGTACAAGCGCGGACCGTTGGCGATCACGCCGGCCCTCCAGTACACCGGCGGCGTGCGCTACGGCGTTCCGCTCTCGAACCAGGGTATCGACCCGACGAGTTGCGGAGCTGGTCTCGCCAGTTCCGTCGCCGGCGACCCGCGTTATCCCTACGGCGCCGTCGGCGGTTCACCGTTCGACGCGACCAACTGCGGCACGCTGGCGGCGATTCCGAACGTCTACACCGGACGCTTCGATAACGTCGGCGCGTTCGTGGCGCCGTCCAACCTGCTGCTCCACACGCAGATCACATACGACGTGAACAAGCGCGTGACGCTGGTGGGCAACTTCGCGAACATCCTGAACACCTGCTTCGGCGGTACGAAGGTTCCGTTCTCGGTGAACAAGGCGTGCGGCTACACCGCCACGTACGGCGCGGGCTCTGGCCCGGTGCCGTTCGGTAACGCGTACAATCCGGGGAACGCGCTTCAGCCGTTCCTGCGGACCCCGTACGATCCGACGTTCTCCGGGTTCCCGTTCAACATGTACTTCGAGGCGCGGATCAAGATCTAAGTCTCGCGGTCATCTCGATCGAGAACGGAAGCGGCTCCGCGCAAGCGGGGCCGCTTCTGTTTTGTTGGTATAGTCGTGCGATGCGATTCGGATATCAGTGCGAGGAGTGCGAAGAAGCGGTGTGGCTCGCGGCACCGCGTTCCGAGTTGCAGTGGCTGCGCAGCAGGCGGCACGTGGTGCGCGAGGTGCAGAAGCATCTCTCCGGCGGCCTTGACGGGTGGATGGACGAGGGGCTCGTGTTTCTCGAACGACATGACGGACATAGCGTCGTGGTCGTGCAGGGGGGGCGATGACTCACTGCGCTGGTCGCCGGTGGTGGCTCGGGGCCGGGGCGGCGCGGCTTGGTTCGGGGCACGTGTCCTCGCGCGCGTCGTGCGCGCGAGGGCGCTGCGTTGCGCGGTCGCTCTCGCTATCCTGGCTTCGCGCCCGCGCAAAGCGCCCCGAGACCAAGCCGCGCCCGCCCGGCGTCGTGGGTGGTGCGCGCGTTGCTGCGCTGTGTGCGTTGCGGAGTTGACGCTTGTCCTAGGAAAAATTTGGGGTTGGGTTGCGTGCGAATCGGGGGCAAGGATTTGTTCGCGACGGAGTGGCGTTGGGATATGAAAAAACGAGCTCGCGTCCTTGCGGCTCGTTTTTCGGGGGACGGTTGGCGATCGCGGGGCGCGGGGGAAGGCGCTCGCGCGAGTGGGGTGCTGTTGGTTAGTGGGGGATGCGGAGTTGTTGGCCGACGCTGAGGTTGGCGTTGGCGAGGTGGTTGGCGGCGATGATTTGGTCGACCGTCGCTTGGACGTCGGCACCGGATGTGGTGCTGCGTTCCGCGAGGGACCAGAGGGTGTCGCCGGAGCGGACCGTGGCGTTCGTGTACGTCACCGGAGGTGCGGCGTGGACCGTGCTCGAGAGAGCCGGGACCGTCACCGCCAGGCTCAGGCCGGCCAGCACCACCAGCGGCATGAGGGTCGGTTTCGCTCGTTTGATTGGGTAGAGTGCCATTCCGATTCCCCCTAGATGTTGGGCCGAACGCTCGTTCGTCCCCTAGATGGTAGCAAGATGGAGTGCCGCCGTCAAGGTTTTTCGAACGTATGTTTGCATCGCGCGCAGCTTCTGTGGTATGGTCGCGTCAATGAGGGCGGCGCCTACCCGGCTCCGCCGATCCGCAGCGTCTCATCGCGCTGTGCCTACAGGGTGGCATTCTCAAAGGGGGCATCGATGGCCGAGCGGGCCACGACCGAGAAGCAGCAGCGAATCCTCGAAGTGATCCGCGACTTCACGAGCGAGCGCGGGTACCCGCCGTCGGTCCGCGAGATCGGCGAACGGGTGGGGCTCTCGTCGTCCTCGACGGTGCAGTCGCATCTCAAGACGCTCGAGCGCCACGGGTTTCTCAAACGCGATCCCACCAAGCCGCGCGCGCTGGTCGCGTCGCGCAGCGGCGACGAGCCCCCGGCGGTCGAATCGGTCACGCTCCCGGTCGTCGGGCGGGTCGCCGCCGGCGTTCCCATCACCGCGACCGAGAATCTCGAAGACCACTTCGTCCTTCCGGCGGCGTGGGCGCCGCGGCGCGGCGGCTTCATGCTGCGCGTGAAAGGCGACTCGATGATCGACGCGGCGATCCTCGACGGCGACCTCATCGTCGTCGAACCGCAGCCGACGGCGAGCAACGGCGAGATCGTCGTCGCGATGATCGACGGCGAAGCAACCGTGAAGCGGTTCTTCCGCGAAGACGGCCGGATCCGGCTCCAGCCGGAAAACTCGGCTATGGCGCCAATCTACGCCGACGATGTCTCCATCGTCGGCCGCGTCGAAGCCGTCATCCGCAAGCTCTGAGCCCGCCGACGAACTGACCTATCCGCTTCCGGCCGGCGACGGCGTCGTCGCCCGGCTGGAACGCGCGGTCGCGCCGTACGCGCAGCGTTTCGCCGATGCACCCGCGGTGAACGCGCTGCGCGAGACGCTGCCGGTCGCGTTCATCGCCGTCGTGCTCTACCTGCTCACGCAAGTGTTTCCGCTCAACGGCTGGGAGAACGTCGCGGAACGGCTGCGCGCCGGGATCGAGCCGGCGTTCGCGCTCGCGTCGATCGTGATGACGCTCGCGCTCTCGTACCGTCTCGCGGTGCGCTTGAAGTACGCCGAAGCGCCGATGGTCGGAATCTCGTTCGTCGTGTTCTGGATCGTCATGCCGCCCGCCGCCGTGCGGGCGTTTCTGTTCTTCGCGCTCTCGCGCGGAAAGAGCGGCTGGGGCGCGTTCGCGACGACGCTCGGCGTGAGCGGGCTCTTCACCGCGATCGTCGTGTGTCTGGCGACGGCCGGGGCGCTTGCGCTCGGACGCCGGCGTTTCGGTCCCTACAAGGGCGACGTGATCGGCGGTCTGGCGATCTACGCCGTCTCGGGGCTGCTCTTCGTCCTGCACGTCTCGCTCGCAGGCGCGCTGGCGGCGCTGATCGCGCCGCTGGCGACGCTCGGCGACAGCTTCGTCGCGCTCGCGCTCATCACGGTGATCGAAGCGGCGCTGTGGCTCGTCGGGATCCACGGGCCGGCGCTGCTCGCTGCGCTGGTCCTCCCCGTCTACCTGAGCCTGCAGGCGGCGAACACGGCGGCGCACGGCCACCACGCGCCGATCCCGCACATCGTCGTCGTCTCGACGTTTCTGTTCGTCTTTCCCGGCGGCGCCGGCGCGACGCTCCCGCTCGTCGCGCTGCTGCTGCGCAGCCGCGTTCCGCGGTTGAAGAAGATCGCGTGGGCGTCGATCCTGCCGTCGCTGTGCGGGATCAACGAGCCGGTCATCTTCGGACTCCCGCTCGCGTACAATCCGGTGCTGGCGGTGCCGTTCGTCGTCGCACCGCTCGTGCTCTCGATCACGACCTACGCGGCGATGGCGCTCGGTCTCGCCGGCAAGCCGGTGTTCTACATCCCCTCCGGCGTCCCGACGTTCGCGAACGTCTTCCTCGCCACGCTCGACTGGCGCGCCGTGGTGCTGCTCGCGGTCAATCTCGCGATCGCCGGGGCGATCTGGCTCCCGTTCGTGCGCGTCTACGAACGCACCGTCGCACGCGCGGACTCGGCGTGATCGACGCGCTCCTCGACGGCATCGCGCTCGCTCCCCGCGTGCGCGACGCCGCCGTGCGCGCCGCACCGTGGCTGGAGCGCCGCGATCCGCGCGCCGTCGCGGTGCGCGCGCGCGTGCTGCGCGCGTTCCTCGACGAGGGGATCGCGGAGTCCGACCTCGCCGGCACCACCGGCTACGGCTACGACGACGCCGCGCGCGAGCGGTACGAGTCGCTGCTGGCGCGCTGCTTCCGCGCCGAGCGTGTGCTGGCGCGGCTCTCGATCGTCAGCGGAACGCACGCGATCGTCGCCGGACTCGACGCTCTCGTCGCGCCCGGCGCAACGCTGCTCGCCGCCAACGGCGCACCCTACGACACGTTGCGCCACGCGATCGCGACCGCGCCGTACTCGCTGGTCTCACGCGGCGTGCGCTACGCCGAGGTCGCGCGGACCGGCGCGGGCGAGACCGACCTCGACGCGCTGCGCGACGCGGTGCGCGCGCAGCGCCCGGCGGTCGTCTTCGTCCAGCGCTCGCGCGGCTACGCCGTGCGGCGCTCGCTCACGATCGACGCGATCGCGGCCACCATCGACGTGGTGCGCGGCGCGCATCGCGAGGCCGTGGTGTTCGTCGACAACTGTTACGGCGAACTGGTCGAAGAACGCGAACCGCTCGAAGCGGGCGCCGACTTGATCGCGGGTTCGCTCATCAAGAATATCGGAGGCGGTCTCGCCCCGACCGGCGGCTACCTCGCCGGCCGCGCCGATCTCATCGAACGGATCGCGGCGCGCGTCTTCGCGCCCGGAATCGGCGCCGGTCTCGGCCCGACGCTGGGATTCGGCCGGGCGCTCGTGCAGGGGCTGTTCTACGCGCCGCTGGTCGTCGCCGAGACGCTGCGCGGCCTCGACTTCGCCGCCGCGCTGTTCGCCGAGCTGGGCTGCGCCGTCGATCCGATCCCGGGCGACCTGCGCACCGACATCGTGCAGGCGATTCGCCTCGGCGACCGCGAGCGGCTGATCGCCTTCGCTCGCGGTCTCCAGCGCGCAATGCCTGTCAACGCGCGCTTCGCACCCGAGCCCGGGCCGGTGCCCGGCTACGTCGATCCGGTCATCATGTCGAGCGGCTCGTTCGTCAGCGGCGCGACGATCGATCTCTCGTGCGATGCGCCCCTGCGGCCGCCGTTCGAGGTGTATCTTCAGGGCGGAATTACCGCCGAGCACGCGGTTCTCGGCGCCGTCTTCGCGGCCCAGGCGGTCTACGAGGCCGGCGGCTTCTCCTCGCCCATGAAGCCGTAGAAGAAATACACGGTGCCGTCTTCGGTCTCGATCGCGATCCGCGTCTCCTCGAGCCGCGCCGCCGTGATGCGCTTTCCGGGCATCGTCGCGAGGACCTCGGCGGCCTGCATGAACTCGGCGGCTCGCAGCGCTTCGGGCTCGATTTCCATCAGCTGAACGTCGTCCTTGTCCATGCGTGTGCTTCCTTCGGAGAGGACCGGCCGTCACGACCGCGCGAAGGCGGTTCGGCGATGTACGTCCTCGAGGTGATGAGCGGCCCGCTCGACGGGAAAACTTGGGCTTTCGAGCGGGAGATCACCATCGGCCGTGATGACGCGGTGGCCACCGCCTGCATTACCATCGACAGGTATATTTCCCGCAAACACGCCCGACTCTATGAAGAACCCGACGGCTTCTTACGTTTGGCCGATCTCGCCAGCCGGAACGGGACCCGCGTCGCCGGCCGGCCGCTGGACGCGCCCGAAGCGATCGACGTCGGTCAAGCCTTCGTTGTGGGCCGCACGACGCTCCGTGTCCTGCGCGGCTGAACGTGCACATCGCCCGCACCCCGGCTGACGTCCGATCGGTCTTGGCTGCCGCCGAGCGTCCGGTGGGTCTCGTACCCACGATGGGAGCGCTTCACGCGGGACACCTCGCGCTCGTCGAGCGGGCGCGCGCGGGAAATGCGACCGTCGTCACGTCGGTCTTCGTGAACCCGATGCAGTTCGGCCCGAACGAAGACTTCGAACGGTACCCGCGTGCGTTCGACAACGACGTCGCGACGTTGCGCGCGGCGGGCGTCGATCTCGTCTACGCGCCCGATGTCGCGACGATGTATCCGCCGGGGTTCTCGACGTCGGTCGAGCCCGGCGACGTCGGCAGCCGCTACGAAGGCGCGCTGCGCCCGGGGCATTTCCGCGGCGTCGCGACGGTGTGCGTGAAGCTGTTCTCGACCGTCGACCCCGAGCGCGCCTACTTCGGCGCCAAGGACGCGCAGCAGGTCGCGGTGCTGCAGCGCGTGATCGCCGACTTGAATCTGGGGCTGGAACTCGTGGTCGCGCCGACCGTGCGCGAAGCCGACGGCCTCGCTCTCTCGAGCCGCAACATCTATCTCGACGATTCGCAGCGCGCCGCCGCGCCGGCCCTCCACCACGCGCTCGACGCGATCGTCGCGTCGGTGCGCGCCGGCGAGACCGACCGCGCGCGGATCGTCGCCCGCGCGCGCGGCGAACTGCGTGAACCGCTGCGCGAAGCGTATCTCGACGTCGTCGACCCCCGCACGTTTGCGGCCGCCGATCCGGTCCGTCCGCCGGCGCTCGCGATCGGCAGCGTCTGGGCCGGCGCGACGCGACTGATCGACAACGAACCGATCCTTCCGGCGGACGGCGAGCGGTGAGGCGGTGAACGGCCGGCGGATTCTGCTCGGCGTGACCGGCGGAATCGCAGCCTACAAAGCGGCGGCGCTGGCGAGCCGGCTGGTGCAGAAGGGCGCCGTCCTCGACGTCGTGATGACCGAGGACGCGGAGCGTTTCGTCGGCGCCGCGACGTTCGCGGCGCTCGCGCGGCGTCCGGTTCACACCTCGCTGTGGGAGCAGGTCGACGCGATCCCCCACATCGCGCTCGCGCGCGACGCGGAGGTGGTCGCCGTCGTCCCCGCGACCGCGAGCACGATCGCGAAGGCCGCGCTCGGGCTCGCCGACGATCTCCTGAGCAACGTGCTGCTGGCGACGCGGGCGCCGCTCGTCTTCGCGCCGGCGATGAACACGTCGATGCTCGAGCATCCCGCGACCGCTGCGCACCTCGCGACGCTGCGCGGGCGCGGCGCGACGATCGTCGAGCCCGGCGTCGGATTTCTCGCCGAGCGCGAACACGGGGCGGGTCGGCTCGCCGACGAGGACGCGCTGCTCGCGGCGATCGCGCAGGCGCTCGGCGCGCGCGAGGACTTGCGCGGCGAGCGCGTGCTGATCACCGCCGGACCGACGCGCGAACCGATCGATCCGGTGCGCTTTCTCTCCAACGCCGCAACCGGGACGCAAGGGATCGCGCTCGCCGCCGAGGCGCTCGCGCGCGGCGCGGCGGTCGATCTCGTGCTGGGGCCGACGACGGCCTCGCCGCCTCCGGGCGCGCACGTGGTGCGCGTCACCACCGCGCGCGAGATGGACGCCGCGGTGCGCGAACTCGCCGGCGGCGCGACGATCGCGATCGCGACCGCCGCGGTCGCCGACTGGCGGCCGGCCGTGACGCACGATCAGAAGGTGAAGAAGACCGAGGAGGTCACCGCGATCGCGCTCGAGCGCAACCCCGACATCCTCGCCGGCCTGGGAGCGCGCCGCGACGGCGCGCTGTTCCTCGTCGGCTTTGCCGCCGAGACGAGCGATTTCGAAACGCACGCGCGCGAAAAGCTCGCCGGCAAGCACCTCGACCTGATCGCGGTCAACGACGTCGGCGGGACGCGCGGCTTCGGCGACGTCGATAACGCGCTCGTGGTGCTGTGGGGCACCGACGGCCGGCGCGATCTGGGCAGCGGGTCGAAACGCGAGCTCGCCGCGCGGCTGTGGGACGCGATCCTCGAACGCAAGCGCGCGCAGGCGGACGCGTGATGCTGCTCTGCATCGACGTCGGCAACACCGAGACCAAACTCGGTGCGTTCGATCGTGCCGGCGCGATCCTCGGCACGTGGCGCGTGACGACGGCGCGCCGCCGCACGCCCGACGAGTACGGCGTGCTGTTCGCGGCGTTCTTCTCCGCGGCGCACTTCGCGATCGGTGACATCGAGGCGATCGCGGTGTCGTCGGTCGTTCCATCGGTCGACCGGCCGCTCGCGGAGGGATGCGAGAAGTACTTCGGCGTCGTGCCGTCGTTTTTCAGCGCGGCGACGCAGACGTCGCTGATCGTGCGCACGGAGCGGCCGCGCGAAGTCGGGAGCGATCTGATCGCGGCGGCGATCGGCGCGGTCGCGTTCGTCGGGACGCCGGCGATCGCGATCAACTTCGGCACGGCGACGACGTTCGGCGCGATCGATCGCGACGGAGCATACGTCGGAGCGGCGATTGCGACGGGGCTGCAGGTCTCGCTCGACGCGCTGGTCGGCCGCACCGCGAAGCTGCCGCAGGTGGCGCTGGTCGCGCCGGGGGTCCCGGTGGGCCGCGAGACGGTGACGTCGATCCAAGCGGGGCTAATCTACGGCGCTGTCGGGCAGACGGAGGAGCTGGTGCGCCGCATCCGCGGGATGCTCGGCGAGGACGCCCGCGTGATCGCCTCCGGCGGCCTCGCCCCGGTGGTGGCCGCGGAGACGGCGGTTATCGAGCGGGTGGAACCGCACCTGGTCCTCCACGGCCTCCGCCTCGGCCATCTCCACGCCAACGGCAGCGCTGCCTCAGGGTGACGGGGGGCGGGTGTGGTATACTCCCGGGTCGTGACCCCGCCGCTCCGGATCGGACCGATCGAGATCTCACCCCCCATCGTGCTCGCGCCGATGTCGGGGGTGACCAACCGCACCCTGCGCGCGCTCTACAAGCCGTTCGGCTTCGGGCTCACCGTCACCGAGTTCGTCTCCTCGAACGCGCTGCAGTACGGCGGGAAGCGCACGATGGAGATGATCGATCAGCACGGCGTCGAGAAGCCGGTGTCGACGCAGCTGTGGGGCAACGATCCGCAGATCATGGCGACCGCCGCGAATCTCGTGCGCGAGTGCGGCGCCGACATCGTCGACATCAACTTCGGCTGCCCAGCACCGAAGGTCACCAAGACCGAAGGCGGGAGCGCGTGCCTGCGCGACGTCGATCGCTGCGAGGCGATCATGAAGGCCGTCGTCGACGCGGTCGACTGCCCGGTGACGATGAAGATGCGCCTCGGCTGGACCGAAGCCGACCTCGTCTTCGTCGAGGTCGCGAAGCGCGCGCAGGCCGTCGGCGTGCAGGCGCTCACCCTGCATGCGCGCACTGCGAAGCAGTTCTACAAAGGGAGCGCCGACTGGTCGAAGATCGCCGAACTCAAGCGCGCCGTCGACATCCCGGTGATCGGGAACGGTGACCTCGCCGACCCGTACGACGCGATGCAGCGGATGCGCGAGAGCGGCGTCGACGGCGTGATGCTCGGGCGCGCGACGCTCGGGAATCCGTGGCTCGTCTCGCGCCTGCGCGCGCTGATGGCCGACGAGGAGCCGGCGCCGGTCCCCGGCGCGCCGGAGCGTCTGCGCTTCGCCGTGCACCATTACCTCACGATGGTCGAGGAGTGGGGCGAGCCGCGCGCGGTGCCGCAGATGCGCAAGCATCTCGGCTACTACCTCAAAGGGTTCGCCGGCGCGAGCGCGCTGCGCGAGCGGCTGATGCGCACGGAGACCGCGGCCGAGACGCTCGCGATCCTCAAGCAGACGATCGCGCAGCTCGAGGCGCGCGAACCCGAGCTCGCCGTCGCGTGAACGTCGAGGTCGATCTCGCGCAGGAAGCCTACGACAATTACCGCGCGTACGTGAACCCGCCGCTCGCGCGGGTCATGAAGCTCTCCGGTTCGCCGGTCGAAGTGTACGCCGAAGGCTCGGTGATCGTCGATTCCGCCGGAAAGCGGTATCTCGATTTCGCCGGCGGCTACGGCGTCTTCACGCTGGGTCATCGGCACCCGCGGGTCGTCGCCGCAGTGCGCGATCAGCTCGACCGCATGGCGCTCTCGGGGCGCACGATGTTCAACCCGCTGATGGGGCGGCTCGCGAAACGGCTTGCCGAGCTCACGCCGGGCGATCTCGCGATCTCGTTCTTCGCGAACAGCGGCGCCGAGGCCGTCGAAGGCGCGCTCAAGCTCGCGCGCGCGGCGACCCGCCGCCCGGCGTTCGTCTCGACCGACGCGTCGTATCACGGGAAGACGTTCGGCGCGCTCTCGGTGAGCGGCCGCGACGCGTTTCGCGACCCGTTCGCGCCGCTGCTCGCCGACGTGCGGCGCGTCCCGTTCGGCGATGCGCGCGCGCTGCGCGACGCCGTCGATGCGGACGTCGCGGCGGTGATCGTCGAGCCCGTGCAGGGGGAGGGCGGCGTGAACGTCCCGCCGCCCGGGTATCTGCGCGACGTGCGTGCGATCTGCGATGCGAGCGGGGCGGTTTTAATCGCCGACGAGGTGCAAACCGGCCTGGGCCGCTGCGGCAGCCTCTTCGCGTGCGAGCGCGACGGCGTCGTCCCCGACGTGATGACGCTCGCCAAAGGGCTCTCCGGCGGCGTGATCCCGATCGGCGCCTACATCGCGCGGCCGGCGGTGTGGAACGCCGCCTACGGCAAGGCGCCGCTGCTGCACACGTCGACCTTCGGCGGCAACGAGCTCGCGTGCGCCGCGGCGCTTGCCGCGCTCGACGTCCTCGTCGATGAGGATCTCGTTGCGAACGTGCGCGAACGCGGCGCGCAGCTTCTCGCCGGCGCGCGCGCGACGTCGGAACGCGTCCCGCAGGTGATCGCCGCCGTGCGCGGCGCGGGACTGCTGGTCGGCGTCGAACTGCAGCACGAAGGCTACGGCGGCGCGATCATCCCCGAACTGCTCAAACGCGGCGTCACCGCGGCCTGGACGCTCAACCAGCAGCGAGTGATCCGTCTCGAGCCCCCGCTCAACGTGAGCGAAGACGACGTCGCCGCCGCGCTCCGCGCGTTCGACGGCGCGGTCGATGCCGCGTACGCGCAGCTCGGGGTGCTGCGCTGATGCCGTTCGTCGAGTGCACGATCGAGATCGAGGCGCCGGCCGCGAGCGTCTACGAGCTCGCCAAGGAGCAGGAGCGGTTCCCCGAGTTCATGCCCGACGTCGAGAGCGTCACCGTCGTCTCGCGCCATCCCGATCGGATCGTAACGCGCTGGAAGACGCTCGTCGAAGACGCGCCGATCGAGTGGACGGAAGAAGACCGCTTCGACGACGCCGCGCTGCGCATCGACTACGCGCTGATCGAAGGCGATCTCGATACGTTCGAGGGCGCCTGGACGTTCGAACAGGACGGCGCGACGACGCGCGTGGTGCTCGGCGTGACGTACGACTTCGGGGTGCCGACGCTCGCCGAATTGATCGGTCCGACCCTGCAGAAGAAAGTGCGCGAGAACTCCGAGATGATGCTCGCGGCGCTCAAGCGCGAAGCCGAAGCCCGCCCTCAGTACCGCGGCGGGATCACCGACGGACCGGCCGTAGGTGCCCGGTAGGCGCTGAAGCTCGCCGCCGACAACGTCGCGCGCACGGGGATCGCGGCGTGGAGGAGCTCCACGCTGCGCAGCACGTCGTCGGCGTAGGCGGCTTCCTCGAGCCGCGACTCCGGGATCTCGATCGCGGCGACGCGGAACCCCGCCTTCGCGATCGCGTCGAGCATCGACATCGCCTTGACGGCACGCTCGCTCAACGCGCGCAGACGCATGAGCGCATCCTCGAGCCGCACCATCTCGGTGCGGTAATCGCTGTAGCGCTGCGTTTCGGCGAGACCCTGCTCGCGCAATGCCGGCCAGCGTTCTTCGCGAAACGCCGCAACCGCCTCGTTGAGCCGTTCGGTATAGCGCTTCTTGCGCGCCGCGAGGATCCGGCGTTCTTCCTCGTCGGCCGAACGCGCGCCGCGCGCGCGCGCTTTGGCGAGAGAGGCGGCCTCTTTGTCGGTGTAGTCGGTCTCGGTCATCACCCGCTCGCCGATCGCGCTCACGTGCTCGCGCCAGATCTCTTCGAGCGGTGACGGTTCCTGGAGCGCCCCGAGCTGCGCGCCGCGGCTCGCGAGCCGCTCGCGCTGTTCCTCGAACATCGTGCGCAGGCGCGGCACCGCGGAGCGCAGCGTGTCGACCCACGCGTCGTCGCTCGCGCCGCCGTGCTCGTCGAAGCGCAGGTCGATCCCGGCGCCGAGCGGCTGCACCTCGGCGAAACGCCAGCGGTCGCGGGCGGCGGGCGCGACCCGAACGCGGCTGCCGATCGGCGGCGGTGCCTGCTGCGGCGCGATGCGGATCGCGAGGAACGTCTCGCCGGCGTCGATGCCGGCGAAGAGCCCGCCGTCATCGAGCGGGCGCGCGATGGCGAGACGCCGGCGAACCCCGAATCGGGCAGCCAGATCGGCTCGTGGACGTCGTCGTAGCGGCGGTTCCACAAGACGGCCCAGAGCGCGTCGTGCAGCGACGCCGCGACGGCGCGATCGCCCGCGAGCGATTCGATGACCGCGCGGACGCTCGAACGACGATACCGTGGCGCCGTCACGCCGAGCGGACCCGCCGCTCCTAGTCGGGCTTGGCGAATGCGACGATCGCGTTGTTGTCGCGATCGTTGGTCCAGAACTTGAAGCCGTCCCACCCGAGCCCGCGCGCGATGAACGGAATCGACGCGAGCTCATGTACCTCGGGCTGTTCTTTGCGTGCGTCGAGGCACAGCAGGCGGTAGTCGTCGGACTCGCGGCTTTCGGTGGTGACCAGATAGAAACGGCCGGAGACGACGACCATCCCGGTGATCTGACGCGGAACGGGGATCGTGCGCAGCACGGTCCCCGTTTCGTCCAATTCCAAGATGGTTTGGTTGTCGCGTTGGCTCAGGTAGAGCCGGTCGCCGTCATAGGCGAGGAACGATCCGGTGAAGTCGGGGCACGCGATCTTCTCCGACTTGAAATCCTTGCCCATGATATAGCGGCGCACGTAGCGTTCGTCGTGCTCGCCTTCGCCGACGACGACGCGGAGCGCGTCACCCGTCACCGTGATCCCGAATGGCCTGCCCGGCGCCTTTGCCTCCTCGAACACCGAGCCTTGCGAAGCGCGCAGGCCGTAGATTCGATTCGTTTCCAGCGAGCCGATCCAGAGATCCGTGCCGTCACACGCGAGTCCCATCGGGGACGGACAGGGGGCAGGGATGCGGACGAGCTCGTCGATGGCGTTGAGCGTCTGATTCATGCCCGCGTTCCATTCCCGTTCCGGGGCGCGGGCTCCCGGCGCCGGACGGCGAAAATGCTCCGCGCGGATGACGAAATTCTGCTTTGTGATCCACCCGCTCTCGTTTGAAGATGTGGTGCGCTACGAGCCCGGTGCGAAGGGCAAGGGGCGCCCGATCGTCGCCAAGATCCTGGAGTGGATGCCGCCGTACGCGGCCGCGCATCTGACGGGGATTCGCACGCCCGACGGCCGGGAGACCGAGGGCTGGTTCGTCGCCGCGCCGCTGCTGCCGCAGCAGATGCTGGAACTGCCGCGCGAGCAGGTCTACGAACGCATCGTCGGCGCGATCCGCGTCGGCGCGGAACTCGGCGCGCAGGTCGCCGGGCTCGGTGCGTTTACCGGCGTCGTCGGCGACGGCGGCGTGACGGTCGCGCAGCGCGCGCCGATCCCCGTGACGACGGGCAACTCGCTCACCATTGCCGCGGGCGTGCGCAGTCTGTTTCGCGGCGCCGACGAAATGGGGATCGACGCCGCGTCGTCGACGGCGGTCGTCGTCGGAGCGACCGGTTCGATCGGCGCCGCGTGCGTGGAGCTGATCGCGCCGCGCGTCGCGCACATGATCCTCGTCGCGCGCAACGAGACGCGGCTGCGCAAGTTTCACGAGAGCGTGCGCGAGCGGCTGCCGTGCGCGTCGTCGCACACCACCGCGATCGGTGAGGCGGTGCAGCGCGCCGACTTGGTGCTCACCGCGACGTCGTCGACGCAGGACGTGATCGAACCCGGCGATCTGCGCACCGGCGCGGTCGTGTGCGAGCTCTCGCTCCCGCACGACGTCTCGCGCCGCGTCGCGACCGAACGCCCCGACGTCCTCGTCGTCGAAGGCGGGAACATGCGCGTCCCCGGCGACTGGCGGGCTGAACGCGTCCGCGAACCCGGGACCGATTTCGATCTGAACCTGCCGGCCGGGACGGCGCTGGCGTGCATGTCGGAGACGATGGTGCTGGCGCTCGAAAACCGCTGCGAATCCTACACGCTGGGGCGCGGGATCGACCTCGACCGGGTGCGCGAGATCGACGCGCTCGCCGAGCGCGACGGGTTCGCGCTCGCCGACATGCGCGCGTTCGACACCGCGATCACCCGCGAGCACCTCGCGCGCACGCGGGCGGCCGCCGAGCAGCGGCGCGCGGTGTCGGCGTGAAGCGCGTCGTCTCGGTCTCGCTCGGATCGTCGTCGCGCGACCATCGCGCCGAGGTGGACCTGCTCGGCGAGCGCTTCGAGATCGCGCGGATCGGCGTCGACGGTTCGATCGACCGCGCGATCGCGAAGATCAAAGAACTCGACGGTACCGTCGATGCGATCGGTCTGGGCGGGATCGACGTCTACCTCTACGCCGGCAGCGACCGCTACGCGCTGCGCGACGGGCTGCGGCTCCTGGCCGCGGCGACCGCGACGCCGGTCGTCGACGGGAGCGGCCTTAAGAACACGCTCGAACGCGAGGCGATCGCGTTTCTGCAGGACGAGCTGAAGATCGATCTGCGCGGGAAGCGGGTGCTGATGGTGAGCGCGCTCGACCGCTTCGGGATGGCGCAGGCGCTCGTGCAGGCCGGCGCCGACGTGATCTTCGGCGATTTCATCTTCGCGCTCGACCTCGATCGTCCGGTGCGCGGGCTCGACGAGTTCGAATCGATGGCGCGCAAGTATCTCCCCGACGCGTGCAAGCTGCCGTTTCAGTTCTTCTATCCGACCGGAAAGAAACAAGACCGCGCGCCGCAGGCCAAGTATCCGGAATACTACGACGACGCCGAGATCATCGCCGGCGACTATCACTTCATGCGGCAGTTCATGCCGGAACGGCTCGACGGGAAGACCGTCATCACCAACACGCTGACCGAACGCGACATCGAGTTTCTGCGCGCGCGCGGGATCGCGCGGCTGGTGACGACGACGCCGGATTTCGGCGGCCGGTCGTTCGGGACCAACGTCGTGGAAGCGGCGCTCGTCGCGCTGCTCGGAAAAGCGTGGGCCGACGTCACCGAAGACGACTATCGCGATCTGCTCGCGCGGCTCGCGCTGCGCCCGCGCGTCATCGCCCTTCGACAAGCGCAGGGTGACGGGGTGACTGTCTGAGCCTGCTCGCTCGATTGTTTGCGACGCAGCCGCACGATCGCGAGCGGCTGCCGGTCGAGGGCGCATCGCTGCGCCGCGTCCTCGGCGTCGGCGGGCTGATCGCAGTCGGTCTCGGCACGATGCTCGGCGGGATCTTCACGACGGTGGGCTCGGGTGCGAACGCCGCCGGCCCCGGCGTGGTCGCGTCGTTCGGCCTTTCGGGGCTGACGTGCTTGTTCGTCGCTCTCTGCTACGCGGAGCTCGCGTCGATGGTCCCGATCGCCGGCAGCGCGTACACCTACGGGTACGCTGCGCTCGGCGAGATCGTCGCGTGGGTGATCGGCTGGGATCTGCTGCTCGAATACGGGATCAGCGTCGCGCCGCTTTCCGCCACGCTCTCCGGCGCGCTGCAACAGCTGCTGGCGAACGTCGGCCTCGCGCTCCCGGCGTGGGCGCAGCAAGGCAACGTGATCGTGAACGCGCACGGGATCGACCTCGCGCACTCGCAGGTCGACGTGATCGCCGCGCTCGCCGTGGTGCTGCTCTCGGCGGTGCTCGCGATCGGGATCCGCGAGTCGGCGGCGACGAATCTCGTGCTCGTCGTCGTGCAGATCGTCGCGATCGCCGCCTTCGTTCTTGCGCTCGGCGGCACGGTGCATGCCGGCGCGTTCCATCCGTTCGCGCCGCGCGGCGGGCACGGGATCGTCGCCGGCGCCGCGCTTGTGTTCTTCGCCTACATCGGCTTCGACACGGTCACGGTCGCGAGCGAAGAGGCGCACGACCCCACGCGGGACGTGCCGCGCGCGATCGTCGGATCGCTGATCGTCGGCGCGGTCCTCTTTACCGCCGCCGCCGCGGTGACGGTCGGCGTGATCGCGTGGGACAAGGTCTCGGCGAACTCCGGGATGCTCGACGCGGTGAAGGCGGCGGGGAACAATCCCTGGCTCTTCGGGGCGGTGCTGATCGGCACGGTCACCGGCGCCGCGGCGTCGATGCTGACCTCGCTGCTCGGCCAGATCCGCATCCTCTACGTCATGTCGCGCGACCGCATGATCCCGCCCGTGTTCGGGCGCGTGAACCATCGCACGCGCACGCCCGTCGTCGTCACGCTGATCACCGGCGCGGTCATCTCGCTCTTCGCGGCGGGCCTGCCGCTGGGGCTTCTGCTCGAGTTCGTCAACATCGGGACGCTCTCGGCGTTCGTGATCGTGTGCGCCGGCGTGATGGCGCTGCGCTTCACCAAACCCGACGCCGCACGGCCCTTCCGCGTCCCGTTCGGTCCGGTCGCCGTCCCCGCGATCGGGATCGCGCTGTGCCTATGGCTGACGATTGAGGGACTGCAGCCGCTGACGTGGCTGCGCTTCCTGGTCTGGTTCGTGGTGGGAATCGGCATCTACGCCGCGTACGGCTTCCGCCATTCGCTGCTGCGCGAAGAGGCGGTCGCCGCGCGGCGAACGAGCGCATCATGAACGTTCGCCCGCACCGCTACGCCGCGCGGCTCCGCTGGACCGGCGCCGCGTCGGGCCCGGCGCTCGAATACGCGACCTACAGCCGCGCGTACGTTGTCGAGTGCGACGGAAAGGTGCCGCTGCACGGGTCCGCCGACACGCACTTCCGCGGCGACGCGCGTCTGCACAACCCCGAAGATCTGCTCGTCGCGTCGCTCTCCGCGTGCCACCTGCTCTCGTATCTCGCCTTGTGCGCGCGCGCCGGGATCGCCGTGACGTCGTACGAGGACGATGCGCGCGGCGAGATGTCGCTCGTCGACGGCCGCATCCGGTTTCGCGAGGTGGTGCTGCACCCGCGCGTGACGATCGCCGACGCGTCGCGGATCGACGAGGTGACCGCGCTGCACGCGCGGGCGCATCGCGAGTGCTTCATCGCGAACTCGGTCAACTTCCCCGTCCGCAACGAGCCGGCGGTCACCGCGGGGGCCGCCGTCTGAACGAGGCGCCGGCGCAGCCGCACCTGCGGCGCGTTCTCGCGCTGCGCGATCTCGCCGTCGTCGCGGCCGCCGCGATCGGGCCGGCGTTTTCGCTGGCGACGACGATGGCGCCGATGATCGCCGCCGCCGGCCGCTGGACGCCGCTCGCCGTCGTGCTAATCGCCGTGCTGATGGCGATGATCGCGAGCGGCTACAAGCGCCTGGGCGAGCGGCAGCGCGACGCCGGCTCGTCGTATGCCTGGATCCGCAGCGCGTTCGGTCCGGAAGCGGGCGCGTACGGCGCGTGGATCCTGATCGTCGCGAACGTCTTCGCGACGCTCGCGACGGCGCTGCCGGCCGGCACCTACACGCTCGATCTGGTCGCGCCGGCGCTCGCCGCGAACCCGCTCGCCGTCGCGCTCGTCGGCTGCGGCTGGGTGATCGCGACGTCGCTGCTGCTGTGGTACGGTCTCAAGCCGACCACGACGCTGACGCTGCTCCTGCTCGCCGCCGAACTCGGCGTGCTCGGCGTCGCGGCCGCCGTTGCCGCGGCGCACCCGCGTCCCGGCGCGGTCGCGTTCGCCGGCGGGGGCGTCCCCTGGAGCGGCCTGGTCGCGGCGACCGTCGTCGGCATCTGGATGATCGACGGCTGGGAGGTGTCGGCGTCGACGGCCGAAGAGGCGCAGGGCGACGCCGGTGCTCCCGGGGCGGGCGGCCTCCTCGGGCTCGCGCTCACCAGCGCGATCCTCATCGCCGGAATCGTCGCCTTCGAGCGGATCGGCTCCGCGGCGGGCTTCGCCGGCCACGACCGCGACGCGCTCGCCTACGTCGGGGGCCTCCTCGGCGGCGGCTGGGAACAGGTACTCACCCTCACCGTCCTGCTCTCGTTCGCCGCCTCGCTGCAGACGACGCTCGTCTACTTGACGCGCAGCCTCTACTCAATGGGGCGCGACGGCGTCCTTCCCGCGCCGCTCGGACGGCTCGACCGCCGCGAGGAGCCCACCGCGGCAATCGTCGTCATCGCGATCCTCTCGCTGGCGTTCTGCCTCGCCGCCGGCGTCTCGCCGACCGCGAAAAACGCGTTCGATCTCGTCCTGGCCGGGACGTCGTGGTTTCTCGGCGTGCTGTTCGTGCTCACCGCCGCGGCGGCAGTCCGCGTTTTTGCCGATACAGAGAGCAAGCGGTGGTCGGGAGCGATCCTCCCGGGTACATCCGCCGTGATCCTCATTGGGATTCTTGCCGCCGCGCTGTGGGGTGACGATCCGCCAACGAGGGGTTTCATCGCCGCCTCCGCAATCATCGGGCTTCCCCTGGCGCTCTGGAGGGGCCGCGCGGCTCGCCGCGCGTCGCGAGCCGGGGGCGGACAACAATCGGGAGTCGCTTTTGAACGACAAAGAAATCGTTTTGACCCGTGATGGACTCAAGAAGCTCGAGGACGAGCTGGACGAACTGAAAACCGTTCATCGACGCGAGGTCAACGAGCGCATCCGTCAAGCCAAAGAGTTCGGCGACATCTCCGAAAACGCCGAATACGAAGATGCGAAACAGGAACAGGCCTTCGTCGAAGGCCGCATCCTCAAGCTCGAAGGGATGATCCGCAACGCCCGCGTCATCGACGCGAGCGACTACGTCGCGGACGAAGTCCACTTGGGCGCGACGATCAAGGTGATGGAAGTCGGCTCGAAGACCTCGCACGAGTTCACGATCGTCGGCTCGGCCGAGGCCGATCCGAAGAACGCGCGGCTCTCGAACGAGTCGCCGCTGGGACGCGCGCTCATGGGCCGCAAGAAAGGCGAGACGGTCGACGTCACCACGCCGCGCGGCCAGATGAAGTACAAGATCGAAGCGATCAACAAAGACCCCAAGAAAACCAAGAAAGCCTCGTAGCCGGCCGCGTGAGCGAAAGTCTGGTCGCAGCACGGCGAGCCCGGCTCGCCGCGTTGCGCGAGCGCGGCGTCGACCCGTTCCGCGCGACGCGGTTCGACGTCACGGCGCACGCCGCCGACCTGGCGACGCGCTACGCGGATCTGGGCGAGCAGGGCCGTTCCGAGGAGACGGACTGGTCGATTGCTGGACGGATCATGGCGGCGCGCGGGCAGGGCAAGGTCATCTTCTTCGATCTGCACGACCGCACCGGACGCTTTCAGCTCTTCGTGCGCGCGAACGACGTCGGCGACGACGCGTTCGCGATCGCGAAGGAGGTCGAGCGCGGCGACATTGTCGGCGCGACGGGGTTCGTCTTCCGCACGAAGACCGGCGAGCTCTCGCTGCACGTGCGCACCTTCGAGGTCCTCGGCAAATCGCTGCAGCCGCTCCCCGACAAGTGGCACGGCCTCACCGACGTCGAGAAGCGCTACCGCCGGCGCTACGTCGATTTGATCGTCAACCCGCCGGTGCGCGACGTGATGATCCAGCGCTCGCGGATCGTCAGCGAGATGCGCCGCTTCATCGACGCGCAGGGGTTTTTCGAAGTCGAGACGCCGACGTTGCTCACGATCGCCGGCGGCGCGACGGCGCGCCCGTTCCTCACCCATTCCAACGCGCTGGACATCCCGCTCAAACTGCGCATCGCGACGGAGCTCTATCTCAAGCGGCTGATCGTCGGTGGGATGGAGCGCGTGTACGAGATCGGGCGGACGTTCCGCAACGAGGGGATCGACCGCACGCACAATCCCGAGTTCACGATGCTCGAACTCTACGCGGCGTTCTGGGACGTCCACGACATGATGCGCTTCAACGAGGCGCTGATGGCGCATCTGGCGCGCGCGGTGCACGGCTCGGAACAGTTCGTCTTCGGTGAGGATGCGATCTCGTTCGCGACGCCGTTCCGGCGGCTGAACTATCTCGCCGCGTTCGAGGAGTATGCCGGGATCACGCGCGAGCAGCTGCTCGACCCAGGCGCGTGTTTCGCGCTGCTGCGTGAGTACGGGATCCCGGAGTCGCCGACCCACGCGCACGCGCTCGACAAACTCTTCGAACGCATCGTCGAGCCGCATCTGATCGAACCGACGTTCGTGTACGGTTATCCGGTCGTGCTCTCGCCGCTGGCGAAGCGGATGAAGGACGATCCCGAGATCACCGAGCGCTACGAACTCTTCGCCGCGCACATGGAGCTCTCGAACGCGTTCACCGAATTGAACGACCCCGACGATCAGCGCCGCCGCTTCGAACTGCAGCTCGCCGAACGCGCTGCGGGCGACGAAGAAGTCCCCGAACCCGACTGGGATTTCGTCCGCGCGCTCGAGTACGGGATGCCGCCGACCGCCGGGATCGGAATCGGCGTCGACCGCCTCGTCATGATGCTGACGAACAACGGGTCGATCCGCGACGTCCTGCTCTTCCCGCTGCAGCGACCGCTCCGCGCCGACGAACCCGACGACGACGGCGAGGACGAACCGTAGAGCCCGAGTACGAGCGACGAGGGCACGCTCCGCGTGACCGGTGCGCAACCTCTGCGGCGCGGCGGCAGTCAAAGCACTCGCAATGCTGCAAAAAGATTTGACCACGTCGTATCCCCGTTCGGTCCGCGAGAAGCTGCACGGTGTCGTGCAGGTCGGCCGAGCGATCGACAAGGGCATCGCCACGGCCAACGGGACCAACGGCGAGTATCACTACAACTGCCCGATGGACAAGGCCGTGTTCGGCCTGCTCGGCGTCGATCACGAAGCGCTGATGGACGTCATCAAGAAGGCGAACAGCGTCGGCGAGATCGAGGCCTACGTGAAGCCGTTCGTCGACAAGACGTCGCCGGCCGAGATCGAGCAGTTCAACGCGCACTTCCTCGAAGCGGGACCGGAGCCGGGCTCCGAGTCGCACGCGTACTTCCTCGAGCTACGAAACCAGGTCGCGCCCGACCGCACCGACGTCACCGCGTGGCCCGATCTCCTCGACCTCGACGAGAAGCGTCCCGTCCCGCAGCGCGTCGCCTCCTGACGGCACGCCGCCCCGCAGACCGACGCGAGGCCGCCGCAAGGCGGCCTCGCTGTTTTTCGTGAATCCCGGCGGGTGCCGACGTATCGTCTCGTCGTCGAATACGACGGGTCCGCGTTTCACGGGCTGCAGTACCAGCCCGCGCTGCGCACCGTCGCCGGCGCGCTCGAAGACGCGCTCGCGCGGCTCTTCCATCAGGTCGTGAAGATCAGCGCCGCCGGCCGCACCGATGCCGGCGTCCACGCGACCGGGCAGGTGATCTCGTTCCGTGCCGAGCGCGCGTTTCCGATCGAACGCCTGCGCCTTGCGCTCAACGCCTGCACGCCCGCGGATCTGGTGGTCCGCGATGCCGCGCTCGTCGCCGACGGGTTCTCCGCGCGTTTCGACGCGCTCGAGCGCGTCTACGACTACCTGATCGTCAACCGTCCCTATCCGTCGGCGATCTGGCGCGCGCGCGCGTGGATCGTTCCGCGTGCGCTCGACGATGCGCGCCTCGTGCAGGCCGCCGCGCCGCTTGTCGGCGAGCACGACTTCGTGACGTTCTGCGGCGAGCTTCCCGAACGCGGCGGCACCGTGCGCGAGGTGTTTGCAATCGACGCCGCGCGATCCGGCGATCTGGTGCGCATCACGGTGCGCGGCAACGCGTTCCTGCACCGGATGGTGCGCATCATCGTCGGGACGCTGGTCGACGTCGCGACCGGCTATCGCGATCTCGAGCTGACGGCGCGCGCGCTTGCGGCGCGTGACCGCACCGCCGCGGGGACGACGGCGCCCGCGCACGGACTCTATCTCGCGGGCGTCCGCTACGACGCGTTCGACACGTACCGGCCGGTCGCGCTGCGTCCCTGAGCCTCAGCGGCTCGCGAGAGCCGCTTCCTCGCGGGCGACGAGCTGACCCGAAGCGACGCGCCGCAGGCGGTCGCGGAGCGAGATCACGAGGTCGTCGAAGCCGGCGTTTGCGTCGGCGGTCGCGCGGCCCGCGGCCGCGAGCGATTTCGCCTGCGCCATCAGCTTCTCGCTCGCGCCGCGCTGGCGCGCCAGCGTCTCCTCGACGCCGTTCGCGTGGCGCTGGATCTTCGCGATGATCTGAATGATCTGCCGGTTAGACGTGTTCTGCTCTTCGAGCGAACGCGCTGCTTCGCGCATCAGCAGGTTCATCTGTTCGACCGAGTTCACGATCGCCGACGACCCGGCCGCCTATTCGCGCGCCGCCATCGAGATCTGCTCGATCAGCCGGTTCGCTTTGCTCACCGACGACGGGATGTCGGCGATCGTGCGACCGGCGAGAGCGGCCATCTCCAGGCCGCTCTCCGCCTTCGTCCCCGAGGCCGTCGTCGAGCGCACGACCTCGGCGGTCTTCGCTTGAATGTCTTTGACGAGCTGGCCGATCTCGCGCGTCGACTGGGCCGAACTTTCGGCGAGTTTGCGCACTTCGTCGGCGACCACGGCGAAGCCGCGGCCGTGCTCGTCGGCGCGCGCGGCTTCTATCGCGGCGTTGAGCGCCAGCAGGTTCGTCTGGTCGGCGATCGCGTCGATCACTTCGACGATCGCGCCGATCCGTTCGGACGCGGTGCCGAGTTCTTCCATCGTTGAGACGACGGTGTTGATGTCGTCGGCGATCTCACGCGTCGAGCGCACGAGCCGCTCGACCGCGACCCCGCCGTCGCGCGCCTTGCGGTCGGCTTCGAGCGAGAGGGTCGACGCTTCGCGCGCACAGCCGGCTACCTGATTCACGGAGACCGCGAGTTGACCGATCGACGAGCTCACTGTCCCGACGCCTTCGGCGATTCCGGTGATGTTGTCGGAGACGGTGCTGATCGACGAAACCGCCTGCTCGACCGCCGCGCCGGCTTCGCCGACGCCCTGCGTGAGTTCCGTGACCGCGCCGTTCGCGGTGGTGAGCGCGCCGAACGTCGCGGTCAGCGCGTCCTATGCGGCGATCCCCGCGGCGTCGCGCGCGACCAGCGCGCTGGCGAGCCTCGCCTGCCGTTCGACGACCTCGTCGGCGGCCGGCGCGAGCGCGGCGATCGCGTCGGCGCGCCGGCGCGCGGCGACGATCCCGCCGACCAGGTCTTCGATGCGATCGCTCCCGGCGACGTCGAGCGCGCCGCGCAGGATCGCGCGCTGGGCGGCGATCGCGCGCGACGCGCGCCGACCGGCGAGCATCGCCGCGACCGCGGCGACGGCGGCCGCAACGGTCGCCGCGATCAAGAACAGATCCAACGAAGAGAGTGCCACCGGAGGCTCCTTGGGTGCGAGTGGTCCTACTGTTCGTCGTATCGGTTGACGAGAATCTTGATCTGACCGCTCTTGGCGCTGCGCAGGAACGTGATGTTCACGAACTGCCGTCCGAACGGGAAGCGGAATTCGAAATCGAACGACTCGGCGCCGTCGCCGGGCTCCGCCGCGAAGCGCTCGAAGCGGCCCTGGAACTCCTTCACCGCGGTGCAAGGCGCGACGTCGCGGAAGAAGTTGCGGCCGATCACGCGCTCCTTCGAGAGCCGGGCAAGCCGCGATTCGTACGCGTTGTACTGCTCGATCGTCCCGGTGGCATCGACCCCGATCAGGCCGAACGGCAACGCATCGACCTCGGTCTCCCCGAGGTCGAAGATCGCCTCCGAACCGCTGACGTCCACGAGCGGTTCATTCGCGGAGGGGGCGGAACGACCCGGCAACGCAATCCAGCCCCGTGCCCGCACTGGATTCCGCCGTCCTGGAGCGCCTGGCCGCCGACGGCAGCGTGGTCTCGGTCGGCCGCGGAACGATCGTCCCGCTCGACGCCCCGGCCGTTGCCGTCGTGTACGACGGCTGGTTCCGGGTCTTCCGCAATGCGGCGTTCGTCCGCGACGTGACGCTCGTCTTAGCCGGCCCGGGCCAGCTCCTCGCGCCCGGGACGGTGTTCGGCGACCGCTCCGCCGAGAGCGGGGCCGAGGCCGTCACCGACGGCGCGATCCTGCGCGTCTCGAGCGAGGTGTGGGATCGCCACGCCGCCGCCGCCCCCGCGATGTACGCGACGATCGCCCGGTCGCTGGCCCGGCGGACCCTGCGCGTCCAGCGCAAGCTCGAGGCGTTCAGCCGCGCTCCGGTCGAGTCGCGGGTGGCCGGGGCGCTGCTCGAACTCGCCGAGGACGCCGGCATCGCGCAGGCGGACGGCGCGGTGCGGCTCGACCTGCCGCTCTCGCAGGAGGATCTGGCCGGCCTGGCCGGCACGACCCGCGAGTCGTGCTCGAGTGCGGTGGCCGCGTTCGCGCGCGAGGGTCTCGTGCGCGGCAGCCGCTTGCGGGGGCTCGTCCTGCTCCGTCCGGAGCGTCTGGCGGAGCTCGCGGCGGTTGACTTCCGGGGTTCCTGAACCGTATACTCCATGGGTTGCCGCGCCCTCAGCCAGACGGCCGGGCCGCGCACTTCTTTTCACGATCCGACGAGACCCATGCGCACATATCAGCAAAAGACCGCCGAGACCCAGCACGACTGGTACATCGTCGACGCGACCGGGCAGCGGCTCGGAACGCTCGCGGTGCGCATCGCGCGTGCCCTCTCCGGGCGTTCGAAGCCGACCTGGACCCCGCACATCGACGACGGCGACCACGTCATCGTCATCAACGCCGACAAGGTCGAGCTCGCGCCGCGCAAGTGGACGCAGAAGGTCTATCACCGGCACTCGGGCTTCCCGGGCGGTCTGCGCACCGAGACCGCGGCGCAGGTGCGGGCGAAGTATCCGGAACGGCTGATCGAGCGCGCCGTGCGCGGGATGCTCGCGACGAACCGGATGCGTGACGTGCACCTTGGACGCTTGAACGTGTATGCCGGTGCGGAGCATCCGCACGCGGCGCAGCAGCCGGAGCAGCTTGCGTGATGCAGACGACCGATAATTTCCACGGGACGGGGCGCCGCAAGCGCGGCATCGCTCGGGTTCGGCTTTCGCTGGGGCAGGGTGTGATCACCGTGAACAAGCGGCCGGTCGATGAGTATTTTCCGCGGCCTTCGCTGCAGCAGATCGTGCGTCAGCCGTTGGAGGTGACGCAGTCGCTTTCGCGGTTCAATGTGGATGTGAAGTGCGAGGGGGGCGGGGTTTCCGGGCAGGCCGGTGCGGTTCGGCATGGGATTGCGCGGGCGTTGCTGGAGATGGATGAGTCGTTGCGGGAGCCGTTGCGGCGGAATGGGCTGCTGACGCGTGATCCGCGGGAGAAAGAATCGAAGAAGTACGGGCGTAAGAAGGCTCGTAAACGCTTCCAGTTTTCGAAGCGGTAGTATTGGTGGCGGTGTCGCGGGAACGCGGCATCGCAACGTCGGGGACGCGGCCCTCGCACTTCGTGTGCGAGGGCCGCTCCGTTTTCGCTCGTTCTCGCGCATCCTGCGCTTCACTCGCGAAAAAGGCCCCGACGTTGCGATGCCGCGCTCCCGCGACACGGGCACGATGGGTGGGCTCCGTCGTCGGGGGTTGGGTTGGGGAGTTGCCGGCGCGCGTGGCACTCGCGACGGGAGGGGTTGGGCGCTTTGCGCCCTTCCGTTGTTCGCGATGCGTCGCTTTGCTCGCATCGCTTTAATAGGGTGCTGAAAAAATCGGCGCGTGGTTCGCAAACTGCCCGTTCAGCACGGTTTTCGGGAGGTCGGCGGACCTCTCGAAGCCCGTTGCCGAGCGGTTCATCTCGAAAACGCCCCTCGGGTCAGCATCACTTCGCATCATGTCGCGGCCCTCAGATTGCGTATCCTGATCAAGTTGTACGCCGCGGCCGTCCAGCGCACAATGTCGCCGACCAGATCAAGCCCGCGGAAATGCACCTTGCGCAATCGGCCGATCGTCTTGCCCCACCCGAAGCTCTCCTCGATCAACTTGCGCCTGCGTTGACTCACCGTGTAGCCCGGATGGCGGACGGTTCGGCGGTCGATCGCGCTGCGGCGACGGGTCGTATTTTGAGCAACGTGCGGCGTCACGTTGAGCGCTCGCAACGCCTCGACAAAGTCTTTGGTATCGTACGCCTTGTCGGCGCCGAGCGTGATTCGGTTGCTTCCGCTGACCCCGCGAATCAATTCCAGCGCTGCTTCGCGTTCGGCGATCCCGGTCGCCGCGAGGATCGTGTCCCCAGCCGTGGTGTACGAGCGGTGGCTCGGCGAGGGTAGCGCTCAGCCGTTAATCACGGCGGAGAGCTTGGCGGGCTGATTATCGCTGACGGCACTGAGTCCTTCGAGTTGCATGTAGCGCCGCTGCAGTTGCCATTCGTCGTTCTGTTCCAGTAGGAGCGCACCGACGAGGCGTACGATGGCAGCATCGTTCGGGAAGATACCGACGACATCGGTGCGCCGCTTGATCTCCGCGTTGACCCGTTCGAGCGGATTGGTTGAGACGATCTGCTTGCGGTGCGCCTTGGGAAAGTCCATGTACGCGAGCACGTCGTTCTCGGCGTCGTCCATCATCGCCGCGAGCTTCGGGAACTTCTGCCGAAGCTGCTCGGAGACGATACGCCATTGCTCGTGCGCAGCTTCCGCTGTCTCTTGCGCGAATACCGTGTTGATCAACGCGAGGACCATCTGCCGTTGCCCTTTACCCGCATGTGCGAGCGCGTTTCGCATAAAATGCACGCGGCAGCGCTGCCACGTTGCTTTGAATACTTTCGCGATGGCCGCTTTCAGGCCGACATGCGAGTCGGAAATGACGAGCTTGACACCGCGCAATCCGCGGCGGCTCAAGCTGCGAAGAAAGTCGATCCAGAACGGCTCTGCTTCGCTCGGACCAACCGCGAGGCCCAACAATTCCCGTGTCCCATCGGTGTTTACGCCGACGGCCAGTATCACGGCGACCGAGACGATGCGTCCGCCGGAGCGCGTCTTCACGTACGTCGCGTCGATCCAAAGATAGGGCCAGTCGCCTTCGATCGGCCGGGTAAGAAATGCGTTCACGCGTTCGTCGATCTCTTCGCACAGCCGTGAGACCTGACTCTTGGAGATGCCTGTCATCCCCATCGCCTTGACGAGCTCGTCGACCGAGCGCGTGGAGATGCCCTGGATGTAGGCCTCTTGGATGACGGCGGTGAGCGCCTTCTCCGCCGTGCGGCGCGGCTCGAGGAACGCGGGGAAGTAGCTACCTTTGCGCAACTTGGGGATGCGCAGTCCGATCGTGCCGGAACGCGTCTCCCATTGGCGCTCGCGGAAGCCGTTGCGGGCGTTCTGTCGGCCGGGGCCGCGCTCGCCGTAGGGCAAGCCGCAGAGTTCCTCAACATCGATCTCCATGATCCGCTGCGCGGCGTACTGGAGCATCTCGCGAACGAAGTCGACGTCGCCGCCCTTTTCGACGAGCTCGGAAAGTGCGATACTGGGTTTGGCCATCGTGGATCCCTTTCGGTCGGTTATTTGTTGCAAAAACAACCTTCGCCGAAAGCCACGATGGCCGCTCTCTATGCTACAAGGGCGACCCTCTCATACACCACGGGCCGGGACACGATCCGCGCGAGTGGTCTTCACGCCGACGATCAAGCCGTTGCGATTCTCCATCAGAGCATGTCCGAGATAGCCGAGAATCGCCGGCGCGCCGCTGCTCTTGCGGTACAACCGCGCGTCCGGATCGGTACTCGAGACGTGCGTCTCGTTGCTGCGCGGCCGGCCACGAAAGTTCACGCCCTCGTTGCGACCGCCGCTCGAGGTCGGCGGTTCGTCGTCCGACTTGGGCCGAAAGCTCTTGTGGCTGGCCCACGCCTCGATTAGCGTCCCATCGACGGTGAAATGCTCGTTCGAGAGCAGTTCGTCGGCACGCGCCCGCTCGACCACGGCGGCGAAGAACCGCTCGGAGATTTCGCCATTCAAGAACCGATCGCGGTTCTTGCTGAACGTCGAGGGGTCCCAGATCTTGTCGTCCATGCTCAAGCCCACGAACCAACGAAAGAGCAAATTGTAACGCAACTGCTCCAGCAGCATCGGCTCGCTGCGGATCGAGTAGAACATTTGCAACAGCAAGGCTCGCAGCAGCTTCTCCGGCGCGATCGATGGCCGGCCCCGTCGCGAGTAGAGCTTGGAAAACTCCGGCGAGAGTTCGCGCAGAATTTCGTTGACCATCACGCGCATCGGGCGCAACGGATGATCGCCGGGCACGGTGTCTTCCGGCTGCAACGTCGTCCAAACGGATGCACGCTGCTCATCATGAGTCCGCATCGGCCGCAACCTCACCAAGGTATGAGGAGACTTGCTCTTATAATACGCGAAAAACGCCGTCACGCCAACATCAACTCGGCCGATTTTTCATCAGCCTGTTAAAGGTAGCGTCGCTTTTGCGACGCGGTTTTAGGTGATGTCGTGGATGGTGACGGGGGCGGTTTTGCCTCGGATTTTTGCGATGAGGGTTTCGTTGTGGGGCTTCGTTTTTAGGCGTTGGTAGGTGGCGTCGTCGATGTAGGTGTGGCCGGCGGGAGCGGCGGATTGGAGGCGGCTGGCGAGGTTGGCGGCGTCGCCGATGACGGTGTAGTCCATGCGTTTGTGGCTGCCGATGTGGCCGGCGACCACGTCGCCGGTGGCGATGCCGATGGAGAGGCGGAGGGGGTGGCCGTCGGCGGTCATGGTGGAGGCGGCGGTGTGGAGCGCGGCGGCGACGGCGATGGCTCTTGTTGCGTCGTCTTCTCGGACGCGTGGGGGGCCGAATACGGCCATGAGGCCGTCGCCGTAGAATTTGTCGAGGAGGCCGTCGTGTTCGAAGACGGTGTGGACGGCGCTGCTGAAGAACGTGTTGAGGATCTCGACGACGCGGTCGGCGTCGAGGCGTTCGGCGAGTTCGGTGAAGCCTTCGATGTCGGCGAAGAGGACGGTTGCGGTGGCGCGTTCGCCGCCGAGTGCGACGCCGCCGGGGGCGCGCATCAGCTGCTCGACGACGTGCGGGGCGAGGTAACGGGAGAACGCGTCGCGGATCGCTTGGCGCTGTTCGACGTCGGCCGCGTGGAGGCGTTCGAGTTGGCGGCGTTCGGTGAGGTCGCTGACGGCGATCGCCCAGCCGCGTTTCGTCCCCTCGTCGGGCGCGTCGATCGGGACGATGCGGACTTCGAGCGCGAGGATGCCGCGCGTTGCGTGCGCGGCCGTCATCTCGATCGGACGGCTCTCGCCGGTGTGCTCGCGCAGCATCGCGGTAATCCCGGGGATCAGCGCGTCGAGCGCGCGGGCGGGGCTGCCGAGCATCGCGTCGCGCTCGATGCCGAACGTCTCGGCGGCGGCGTCGTTGAAGCTGCCGATGCGGCCGTCGCCGTCGAGCGTGATGACGCCGTTGGTGATCGATTCGAGGACGCGCGCCTGCAGGCGCTCGAGGCGCGTGATCTGCGCGACCTGCACGCGCAGGGCGTCGAAGAGCCGCGCGTTTTCGATCGCGAGCGCCGCCTGGTTTGCGAACGTCCCGAGCAGATCGGGATCCGAGGGTGAGAAGAGGCCGGGGGTGATGCGCGAGTCGAGGTAGACGACGCCGATCGTGCGCGCGCGGATCTGCAGCGGGACGCAGATGATCGAGCGCAGACGCATCGCGCGCACCGACAGGTTGACGTTGAAGCGCGGATCCTGCTGCGCGTCGGTGGTCACGACCGGGACCCCGGTGTCGAACACGCGCCGCACCGTGGTCTGCGAGGGGCGCATCGCGTCGCCCTCGACCGTGGCGCGGTCGATCCCGTGCGTGGTCGTCAGCTCGAGGACGTTCTGCTCGTTGGCGATCATCAGGAAACCGCGCTCGGCCTCCATCACCTCAACCGCGGTGTCGAGGACGCGGCGCAGCACGACGTCGAGCTCGAGCGAGGAATTGACCGTTTCGGCAACGCGGCCGAGCGTGCGGAGTTTTGTGTACTCCCGTTCGGCGTTGGTCGCGGTCGCGTTCAGGCGGCTCTCGAGCGACGCCCGCTCGAGCGCCGCGCGCTCGAAGGCGCGCTCGGCCGCCGCGACGGCGGCGAGGAGTTCGGCGTCGCCCACTTCTTCGGCTTGGTGGCGGAGGATCGCGAACGCTTCGGTCCCCGCCTCATATGCTTTCACCGGCTGCTGAAAAGGGTGAAGGCAGCGGTGGTGGAGGGGGTCCGCTGCCTTCGCACCCTTCGACGGAACAGCACGTCCGGAGGTTCCTCATACTGCGGCAACGTTCCGCTCATCTTCGTCCGGCACGATCCGCACATGGACCTCGACCCGACGACCGACACCGCGCGCGCGGCGCTCGCCGCGCGCGATCGCCTCGAACGTCTCGCGCCGACCGCTGCGCGCGACGAGCGTGCCGGCGCGCGCATCGCCCAGGCAGGCCTCTTCGAAGAGGCGCTGCTGCACGCGCTGCGCGCGCACTTCGCCGAATTGCGCACGGTCGCGAAGTGAGGCCGCGATGAGCGAGTTCGATCTGCTCGCGGTCGCCGCCGACGGGATGCACGTGCAGCGCGCGCTGCTCGACGTGGCGGCGCGCAACGTCGCGGCCGCCCAAGCGTCGACGCCGGAGCATCCGTACGCGCGGCTCGTCGCGCGCTTCGCAGCCGCGCCGGCCGGCGACGGCGACGGCGAAGGCGTCGATCCGGAATTCGCCGCCGCGCTGGACGCGGCGCCGCAGACGGAGCTTGCGGGGACGGCGCGCGGGGGCGAGGCGGCCGACGCGCTCACGGAGATGATCGCCGTTCTCGACGCGCAGCGCGCCTACGAAGCGAACGCCTCGGTGTTCGACGTCGGGAAACGGATCGCGGAGCGCACCCTCGACGTGGGGCGCTCCTGATGCGCGTCGATGTGCTCCTCCCCGACGCCGCGCCCGTCGCGGCGCCGCTCGCCTCGCCCGCGCAGCGCTCGGGCTCCCCGTTCGCGGCGCTGGTCGACGCGGCCGGCGCGATCCTCGACGGTGCCGATCGCGCCGAGCAGGCGTTCGCGGCGCACCGCGGCGGCTTGCAGGAGATGATCGTCGAGCGCGCCCGCGCCGACATCGCCCTGCAGATCGCCGCGACCGCAGCGCAGCGCGCGACCCAGGCGGTCTCCTCGCTGCTCGGGATGCAGATCTGAGATGCGCGCGCAGGATCTGCTCGCCGGCGTGCGCGCGCTCTCGCCGCGCCTGCGGTTCGCCGCCGCCGGCGCGCTGGTTGCGCTCGCGGCGCTCGCCGCATTCGGCGTGGGCGCGACCCGCGATCTGCGTGTCGCATTGTACGCGACGCCGCTGCATCCCGATCAACTGGCCGAGGTCGAGCAACGGCTCGCTGCTTGGAACGTGCCGTATGCGTCGACCGCCGACAACGTGCGCGTCGATCCGGGGAAGCGCGGTGCGCTGCTCCTGCGGCTCGCGCTCGCCGGCGTTCCGCACCCGCATCTCGCCGGGAGCGACGAGACGCTCGCGCACGTCGGCGCGCTCACGCCGCAGACGGTCCTCGAAGCCCAGACGCGCGACGCGCTCGCCGCCGACCTCGCGCTGGGGCTGCGTGGCGTCGACGGCGTCGCGGACGCGCGCGTCGTGATCGCGCCGGCCAGCGGCGGCGTGTACGCCGACGAACCGCATCGCGACGCCAGCGCGAGCGTGCGCGTGACGCTCGCGCCGGGCGCGCATCTGGGCGCGCGGACGATCGCCGGGATCAAAGCGTTCGTCGCCGGCGGCGTTCCGGGTCTCGATGCCGAGCGCGTCACGGTGCTGGACGATCGCGGCATCGCGCTCGCGGCGGATCCCGGCGACGATGCCGCCGACGTCCAAGGATCGCTGCAGAGCGCGCTCGACGCGGCGTTCGGCGCCGGTTCGACGATCGTTCGCGTCCACCGCGAGGCGCTCGGCGAACGGCGCGACGTCCGCGACGTGCGCCGCTCGGCGATCGGCGGGACGATCGCTCGTTCGTCAAGCGACGAACGCTATGCGTCTCCGGCGAAGAAGTACTCGAAGTCGAACGTCAGCGACGACCGCGGGAGCGAGACGCGCGACGACCACCGCGTCGTCGACGCGAGCGCGACGGCGCATCTCAGCGTCGCGGTCTTCGTCGATGCGGCGCGCGGCTTGGACCTCGTGAAGATCCGCGAACTTGCGAGCGCGACGGCCGGCGTGCGGCGCGAACGCGGCGACGACGTGCAGGTCGCAGCGGTCGCGTTCGGCGACGGCGCCGTTCGCGCGGCGCGCGGCGCGGCTGCGCCCGGGTGGGCGCTCGCGTTTGCCGGCGTCGTCCCGCAGGCGGTGACGGCCGCGGCGCTGATCGGCATCGCGGCGTTCGCGGCGCGTCCGCTCGCGACCGCGGCGGTGCACATCGCCGAGGCGGCGGCGGCGCGGCGTACCGCGCGCGAGGTCGCAGGGATCGCGCCGGCGCGCATCCGCGGCGCGCTCGCCGGCGAACCGCCGCATGTCGCGGCCGCGATCATCGCCGGTCTGCCGACGGCGACTGCCGCCGCGGTCCTCGAACTGTACGTCCCCGACGAACGCGCCGCGATCGTGCGGCGGCTCGATCGTGCGAACGGATCGCTCGTCCCCTCCCCGGAGGATCTCGTCCGTGCCCGCGGCTGAATTCAACTCGCTTGCGGAGATGTTGCGCGGCGCAGCGCCGCAGAACGCGGCTGCGAGCGACGCCGACGCGGTCAGCGGCGAGGCCGTCGTGTGCGACGCCGATGCGCGCGACGGCGACCGGTGCGGGGACGATGCTGTCGTTGTCGACGTGCTGCGCGATGCGCGGCTGTTCCGCGCGCGGCTCGCCGATGCGTTCGATGCGCACCTCGCGCGCCTGCTCCGCGAGATCGCCGCATCCGTGCTCGGCCGCGAACTCCGGATTGCGCCGTGCGACCTGAAGGCGCTCGTCGCGCGGATCGTCGGCGACGTGCCGATCGTGCGGGTGCGTGTCTGCGCGAGCGACGCGTCGCGACTGCACGGTGCGGAGATCGCGATCGATCCGGCACTTGCCCCGGGCGACGCGATCGTCGAACTGGCCTGCGGCAGCGTCGACGCGCGCTTTGGCGTGCGGCTCGCCGCGGTGCTCGAGGCGTTCGCGTGAGCGGGCGTGCAGCCGGTGCGGTCACCGCGATCCGCGGCGGTTTGGTGGAAGTCGACGCGAGCGGCGTCGCGGTCGGCGACGGGATGCGGATCCGCACGCGAGGCGGAACGCTCGACGCGCGCGCGATCGCGGCGGCGCCGCGCTGCGCGACGTTGGCGCCGTTCGGCTCGCTGGACGGCGTCGCGCCGGGCGATCTCGCCGTCGTCGATCCGGCGGTCCTGTGCCTGCCGCTGGGAACGCCGCTGCTCGGCCGTGCGATCGACGCGCGCGGGCTCCCGCTCGACGGCGGCGCACCGATTCGCGGCGCGCTTCGCCGCGCGATCCCGGTCGCGCCGACGGCCGCCGAACGCGCCGCGGGGCACGGCATCTTCTGGACGGGCGTGCGCGCGATCGACGGACCGCTGCCGCTCGCGCGCGGCGCACGCATCGGACTCTTCGGCGCGCCGGGCGCGGGAAAATCGACGCTGCTCGACGCGATCGTGCGCGGTTCGTCGGCGGACGCCGTCGTGCTCGCCCTGATCGGCGAACGCGGCCGCGAAGCGGAAGGCCGCCTCCGCACGCTCACGCCGCGGACCGCCGTCGTCTGCGCGACCGGCGATCGTCCCGCGACGGAGCGCCTGCGCGCCGCCGAGGTCGCGTTCGCGCAGGCGGCGGCGCTGCGCGCGCGCGGGCTGCACGTGCTGCTCGTCGTCGATTCGCTCGCCCGTGTCGCCTCGGCGGCGCGCGAGATCGCGCTCGCGGCCGGTGAACCCGCGGGCCGCGGCGGCGTCCCGCCGAGCGCGCTCGCGGGGCTCGCGCGCCTGGTCGAAGTCGCCGGACCGACGCGGGCCGGCAGCATCACCCTCGTCGCGACGGTCCTCTCCGACGGCCCTGCCGCCCACGACCCGGTCACCGAAGCGGCGCGCGCGCAGCTCGACGGTCACGTGGTTCTGAGCGAGCGCCTCGCGCGCGCCGGCCGCTTTCCGGCGATCGATCTGCCGGCGAGCGCGAGCCGCACCGCCGCGGACGTCGCGGCGCCGTCTCACCTGCGTGCGGCGATGCGCCTGCGCGCCGCGGTCGCCGCGCTCGACGACTCGCGCGAGGCGCGATCGCTCGGGCTCGACCCCGCCGCCGGCGATCCGCATCTCGCGCGCGCCCTCGCCGCCGAGCCCCCGATCGACGCGTTCCTGCGCCAGGATGCCGAGCCGTCGCCGCCGCTGCGGACGCTCACGGAGCTCTGCCGGCTCGCCGATAGACTCGAATGATGGACGTCTCCTCGGAGATCGGCGCGATCCAGAACCGGATCGCCGAGATCACCGGCGTGCCGCCGGCGCCGCCCGTCCCCGCTCCCGCGGCCAACGGCCGGTTCGCGAACGTCCTTGCCTTCGCGCTCGCACCGCAGCCGGCCGGCGTTGCGAGTGCGCCCGAAGCGGCGCGTCCCAACGCCCCGGTCGCACCCGCGCAGATCGACGCGCTGGTCGCGCAGAATGCGTCCGCCTGGCAGGTCGATCCGGCCCTGCTCAAGGCGGTGATCGCGAACGAGTCTGCCTTCGACGCAAACGCAACGTCCAAGGTCGGTGCCCAAGGGCTGATGCAGTTGATGCCCGAGACTGCGGCGGCGATGGGCGTCCGCGACGCGTACGATCCGGTGCAGAACGTCGCCGGCGGAGCGCGCTATCTGCGCGGTTTACTCGACCGTTTCGGCGGAAACGAACGATTGGCGGTCGCGGCCTACAATGCCGGGCCCGGCGCGGTGGAGAAGTACGGTGACGTCCCGCCTTACGCCGAAACGCAAACTTACGTCAATAACGTCCTCGCTTCGTTCGACCAGTATCGGAACCGCTAGCGCGGCACTCGCCGCGCTGCTGGCGTTCGCCCTGCCCGCCGCCGGGCGGCCCGCGCCGGCGACGGTCCCGGTTCCGGTCACGACGATCCTCGCGGCGTACGACCGCGCGACGCACGCCGATGACGTGAAGACGTACGTCGCGGAAGGTTCGCTCGCGGGCGAAGGGCTGACCGGGACGTTCCGGACGGTGCGTGCCGGTGACAACGAGCGCGAAGACGATACGATGGGACCGCGGCGCGAGACGACGCTGCGCCGCGGCGATCGCGTCTTCGTGCGCAACTCGAACGGCAACGTGCGCGAACTGCGCGGCTTTCTCCATCGCCGCGCGCTCACCGAAGATCTCGTCGACTCGGGCCGCATCGTCGCGCATCCGGAACTCACGCGGTTCGCCGGCTGGGGCAACGTCGGGGCGACGCATGCGTGGCGGCTCGAGGTGAAGGCCGTCGGCGGCGAGCCGGAGACGCTGTGGATCGACCCGGTAACCGGCCTGCCGCTGCGCCTCGAGTATCTCGACGGCGACGGCCCGTCGTACGTCGACTACAGCGACTGGCGCGACGTGGAGGGCCGCAAGGTGCCGTTCCGCTCCGTGCTCACCGACGGCGACCATCGCTTCGACACCGTGCAGCAGACGACGTCGGTGACGATCGACGGAGCGGTCGATCCGGCGACGTTCGCGCCGCTCGAACCGCGCCTGCTCGCGACCGATCGCATTCACACCGTGCCGCTGCTCGAACGCGACGGCCACGTCGGCGTCACCGTGCGCATCGCCAACCGCGACTGGTTCTTCCTGCTCGACACCGGCGCGCAGTCGATCTTGGTCGACAGCGCGGTGCTCAAGGCCGCGGGGATCGCGCCGCAGGGCGCGCTCGAAGTGCGCGGGGCGACGCGCAGCGGCGGCCTGCAGGTCGCGACGCTGCCGAAACTCGAGCTCGACGGCGCGGCGATGAACGATGTCGTCGTCTCGTCGCTCGACATCGCGCGCAGCACCGGCGGCCTGCACATCGACGGAATCCTCGGGTATCCGTTTTTCGCCTCGGCCGTCGTCGAGATGGACTTCGCGAACCATCAATTGCGGTTCGGCCGGCCGGGTTCGTTCGCACCGCACGGGACGCGCGTCGACCTCGACGTCGATCGCGAACTCGCCGAGGCGACCTTCCGCGCCAACCAACTGACCGCGCCGTTCATCGTCGATACCGGCAGCAGTTCGGAGATGCTGCTTTATCGGCCGTTCGTCGACGCGCATCCGGGGATCGTCCCGCTCTCGCTGCGGGCGTCGACGAATTTCGGGATCGGCGGCGCGAACGCGACGTACCGCAGTTCGCTCGATCAGCTCGAGCTCGGCGGCGTCCCGCTCTATCATCGCACCGTCGACGTCGTCCTCGCGCGTGAAGGGGCGTTCGCCGATCGCGTCGATGCCGGCAACGTCGGTCTGGGCGTGCTGCGCAACTTCGTCGCGACGTTCGATCTAGGCAACGCCGCGCTCTACCTGGCGCCGGGGGCGCAATTCGACGACGGCCGCCGGCGCGTCGCGCGCCGTTCGGCAACATCCGCGTAGCGGTTCGTTCACGCGCGAGCGCTACGGTCGGTGCGGAGGCATCGACCGCATGCAACAGACCACGAGCGTCGCGGTCCTCGCGACGCAGCTCGCCGGGACCGACCGGCGCGCACTCTCCGAAGCCTGGTACCACGCCCTGCACGTCGCCGAGCCGGCGGCGCGCGCCGCTGCGCCCGCATCGCCGCGTCGTCACGCGGCCACGCCGTCGCCGCCGAACCGCCTTGACGCCGCAGCGCCGCGCGCGCGCCGAGGTGAAGCCCGGCCGCGCCGTTCCGTCGCCGGTGTGACGGCGCGCGAACCGAGGACGCCGCTCGCCGGCGACCGCCGTGCCCCGCGCAGCGAGCTCGCGCGGCGCGTCGAACGGGCGCTGGGGCGCTCCGCTGCCGCCGTCGCGCCCGCAGCGTTCTCGCTTCGCCTCGATGCCGGCCGCGTGCACGTGCTGATCCGCAGCGACGGCGCGCGCACGCGCGTCGTCGCGGTGTGCGCGCCGGCGCTGCGCGAGACGGTGGAACGCGCGCTCGCACACGCACGCTTCGCGCTGGCCGGGCGCGGGATCGCAAGCGAGGCCGCGTGATGTACGGAGCATCGGCGGTCGACGCGTACGATCGCATCGCCGCGCGCGCGCAGGACCTGCGGGAAATCTACCAGGCGGGTGCGGTTCCCGCCCACGACGACGTCGCCGCCGAACCGCAGATCGAGCCGTCGAGCGATCCGCTCAGCGTCGCGCTCCCGCCCGGCGCGTGGCTCGTCACGCGCGGCGCCGACGGCGCGCGCGCGTACCAACGCGACGGCGCGCTGCGCTTCGACGACGGCGTGCTGCGGACGCGCGACGGCGCCGACGTGCTGGGCTATCCGCGCGGCGACGCGCGCGGCGCGCTCCCGGTGCCGCTGCGCCTGCCGGCGGCGGATGTCGCGCTCAGCCGCACCGCGGACACCCGCATCGCCGCCGACGGAACCGTCGCGTACACGCGCGCCGCGATCGATCCGCGCACCGGCGAGCGCAGCGTCGAGCGCGTCGCGATCGGCCGCATCGCGCTGGCGCGCTTCCCCGCCGGCACGCATCCGCCGCGCGTCGACGCGACGCACGTCGCCGCGCCGCCGGGCGTCGTGCCGCATCTCGGGACGCCCGCCGACGGGACGTTTCCGGGACTGGCGCCGTTCAGCCGCGAGTCCGGAGCGATCGACGTCGACGCGGGGATCGAACGGCTCGACGAAGCGTATCGTCAGTTTCAAGCACTCGGAGCGGCGGCGCGCACGCGCGCTAACGTCGACAAGACGACCCTGGACCTGCTGAAATGATCGCCGACGCGACGTTCGCTCCGGCGCGCGGCGGCGTGCGCGCGTTGCGCTTCGTTCCGCGCGCGTCGATCCCGCTCGACGCGGCATGCGTCGTCGCGAACGGGATCGGTGACACGCTGCGCGAGCTGCTCGGCGCGTCGTGCGACGTCGCGATCGGTGAGCCCGCGGCGATCGGCGCCGAGGCGTGGTCCGTGCTGGCGCGGGACGCGCTGCTGTTCCTCACGCGCGGACGGCGGACCGACGTCGTGCTGGTGCTGTCACGGCTCGATGCCCGGCGGCTCGTGCTGCGCGCCTTCGGCGAATCGTGCGGGCCCGACGGCGCCCCCGAACTCCCGGACGCCGCCTGTTCCGCGCTCGAACTGCTCGCGCTCGAGCGGATCGCGGCACGCTGCGCGGCCTCCTTCGACCCGCTGTGCGCGCAACGGAGCGCGACCGGACCCGCCCGTTCGCCGCACGAGGTGCCGCCCTGCGTCGCCTACTTCGACGTGCGGGTGCACGCGCCGGTCCGTCTGACGCTCGGCATCGGGATCGTCCGCGCGATCCCCGACGCGCCGGCAGGCGCGGCGCTCTCCGCCGCCGCCCTCGACGCCGTAGCGCTCGACCTCGACGCGGTTTTTGCCGAAGGAACAATCGAGGCGTCGCGGCTAGCCGCGCTGCGCGTCGGGGACGTCGTGCCGCTCGCGACCAAGGTCGGCGCGCCGGCATCCCTGAACGTGGCGGGGCGCCGACTCGCTTCGGGAGATGCGGGCGCCGTTGCGTCGCGTGCCGCGTTTTTCGTCCACGACGTCGCCACCGGAGCTCTCCCGCCATGCAGATGACCGACAACGCGAAGAACCTCGATCTGCTGATGCACGTCCCGCTGAAGGTGACGGCGCAGCTCGGCACGTGCAGGATGCAGGTGCGCGATCTGCTCAAGCTCGGAAAGGGCACGGTGATCGAACTCGATCGCCTTGCGGGCGGTCCCGTCGACCTGCTCGTCAACGACCGGCTCGTCGCGCGCGGCGAAATCGTCGCGATCGACGAGAACTTCGGCGTGCGCGTCACCGAACTGATCGAGAAGCCCTGATCGGCCGCCAGAGCCGCGCGTCCGCGCGAAAGCCGCCCAAGAGTACGGTCCACGGCTCGATGCTCTCAGTGCGGAGCAGGCCCAACGGTTCCCACGGATCGTCGGCGAGTCGCCGTTCGACCGCGTCGCGATCGGGCGCGTTCACGACGTGCAGGACGCGCGCCGCGCGGTCTTCCTCGCCGAGCGGGCCGCCGGCGAGCAGAAAACCGTCGGCTTCGAGCGTATCCATGAACGCGGCGTGCGCGTCCCACTCGACCTGACGGTGCATCGGAAGCGACCAGTCCCAGCGCGCGCTGCGCTCTCGGATCACGACGAAGTACGGCGTCGGCTCCTCCCTGCGGCGTGCTTCTCCGTCGCATTCCCGCAACATCGCGGTCACGCCGAGGACGCGCGCGCGGCGCAGGATCGATGCATGGAACCGCTGCTGCAGATCGCGAACCGCGGCCACTCCGCGCTTCCGCTCGACGTCCTCGCCGCGCTGACCTTGCTCTCGCTCGCGCCGTTCGTACTGGTCCTCTCGACGTCGTTCGTGCGGATTATCGTCGTGCTCTCGCTGGTGCGCTCGGCGATCGGCGCCGCAACGCTGCCGCCGAACACGGTGCTCACCGGGCTCGCGCTCGTGCTGACGTGCGTCATCATGACGCCGACGTTCGCGACGATCCAGCGCGATGCGATCCGGCCCTACGCGGGCGGGCGCCTTTCGCAGTCGGCGTTTCTCGACCGCGCCGCGGTTCCGTTGCGCGCGTTCATGCTGCGTCAAACGAAAGCGCGCGACGTCGCAGTGTTCGCGCGGGTTGCACATCGCCCGGCCGGCGAGCCGCTGGCGCGCACGCCGCTCACGGTGCTAATCCCGGCGTTCGTCGTCGGCGAACTGCGCTCGGCGTTCGCGATCGGGGTCGCTCTCTATCTGCCGTTCGTCGCGATCGACCTGGCCGTCGCCGCGATTCTGATGGGCCTGGGGATGGTGATGCTGAGCCCGCCCGTGATCTCGCTGCCCTGCAAGCTGCTCCTGTTCGTCCTCGTCGACGGCTGGGCGCTCGTCGCCAACGGCGTGGTGCAGAGCTTCCGCTGAGCCGCCCCGGGCTTTTAGCCGTCACCGTGAGCTCGTCGTCGTCACCCTGAGCTTGTCGAAGGGCAGCATCCCGTGGAGACCGCAAGGGGACGCGCCGCGTGCGGTCGCGATTGAGCCGCCATTCGACAAGCTCAGGGTGACGGTGGTGACGAACGTCCAATGTCCCCGACGAGGCGGCAGTTGGACAGCATCGTGTGGGTCATGCGCAGGGGATGGGCCGAACCTGGCTAGGTGCGCATCGCGGACAAGATCGGGACCCGGCGGCCGTTTTTCTCGTTCGAGTTTTTTCCGCCCAAGGACGATGCCGCGGAGCAGACGCTGTTCGCGACGATCGAGACGCTGCGCCCGCTCGATCCCGGCTTCGTCTCGATCACCTACGGGGCCGGCGGTTCGACCCGCTCGCGAACGGTGGACCTCGCGAAGCGTTTGCGCGGCGATGCCGGCTTCGACGTGATGGCGCATCTGACGTGCACCGGCGCGACGGTCGACGATCTGCGCGGCGTACTGCGCGACCTGCGGTCCGGCGGGATCGAGAACGTGCTCGCGCTGCGGGGCGATCCGCCGCGCGGGAGCGAGGGCTTCGTCGCGGTCGAGGGCGGATTGCGGTATGCGAACGATCTCATTGCGCTGGTGAAGCGCGAGTTCGCGTTCTGCGTCGGCGGTGCCGCGTACCCGGAGAAACATCCGGAGGCCGTGAGCCTCGACGCCGACCTGCAGGCGCTCGCCGCGAAGGTCCGCGCGGGCGCGGAGTTTCTGGTGACGCAGTTGTTCTTCGACAACGCGCGCTACGTCGAGTTCGTCGAGCGCGCGCGGCAGTGGGGGATCACCGTCCCGATCCTGCCGGGGATCATGCCGATCACCAACTACGAGCAGATCGACCGCTTCACCAGGATGTGCGGCGCGACGATTCCGGCGAGCCTGCGCGCGGAGCTCGAAGCGCGACGGAACGATCCGCAAGCGGTGATCGATCTCGGCGTCGCGTACGCGACCCTGCAAGTTGCCGACCTGCTCGCGCGGGGCGCGCCGGGGATTCACTTCTACACGCTCAACCGCTCGCCGGCGACGCGAGCGGTGATGTCGGCGATGCTCGCGGCACGCCGCGCCTGGTGATCTGACGGAAGCGGCCGTTCCGCGGCCGCGCCAGGGCAGGGATCACCAAGCGATGCGCGGATAAAAATTGCATCGTCCTTACCTTCGAGAGGATCGCGTATGCATGACCTCGACCGGCGCCGTTTCCTTGCACTCTCCGCCGCCGGCATCGGCGCGGCTGCGACGGCGGGGCTCCCCGCGGTCGCCTCGGCCGCCGACGCGTCTCCGTTCAAGCCGGAAAAGGGCGCCACGCTCCAACTCCTGCGCTGGACGGGGTTCGTCAAAAACGACGACATCATCTGGGCGGAGAACACGAAGAAGTTCACCGCGGCGACCGGCGTGCCCGTGCAGATCCAGTCGCTCTCCTGGCCCGACGTGACGCCGAAGGCGGCGCTCGCGGCACAGGTCGGCTCCGGCCCCGACATCATCATGGGCTGGAACGACGACCCGTTCGTCTATCCCGATAAACTCGTCGACATGACCGACCTCGCCGAGTACATGGGGAAGAACCACGGCGGCTACTACGACGCGGCGCGTTCGTACTGTTACGATCCCGACGTCAAGCGCTGGGTGTCGTTCCCGATCGGCGTCACCGGCAACTCGCTCGTCTATCGCAAGAGCTGGGCAAAGGACGCGGGCTTTGCCGAGTTTCCGAAAGACCTCGACGGGATGCTGAAGCTCGCGCGCGGGCTGAAGAAGGCCGGTCACCCCTGCGGCTTCTCACTCGGCCACGCCGTCGGCGACGCCAACAGTTGGACGCACTGGGTGCTGTGGTCGTTCGGCGGTAAACAAGCTAACCCCGACAACAGCATCGCCATCAACTCGCCGGAGACGGCAAACGCGCTCGAGTACGCCAAGGCGCTGTACGAGACGATGATCGAGGGCGTCTCCGGTTGGCTCGATCCGAGCAACAACCAGGCGTTTCTCGCGGGCCAGTGCGGGCTCACGATGAACGGCATCAGCATCTGGTACGTCGCGAAGGATCAGTTCCCGGCGATCTATCCCGACATCGCGCACGCGGTTCCGTCGTACGGTCCGAGCAAACAGCGCACGACGCTCAACAACTTCAGCTCGGCGTTCATCTTCAAGTACAGCAAGTATCCGCAGGCGGCGAAAGAGTATCTGCGCTTCATGCTCGATTCCGCGCAGGCCGGCGAGTGGGTGACGGGGATGCGCGGCTACGTGACGCCGGCGCTCAAGCAGTACGGCGATCTGCCGGTGTGGACGTCGGATCCGCAGATCACGCCGTATCGCGACGTGCTGCTCAGCGCGAAGTTCGACGGCTTCAACGGCCGGCCCGGAAAGCCGGCGGCGCAGGCGCTCGACGAGTTCGTCGTCGTCGACATGTTCGCCGACGCGTGCGTCAACAAGATGGCCGTCAAGGATGCGATGCGCAAAGCCGAGACGCGGCTGAGCGCGATTTACAAGCGCGCTTGATGCAGCGCTCGCCGCTGCTGGCGCGGCTGGATTCGCCGCGGGTGCTGGGCTACGTGCTCATCGCACCCGCGGCGATCATTCTGATCGGGCTGCTCGCGTATCCGCTGCTGCTCGGCGTGTGGCTCAGCCTCACCAGCGCGACGCTCGGGAACCCGGGGACGTTCGTCGGGCTGCAGAACTACGCGACGATCTTCGCCGATCCGACGTTCCGCGGCGCGGCGTTCTATTCGGGCTTCTACACGTTCTTCGCCGAGGCTGGGAAACTCGTGCTCGGCTTGGCGTTGGCGCTGATCCTCAACCGGCCGTTTCGCGGTCAGCGTGCGGCGCGCGCCCTCATGCTGCTGCCGTGGGTCGCGCCGACGGTGCTCTCGGCGCTCGCGTGGCTGTGGCTGCTCGATCCGCAGTTCAGCGCGCTGAGCTGGCTGCTGATCCGACTGCACCTGATCAAGAGCAACATCGATTTCCTCGGCCACGCGTGGAACGCGCGCTGGGCGCTGATCGTCGTGAACATCTGGCGCGGCCTGCCGTATTTCGCCATCGGCTATCTGGCGGGACTGCAGTCGATCTCGAAAGATCTCTACGAAGCCGCGGCGATCGACGGCGCGAGCGGATGGCAGGCGTTCCGCCGGATCACCTGGCCGCTGCTGATGCCGATCACGACGATTCTGGTCGCGTTCTCCTCGATCTTCACGCTCACCGACTTCCAACTGATCTGGACGATCACGCGCGGCGGACCCACCGACGCGACCCAGGTCTTCACGACGCTGGCGTATCAGCGGGCGATCACCGGCGGACAGCTCGGCGAAGGGGCGGCGATCGCCGTCTCGCCGATCGTCCTGATGGTGATCCTGGCGTTTTTCGTCGTGCGTTCGGTGCGGGAACGCTGATGGCGCGGCGAAGCGCGCTGCGCATCTATCTCCCGCTGGCGTTTTACGGCGTCTTCCTGATGCTGCCGTTTCTGTGGATGATCCTCACGACGTTCAAAGCACGCGAGGAACTGCTCAATACGCCCAACCCGTTCTGGATCTTTCACCCCACCTTCGAGCACGTCGTCGGCCTGCTCACGACGACCGCGTACCTGCAGTGGTTCGCGAACACGCTCTTCGTCTCGGTCGCTTCGACGATCCTCAGCGTCTTCGTTTCGTACATCACGGCCTACGCGATCATCCGCTTGCGCTTCCCGGGCTGGCAGACGGTGAGCACCGCGATCTTCCTTGCCTATATCGTCCCGCCGGCGATCTTGTTCATCCCGCTCGCGACGATCATCATCCAACTGCACTGGTTCGACAAACTGTGGGCGCTCGTCCCGATCTACGCGACGTTCCTGGTCCCGTTCTGCACGTGGCTCTTGATCGGCTTCCTCAAGAACATCCCGCGCGAGCTCGAAGAGGCCGCCCGCGTCGACGGTGCGAGCAATCTCGCGATTCTGTGGAGGATCATCTTCCCGATCGCCGTCCCCGGCCTGATCTCCGCGGCGATCTTCTCGTTCACGCTATCTTGGAACGAGTATCTATACGCGCTGGTGTACATGTCGTCGTCGGGGAACAAGACGGTCGCGGTCGGGATGACGACCGAGCTGATCCGCGGCGACGTGTTCCAGTGGGGGCAGTTGATGGCGGGCGCGCTGATCGGCGTGCTCCCCGCGGTCCTCGTGTATTTCTTCTTCGTCGAATATTACGTCGCGGGGATGTCGGGTTCGGTCAAGGAGTAACGGAACCGGCGCCCGCCGCTATCGGAAAATCCTATAGAGACTATCTGGGCTGCGACGGAACGGCAGGCGGGCGTATCCTGGACGCGTCATGCAACAGACCCTTCCCCGCCCGGCTTCCGCGACGAACCGGCTTCTTCGCGCGCTGGCACGCCTTGCCAAGCACTTCGCGCCCGAACCGCGGTTCGATCGCGATATGGTGCTCACCGACGAACTCGAGCGCGAATTGGCGCTGCGCGAGTTCCGCCGCTGGCGCTAGGTTAGAAGTACGCCCCCCCCGACGCGGCATCGAAGAGATGCATGCGGCGGGGGTCGATCCCAAGCGCAATCGTATCGCCGGTCGCGACCGCGGCCTGCGCCGACGCGCGGGCCGTCACCTGCGCTCCGTCGCAGCGGAAATACAGCACCTGCTCCGACCCCAGCGACTCGACCGCATCGACGACCGCCGGAATCGAGCCGGCCTCGTTGGCATGCAGCGCGATGTCCTCCGGACGCACCCCGAGCGTCACCGCCGCAGCATGCGACGCGGTGAGCTTCGCGCGTTTGTCGTCGGGGAGCCGCACCGAGAACGAGGCGCCCCGCGCGAACAGCGCGCCGTCCTCCGCTTCCAGCCGGCACGGCAGAAAGCTCATCGTCGGCGAGCCGATGAAGCCCGCGACGAACTGGTTGGCGGGATGGTCGTAGACCTCTTGCGGTGAGGCGACCTGCTGGACGACGCCGTCCTTCATCACGACGATGCGATGCCCCATCGTCATCGCCTCGATCTGATCGTGGGTCACGTAGATCATCGTCGTCGCGACGCGCTCGTGCAGTTTCACGATCTCCGTTCGCGTCTGCACGCGCAGCTTGGCATCGAGGTTCGAGAGGGGTTCGTCCATCAGGAAGACCGCCGGATGGCGCACGATCGCGCGGCCGAGCGCGGCGCGCTGGCGCTGGCCGCCCGACATCTCCTTCGGCTTGCGCTTGAGCAGCGGTCCGAGGCCGAGGATCTCCGCCGCTTCGTTGACGCGCTGATCGATCTCGGCGCGCGGCATGCTGCGCATCTTCAAGCCGAACGCCATGTTGTCGTAGACGTTCATGTGCGGGTAGAGCGCGTAGTTCTGAAAGACCATCGCGATGTCGCGGTCTTTCGGCCCGAGATCGTTGACGCGGCGGTCGCCGATGAAGATGTCGCCGCCCGACGCCTCCTCGAGCCCCGCGATCATCCGCAGCGTCGTCGACTTGCCGCAGCCCGACGGGCCGACGAGAACGAGAAACTCGCGGTCGGCGATGTCGAGGGTGACGTCGTCGACGACCACGGTGGTGCCAAACCGTTTGCTGACCGACTTCAGGCGTACCGAGGCCATTACCCGCGCGCTTCCTCGACGAGTTCGGTGACCCATCCCCGCCACGATTCGGGAAGCTCGGGGACGAGAAGTTCGGCGAGGCGCGGCCGGTCGAAGAGATAGATGCGCGAGGTTTCGCGGATCGTGAGCGCGTGGCCGGGCTTGTGGACCACCTCGATCGGATCGCCGGCGCCGAGTTCGCCTTCCTCGACGATCGTGAAGTACGGGCCGGGGCGCAGCGCGCCGGCGAAACGTTTCACGAAGTGGGGGTCGCCCATCTTTATCCCGAGTTTGTAGCACGGGACGCGCGGTATGGTGACCTGCACCAGCACGCTGCCGATACGCCACCGTTCGCCGACGAGCGCGTCGTTGGGGTCGATCCCGGCCGTCGTCTGGTTCTCGCCGAACGTGCCCGGCGGCATTGCTCGTCCGAGCTCCGACTCCCACCAGACGTAATCTTCGCAACCATAGGCATAAATCGAGCGCACCGGCCCGCCGTGCACGCAGCGGTCGGCCTGGTCGTCGCCATCGAGATTCACGCCGCGTACCGCGACGCGGCCGGCCACGGGCTCCTTGAAGATCCCCGTCGTGACGGGCCGTCCGTTGCTGTCGATGGTGCGGACGCCGCCGACGTTGACCGAAGCGAGGTGCGCCATCGCTAGTACGTCGAGCGGCCGCCGGAGATGTCGAACGCCGCGCCGGTCGTGAACGAGCACTCCTCGGTGCAGAGCCAGGCGACGAGCGCCGCGATCTCGGCGACCGTTCCGAACCGGTTCATCGGGATCTTGGATTTCATGTACGCGATGAACTCCTCGGTCATTTGGCTGAAGAGCGGCGTCTCGACGGCCGCGGGGGTGACGCTGTTGACGCGGATCCCCGTCGTCGCGAGTTCCTTCGCCAGCGACTTGGTGAGCGCGATGACGCCGGCTTTCGATGCGCTGTAGGCCGAGGCGTTGGGATTCCCTTCCTTGCCGGCGACCGAGGCGATGTTGACGATCCGGCCGTAGTCGGCGGCGCGCATCGGCGCGACCACGGCGCGGCAGCAGTGGAACGTCCCGGTGAGGTTGACGTCGATGACGCTCTGCCAGCCGTCGAGGGGATAGTCCCACGTCGTCGCGTTAGGCCCGGTGATCCCGGCGCTGTTCACGAGAATGTCGATCCGCCCGAAGGTGCGCAGCGTGACGTCGCGCGCGTGCTCGACCGACGCGTAGTCGCGCACGTCGGCGCGCGCGGCGTGCGCGGCGCCGATCGTCGCCGCCGCCGACTCCGCAGCTTCACCGTTCGCGTCCCACAGGCTCACCTTGCCGCCTGACGCCGCGATGCGGTGCGCGATCGCGTTGCCGATCCCCGATGCGCCGCCGGTGACCACGGCCACGCGATTGCGCAGGTCGAGCTGATTCATGGCGCGGGATTTCGCGCGGCGACTGAAAAGGCATCCTCATGGAACTGCGCAGCGCTCAGTGGTTCGGCAAACGCGACCGGGACGGGTTCATCCATCGCAGCTGGATGCGCGCCGAGGGGTTTGCGCCCGACGTCTTCGATGGTCGCCCGGTGATCGGGATCTGCAACTCGTGGTCGGAACTCACGTCGTGCAACGTGCACTTGCGGCGCGTCGCGGAAGCGGTGAAGCGCGGCGTGTGGGAGGCGGGCGGCTTCCCGCTCGAGTTTCCGACGATCTCGCTCGGCGAGACGTACATGCGCCCGACGACGATGATGTTCCGCAACCTGATGAGCATGGACGTCGAGGAGTCGATCCGGGCCAATCCCGTCGACGGCGTCGTGCTGCTGAGCGGCTGCGACAAGACGACGCCGGCGCAGCTCATGGGCGCGGCGAGCGTCGATCTGCCAGCGATCATGGTGACCGGCGGCCCGATGCTCAACGGCAAGTTCCAGGGCGGCGACATCGGCTCGGGGACGATGGTGTGGCAGTTCTCGGAAGACGTGCGCGCGGGCCGGATGACGTGGGCGGAGTTCTTCGACGCGGAAGCGGGGCAATCGCGGAGCAACGGCCACTGCATGACGATGGGAACGGCGTCGACGATGGCGAGCATGGCCGAAGCGCTCGGGATCGCGCCGACCGGGAACGCGGCGATCCCCGCCGTCGATTCGCGGCGCTACGCCCTGGCGCAGCTCGCGGGCCGGCGAATCGTCGCGATGGTGCACGAGGATCTGCGCATGTCGAAGATCCTGACGCGACAAGCGTTCGAGAACGCGATCCGCGTGAACGCCGCGATCGGCGGCTCGACCAACGCCGTGATCCATCTGCTCGCGATCGCCGGACGCATCGGCGTCCCGCTCGAGCTCGACGACTTCGACCGGCTCGGACGCGACCTGCCGCTGCTCGTCGACCTGCAGCCGTCGGGCCGGTTTCTGATGGAAGACTTCTATTACGCGGGCGGCGTGCCGGCCGTGGTGCGCGAGCTTGGCGAACGGCTGCACCGCGATGCGCTCACCGTGAACGGCACGACGATCGGCGAAGCGACGGCGGAAGCGCCGTGCTGGAATCGCGAGGTGATCCGCACCTTTGATGCGCCGGTGCGGGAGCGGGCCGGGATCGCGGTGCTGCGCGGCAACCTTGCGCCGAGCGGCGCGGTGATCAAACCGTCGGCGGCGACGCCGTCCCTGCTCACGCATCGCGGCCGCGCGGTCGTCTTCGAGACGATCGAAGACTTCAAAGCGCGCATCGACGATCCGGATCTCGATGTCGACGCGTCGTGCGTGCTGGTGCTCAAGGGCGCTGGTCCGCGCGGGTATCCCGGGATGCCGGAGACCGGGAACATGCCGCTGCCGCCCAAGGTGCTGGCGACCGGCGTGACCGACATGGTGCGCATCTCGGACGCGCGGATGAGCGGGACGGCTTACGGCACCGTCGTCCTGCACACGTCGCCGGAAGCGGCCGTCGGCGGGACGCTCGCGCTGGTGCGCAACGGCGATCCGATCGAACTCGACGTACCGAACCGCCGGCTCACGCTCGCGATCGACGACGCCGAGCTCGCGCGCCGCCGCGCCGCGTGGACGCCAGCACCGCCCGAGTTCGCGCGCGGCTACGCGAACCTCTACACGCAGCACGTCCTGGGCGCCGAGCGCGGCGCCGACTTCGACTTTTTGGTCGGCGGGAGCGGCTCGGCGGTCGCGCGCGAGATGCACTGACGCCATAACGCCGCAGCATCGCGGCAACATCCGTGTCGCAGCATCGCGGCATGGATGCCTTTGACGGACTCGTTCGCGATGCGCTGCTGACGACCGCCGTGCTCGCGCTCCCGATCCTCGTCGTGGCGACGGCGATCGGCGCGGCCGTCGCGATCCTGCAGGCAGCGACGCAAGTCCAGGAACAGACGCTCACGCTGCTGCCGAAGCTCGTCGCGATCGGCGCGATGCTCGCCGTGTTCGGGCGCTTCGGGATCGACCTGTGCGCGCGGCTGGTCGTCGAGGCGATCGCGCGCATCCCTGAGCTGGTGCGCGGATGACGCAGACGACGCTGCTCGTTTTCGCGCGCGCCGCCGGGCTGATGGCGCGCGCGCCGGGATTCTCGCATCCGAGCATTCCTGCGGTCGTGCGGGCGGCGTTCGCGCTCGCGCTGGCGTTCGCCGAGTCGCCGTTCGTTGCGCCGGCGCGCCGGCTCGACACCGCGGCGCTCGCGTTCGCGATCGCGGGCGATGCGGCGATCGGCGCGGCGATCGGATTCGGCGCGTCGCTGCTCTACGACGGCGCGTACTATGCGGGACGCACGATCGACGACTATCTCGGCGTGCGAGGGAGCGTCCCGGGCGCGAACGTGACGAGTTCGCAAGCGTACGGGCGGCTCTGGTCGTACGCGTTCCTGGCGGCGTTCGTGCTGCTCGACGGCTGGGTGCCGCTGATCGATGCGTTCGCGGGATCGTTCGCACACGTCGCGGCGGGCGCAGCGATCGGGGCGGCGGATTGGACGCGCTTTGCCCTCGCGTTGCCGGCGACGATTCTGCGCGCGGCAATGCTAGTCGCCGCGCCGGCGATCGCGGTCGCCGCGACGGTGCAGTTGGGACTCGCCGCGATCTCGCGCGTCGTCCCGCGGTTCGCAAGCTTCAGCCTCGCGTTCCCGGTGGTGTTCGGGAGCGCGCTCGCGGTCGCGGCAGCGACGCTGCCGATCGCGGCGCGCCTTGGCGCGCAGCCGTGGCTTGTCTTGCCCTGGGCGACTGCGCGGTGAGCGATGACAAGCGGTTCGATCCGACGCCGGCGCGGCGAGAGCGGGCGCGCCGCGAAGGGAACGTCGCGCGCTCCGCCGAGGTCGGCGGCATCGCGGCGTTTGCCGCGGCGACGGTCGCGACGGCGTGCGTGCTGCCGTTCGTCGGCGGCGCGATCCTTGCGTCGTTCGCGGCGCTCGCGAGGCAGCCGCAGGGGGCGATTCCGTTTGCACTGCCGCTGGCGTTCGCTGCTGCGCTCGTCCCGGCGTGTGCGGCGGCAGTCGCGGGCGGCGCCGCCGTGCTCGTGCAAGGCGGCGGCCTGCCTCTGGCCGCGCCGCGCGTAGACGTAAAACGGCTCGATCCGATCGCGGGCCTCAAACGCATGCTCGGCGCCGAGGCCGCGATCGCGACGGCGCGGGCGGCGTGCGCGTTCGCCCTTGGCTGCGCCGCGCTTTGGCCCGCGCTCGTCGCGCTCGTCGCCGCGGGCGCGAACAGCGGCGATCCGGCAACCATCGCGCAGCTCGCGCGCGACGCGGCACTCCGCGCGTGCGGCGCCTGCTGCGCGATCGGCGCCGTGTTCGCGGTCGCCGATTACGGGCTCAGCCGCCGCCGCTGGCTGCGCGGCCTGCGGATGTCGTTCGACGAGATGAAACGCGACGCGAAGGAGAGCGACGGCGATCCGCACGTCCGCGCGCGGCGCAAAGCGTTCCACCGCGACCTCGTACGCAACGCGGTCTCCCGCACGCGTGAGGCATCGTTCGTCGTCGTGAACCCGACCCACGTCGCCGTCGCGCTGCGCTACGCGCCGCCGGCGCATCCGGTGCCGGAGATTCTGGTGCGCGCAAGCGACGATGCAGCACAACGCGTCCGCGCGATCGCGGTCGAACGCGGTCTTCCGATCGTCGAGAACGTCCCGCTCGCGCGACTGCTGTTCGCGACGGGGACGAGAGGCCGCGCGATCCCGCCGGAAACTTACGTAGCGGTCGCGCAGATCGTCGCGGAGCTCACGCACGCGGGGCTGCTGACGTGAACGGCCGGCTCACGACGGCGTTCGCCTTCGCGGTCCTCGGCGTCGTCGCGATCCTGATCGTCCCGCTTCCCCCGCCGGTGCTCGACGCGCTGCTCGCGCTCAACGTCTTCGGCTCCGCGCTCGTGCTGCTCATCAGCCTGCGGGTCGAAGAACCGCTGGAGTTCTCCGCCTTCGCCCCGTCGCTGCTGTTGGCGACGCTCTTCCGGCTCTCGCTCGACGTGAGCGCGACGCGGCTGATCCTCACCCAAGGGCACGATCCGGGCGGCGTCGGCGCGCTCATTCCGGCGTTCGGTCAGTTCGTCGTGCGCGGCAACATCGTCGTCGGCCTGATCGTGTTCGCGATCCTGATCGTCATCCAGTTCGTCGTCATCGCAAGCGGAGCGCAGCGCGTTGCCGAAGTGTGCGCACGCTTTACGCTCGACGCAATGCCGGGCAAGCAGATGGCGATCGACGCCGACCTGCATGCGGGGATGCTCGACGCCGAGGCCGCGCGCCGCAAGCGCAAGCGGGTCGAGCGCGAGGCCGACTTCTACGCGGCTATGGACGGGGCGGGAAAGTTCGTGAAGGGCGACGCGATCGCGGCGCTGGTCATCGTCGTCCTCAATCTGCTGGGCGGGATCGTGGTCGGCGTCGCGTACCACGGGATGTCGCCGCTCGACGCGATCCAGACGTTCGCGATCCTCTCGATCGGCAACGCGCTCCTCACCACCCTGCCGGCGTTTCTCATCTCGACCGCGATGGGGCTGATGGTCACGCGCGTCGCCGGCGACGGTGCGCTCGGCGTCGACCTCGCCGCCCAACTACTCGCGCGGCCCGACGTGCTGCGCGTCGCCGGAGCGCTCGTCTTCACGCTCGCGTTCATCCCCTCGTTCCCCGGCCCGCTGTTCGGCACGCTCGGGATCACGGCATTCCTGGGCGCGGCGCTCGCCCACCGCGCGCAGCAGCGCACGGCGTCGGAAGCCCACGCGCGTGACGTGCGCCGCAAACGCGACGCGGTGCGGCGGCCGGAGAACGCGTTCGCGCTGGTCGGCGTCGAGGCGCTCGCGATCGACGTCGGCGCCGAGCTCTACGCACTGCTTGCGCCGCCCAACTGCGACGCGCTGCTCGACCGGATCGGCGACGTCCGTCGCGCCCTCGCGGCCGAGATCGGGCTCGTCATCCCCGGCGTGCGTTTGCGCGACGATCCCCTGCGCGATCCGGGGACATATGGCATCCGCGTGCGCGATCGCGAGGTCGCGAGCGGCGCCGTCCGCCTCGACCGCTTGGTCGCGGTCGGGGATGCGGCGGCGCTGCAACGCATCGGCGGCGAGGAGACGCGCGAGCCCGTCTACGGCCTGGCGGGCCGCTGGATCGCGATTGACGAGCGCGCGCGCGCGCAAGCCGCCGGTGCGCTGGCGTTCGACGCGATCTCGATCGTCGGCTCGCATCTCGCGGAAGTCGTGCGCGCGCAGGCTGCGGACTTGTTTGGACGTCAGGAATTTCACACGCTGATCGAGCACCTGCGCACGACGGTCCCTGCGGTGGTCAAAGACGTCGGCACCGACGTGCTGCCGGCGACGGCCGCGCACCGCGCGATGACGCTGCTGTTGCGCGAAGGCGTCTGGCCGCGCGATCCGGTCGCCGTGCTCGAAGCGTTCTGCGACGCGGCGGCCGGCTCGCGCGAGCCGCGCGAACTCGCCGAAGCGGCGCGGCGCGCGATCGTTCCGCAGCAGCTGCGGCGCGACGGCGTCACGGGGCTGAAGCCGCTGATCGTCGAGCCCGCGTTCGAAGCCGAGCTGGCGCGGATGTGGGGGCCGGACGGCGGGCTCGCACCCGATCCGCGCACGGCGCTGCACGTCCGCGACGCGGTTGCGCGGTACGTTGCGGACGCGACGCTCGCGCCGCATGCGCTGGTGGTGACGGGCGGTCTGCGCCCGCTGCTCGCCGAGTTTCTCGACCGCATGTCGGCGAGGCTGGCGGTCTACTCGTACGCGGAACTGCCGCCGGAGCTCGCGCTCGAGCCCAGCAGTGTCCTCAGCGCGGCGTTCTAATCACTCTCCCCTGGCAGAGCGAGGCGAGCGCGATGCACGATGGATCGGCGCGGCGGGGTGCGGCCGCGCAGCCGTCGGGGAGGTGCTTCGTGCGTGTCTCCATCGCCGCATGCATTGCTCTGAGTGCGCTGCTCGCCGCGTGCGGCGGGGGCGGCACGCTGGCCCAACCGTCGACGCCGCTCGCTCCCTCGGCGGCCGAGCGCGCAAACGCAGCGCTTTCGGCCGATGCGCGCGGCCGGCGGCGCACACCGATCCGACACGTCGTCATCATCTTTCAAGAGAACCGCACGCCCGACAACCTCTTCCAGGGTTTGGCGGGCGCCGACATCGCATCGTCGGGGCTCGACAGCCGCGGCGAGACGATCCCGCTGCGACCGATCCCGCTCGCGAACACCTATGACATCGACCACTCGCATACGGGCTTCTTGCGGATGTACGACGGCGGGAGAATGGACGGCGCCGATACGGTTTCGACGTCCTGCGGCAACGCGTGTCCGTATGAGAAGCCCCAGTTCGGCTTCGTTCCTGCAGTCGACAACGCGCCGTACATGCAGATGGCGCGCCGGTACACCTTCGGCGACCGCATGTTCCAAACGAACGAAGGTCCGAGCTATCCCGCGCATCAGTACATTTTGGCGGGAACGTCCGAGCCGAACGACGGCAGCAATCTGCTCGTCTCGGAGAACACGGCTTCGCCCGGCTGCGGGCCGACGGGCGGTACGCTCGTGAACGCGATCGAGCCGTCGGGAAACGAGAGCATCAAGATCCCGTCCTGTTTCGAGCACGCGAGCCTCCCCGATCTGCTCGACGCGAAAGGCGTGAGCTGGCGTTATTACGCGCCGTCGAACGTGCGCGAAGGGTCGCCGGGAATCTGGGTGGCACCGAACTCGATCCGGCACTTGCGTCTCGGCCCCGATTGGGCGAACGTCGTCGCCCCCGAGACGACGATCCTGAGCGACATCGCCGGCGGCACGCTCGCGCAGGTCTCCTGGGTGATCCCCAGCGGCCTCGAATCCGATCACGCGAAGAGCAACAACGGGACCGGCCCGTCGTGGGTCGCCTCCGTCGTCAACGCGATCGGTCAGAGCAAGTACTGGAACGACACGGTGATCTTCGTGACGTGGGACGATTGGGGCGGTTGGTACGATCACGTCGCGCCGCCGATCCTCGGTTCGTACGAACTCGGTTTCCGCGTTCCGCTGATCGTGATCTCACCGCACGCGAAGCGCGGCTACGTCTCGCACGTGCAGCACGAGTTCGGGAGCATCCTCAAGTTCACCGAGGAGACGTTCGATCTCGGCAGCCTCGGCTTCACCGACATGCGGTCCGACGATCTCGCCGACTGCTTCGATTTCAACGGTCCGGCGCACGCCTTTCAGCCGATCGAATCCCGCCGCTCGACGGACTTTTTCCGGAACCGCGCACCCGATACGACGGCCCCCGACAACGACTCGTAAGGCGCTCGCGGTGGGGCGCCCCGTCCACCGCGTCGTAGTCTGCGGGTGATGCAACCCGGAGACGGCCGGCAGGTACGAGACGGGGTGACCGCTCTTCCGGGCGAGGCCCAGACCCTCGTCGCGCGCATCGACGCCATGCTGGCGCAGGCCGAACCGCTGCTCGCCTCGGGCGCGAGCGACGAGGCCGCCTACGCCCTGCGAGAGACGGAGCGGCGCTATCTCCCAGACACGCTGAATACCTTCGCTGCGATCCCGCCGGCCCTGCGCGACGCCGGCGCCGAATCGATGCTCGTCGAGCAGCTCCGGCTGCTCGAGCGCGCGACGGCGCAGCGTCTGACGATGCTCGGCGAGAACGCGCAGACGCAGTTCTCGGCGAACGGCGCGTTTCTCACCGAGCGCTTCGGACCGGCCGAGACGCTCCCCGACGCGCCGGCGCAGATCGACGCGCCCGCGGCGACGCCCGCGTCGCTGGTGCGGCACATTCTCCAGCGCATCGAAACGCCCGGCGACGCGCGCCCGCTGATCGAACGCACCGCGGCGCAGCTCGGCGCGGCGTTCCCGGCGATCGTCACGGTGAAGCGCGGCGGCTTGTTCGGAAACGGCCCCGTCGAAGCGGTCGCGCTCGACGTCCCGCGGCGCGACGACGTCCTGCGGTACGCGCTCGCGCGCACGCCACGCGGCGACGTCGAGGCGACCGTGACGCGCTTTCTGCGCGGGATCAAGAACAAGACGCTCGTCGTCGGCGTCGACGAGTGGTCGCAGGGCCTCGCCGACGATCTCGCCGCCTATGTCGAACGCGAACGCGGCGCACGCGACACCCTCACCCGGCTTTTCAGGGAGACACGATGAGTTTCTTCGGCGGCGGACGCAACCAGCAGCAGCAATCGAACGTGAACACGACGCAAGGCGGCGTCCCGCTCGATGCGGTCTCGCGGCTGCGCCGGATGCGCGGCGAAGGCGGACCGCCGCTCTTCACCAGCGATCTTTCGGTCTCGGAGTTCGTCCTGCTCGAACAGCTGGGATGGCGGCCGTTGGGACTCGTCCTCGGCAGTTCGATCTACCACGTCGGGATCCAGTACGGCAACTTCTATCAGAATCAGGAACTGCAGTATCTGAGCGCCGCGATGTACGAGGCGCGCGAGTTCGCGATGTCGCGGATGGAAGAAGAAGCCGACGTGCTGGGCGCCGACGGCATCGTCGGCGTGCGGCTTGAAGTCGGCGGCTACGCGTGGGCCGAGAACGCGCTGGAGTTCATCGCGGTTGGGACGGCGGTGAAGGGGCCGGAGAACTCCGGGACGTGGCGCACGCGCGACAACAAACCGTTCACCTCGGATTTCAGCGTCCAGGATTTCTACAAGCTCGTCACCTCGACCGGCTACGTTCCGCGCGAACTCGTACTGGGCAATTGCGTGTACCACATTGCGCACCAGGGCTTCATGCAGGCGATGCGCACGCTCGGCAACAACGTCGAACTCAACAACTACACCGAGGCGATCTACGACGCGCGCGAACTCGCGATGAGCCGCATGCAGGCGGAAGCCGAAGCGCACGGCGCCGACGGGATCATCGGGATGCAGATCGTCGAGAAGACCCACATCTGGAGCCCGCACGTGATCGAGTTCATGGCGATCGGGACGTCGGTCGAGAAGCGCGGCGAACCGAAGCCCGTACCGTTGACCTTCCAGGTCGGATTGAACGACTGACGATGGGCGGATTCGGCGATCTGCTCGGTGGTTTCGGCGAACTGCTGAAGACCTTCGGCGAGGCCGCCGAGGTCGCGGAAGACACCGGCATGTTCGGCGGCGGCGACGGGCCGCGCGCCGGCGATCCCGGCGCCGTCTACGAGCGCGTACTCGCGGGCGCCAGGCGCGAACTCGACATCAACGATCGCTAGCCGAGGAGCATCATGTCCGACGATCAACTCCAGCCGCCGATGCTGACGCCGCCCGAGCCCGTGACGGCCGTCGCGCCGGCGGAGGCGATCGGGAAAGTGCCGGTCCCGCCCGATGCGCGCGTCGCACTGCAAACGCAGGCCGAGGCGCTTGCGCACGAATTCACCCGGCTCGCGCCCGAGAGCGATCTCTACAAGAAGTACGTGCAAACGCTCGAGGCGCTCGGCAACGCCGATATCCAGCGCTCCGCCAACATCTCGAACCGCCTGCTCGATCGGCCGACGCGCGCGATGGCCGCGCTCGACGAAGGCTCGCCGGTCGCGAAGACGCTGCTCGATCTGCGCAGCACAGTCGAGAAGCTCGATCCCTCACGTCAGGGCGATCTCTTCTCGCCGCGCAAGCTCCTCGGCGTCCTGCCGTTCGGCAACAAACTGCGCGACTATTTCCGCGGCTACGAATCCTCGCAAGGTCACCTCAACGCGATCATCGAGGCGCTGCGCCACGGCAAGGACGAACTGCTGCGCGACAACGCGTCGATCGAGCAGGAAAAGTCGAACATGTGGACGCTGATGGGCGAACTCGAGAAGCACGGCTATCTCGCGCGTGCGCTCGCCGACGCGGTCGAAAAAGAAGCCGATACGCTCGACGCGACCGATCCGGAAAAGGCACACGCGCTGCGCGAGGAGATCCTCTTCGCCGCGCGCCAGAAGCAGCAGGACATCGCGACCCAGCTCGCCGTGAACGTGCAGGGCTACATGGCGCTCGATCTCATCAAGCGCAACAACGCCGAACTGATCAAAGGCGTCGACCGCGCGACGACGACGACGGTCGCGGCGCTGCGCACCGCGGTAATCACGGCGCAGGCGGTCGCGAACCAGAAGCTCGTCCTCGACCAGATCACCGCGCTGCAGGGGACGACCTCCAACCTGATCGTCGCAACCTCGCAGATGCTGCGCAGCAACGCCGTCCGCATTCAGGAGGGCGCGGCGAGCGCGACGATCGACGTCGAGAAGCTCAAGGAAGCGTTCGCGAACGTGCGCGCGACGATCGATTCGATGGCTGACTACCGCATCAAGGCGCTCTCGTCGATGGAGCGCACCGTCGATGCGCTCAGCGACGAGGTCGGCAAGGCCAAGGCGTATCTGGAGACCCGCCGCGAGCTCGCGCTCCCAGGAGGCGACGGCTCGTCATAGGCTGCCACCCTGCTGGCACTCGCCGGTGCGAGACTCGCTCCGTGTCCCTGGGGGTGAGCGCCGGTGCTGCGGCTTGACGGGGAGGTCGTGTACGCGGCCTCCGATCTGAACGACTTTCTGGCCTGCCCGCACAAGCTGGCGCTGAACGCGCTCGGGCTCGAGACGCGGATCGCGGCGCCGCCGAGCGATCCGACCCTGGCGATCATCGCGCGCAAGGGCGCGCTGCACGAACGCGCCGCGCTCGCGCGGCTCGAGGCCGAGGACCGCCACGTCGTGCGGGTCGACGAGGGCGACGGCTCCCTGCGCGCGACCCGCGCGGCGGCCGAACGCACCGTCGCGCTGATGCGCGCCGGCGCCGACGTGATCTACCAGGCGACGCTCGCCGACAGCCGCTGGAGCGGCCGCGCCGACTTTCTCGTGCGCGTCGACGTCCCGAGCCGCCTCGGCGCGTGGTCGTACGACGTCGCCGACGCGAAGCTGGCGATCCGCGAACGCGCCGCGTTCGTCGTGCAGCTGTGCGTCTACGCCGACCTCGTCGCCGCGGTGCAGGGCGTCCTTCCGGCGCGGCTGCGCGCGCTCTACGGCGACGGCCGGGAAGAGACGTACGATCCCGCGCACTACGTCGCGTACGTCCGCGCCGCGCGTGCGCGGCTCGAAGCGGCGGCGCCGGTGCTCGACCCGCACGCCGTCCCCGACCGCGTCGGCGCGTGCGAGCAGTGCGCGTGGCTCGAGCGCTGCGACGCGCAGCGCAAGCGGGTCGACCACCTCTCGCAGGTGGCGGGGATCCGGCGCGGACAGATCGCGCGCCTCGACGACGTCGGGATCACGACGCTCGCTGCGCTCGCCGTCGCCCCGACCAACGCGAAGCCCGCCGGGATCGGCGACGCGACGTTCGCGACTCTGCGCCGACAGGCGCGGCTGCAGCGGGCGCACCGTGAGTCGGGGATCGCGCGCTACGAACTTCTCGCCCCGCGCGGCGGCTGCGGTTTCGCACTGCTGCCGGCGCCGGACCCGGCCGATGTGTACTTCGACATGGAAGGCGACCCGCTCTACGAGCCGGGGCGCGGGCTCGAGTACCTCTTCGGCGCCTACGTCGACGGCCCCGAACGCGGCTACCGCGCCGAGTGGGGCGAAACGCGCGATGAAGAGCGGCTCGCGTTCGAACGCTTCATCGACTGGCTCGTCGCATATCGCCGCCGCCATCCCGGCGCGCACGTCTACCACTACGCGTCGTACGAGAAGTCGGCGCTGCGCCGGCTGGCGATGCAGCACGGTACGCTTGAGGCCGAGGTCGACGCGCTCTTGCGCGGCGGCGTGCTCGTCGATCTGTACGCCGTCGTGAAAGGCGCGCTGGCGCAGTCGCACGACGGCTACTCGATCAAGAAGCTCGAGACGTTCTACGGATTCGGCCGCGACGCCGAGGTGCGCAAGGGCGATCAGTCGATCGTCGCCTTCGAGCAGTATCTCATGGATCCGGGCCGCGACTCGGCGCTGCGCGCCGCGATCGTGCAGTACAACGAAGAAGACTGCGTCTCGACGCACGCGCTCCATCGCTGGCTCGTGACCCTGCGCGACGAAGCGCGCGAGCAGTTCGGCGAGGTGCCGGAGTGGCGCGCGCCGATCGATCCGAAGGAACCGACGGAAGCGGAGCGCGCGCGCGACGCCGAGCTCGACGCGCGACAGCGCAAGCTGCTCGAGGCACCCGAAGGCGAGCCGCGTCGTCTGCTCGCGAACCTCCTTGCCTATCACCGGCGCGAAGACAAGCCGGTGTGGTGGGCGTACTTCGACCGCCTCGAGCGCTACGGCGGCTTCGATCCGGTCGAGGACGACGATGAGACGCTCGGCGGCCTGACGCTGCGCGCGGATGTCGCGCCGTACAAGGTCGGCGAACGGGATCGCAATTTCGCCTACACCTATTCCTATCCGCCGCAGCAATTCAAATTGGGGATCGCGCCGGTCGATCTGGCGTCCGGGCTCGGTGTCGATATCGTGCGCATCGACGACGACGCGCGCACCGTCGCGATCAAGCGCGCGGAGTCGTCGCCGCATCCGGTGGCGCTCGGGCCCGGCGGTCCGATGAAGCGCGAGGAACAGAAGGACGCGCTCGCGCGCTTCGCCGACGCGGTCCTCGACGGGAGCGCCGCGGCGCGCTTCCCGGCCGCGCTCTCGCTGCTGCACCGCGAGATCCCGCGCCTGCGCGGCCGCCTGCCGGGGCTGCCGCTGCAGCCGGCGATCCGGCCCGGCGCCGAAGCGATCGATCCGCGCGACGTCGCGTCGCTCGTGCTCGATCTCGATCGGTCGGCACTGGTCGTGCAGGGGCCGCCGGGGACCGGGAAGAGCTACGCCGGCGGGCACGTGATCGCCGACCTGCTCGCGGCCGGCAAACGCGTCGGCGTCACGTCGAACAGTCATCACGCGATCCACAACCTCTTGCGTTCGGTCGAACGCGCCGCGGCGTCGCGCGACGTCGTCGTGCGCGGCGTCAAGAAATGCAGCGGAAAGAACGTAGAGTCGCGCTACACGCCGCTGTTCGACGAGGCGGCGTTCGACAACGTCGGGACGACCTCCGATTTCTCCGCCTACAACCTGGTCGCCGGGACGTCGTGGCTGTTCGCGCACAAAGATCTCGCGCCGGTCGACGTCCTCGTCATCGACGAAGCGGGGCAGGTCTCGCTCGCCGACGCGATCGCGATGGCGGTGAACGCCGAGAATGTGCTGCTGCTCGGCGACCCGCTACAGTTGGCGCACGTCTCGCTCGGCACGCACCCGGAGGGTGCCGCGGCCTCGATTCTGACGCACCTGCTCGGCGACACCGGCACGATCGCCGGGGATCGCGGCGTCTTTCTCGATCGTACGTTCCGCATGCATCCCGCGCTCTGCGGCTTCATCTCCGAACTCGTTTACGACGGGCGTCTCGGCGCGGCGGCGTCGTGCGCGCGCCAGCGCATCGAGTCGCCGTGGTTCGATGGCGCGGGTCTGCGCTACGTGCCGGTCGAGCATGCCGGCAACGCGCAGTCGTCACCGGAAGAGGTCGAAGCCGTGGGCGAGATCGTCTGCGGTCTGCTCGGCGGGACGTTCGTTGACGCCGAGGGGCACCGTCGCACGATCGGCGTCGACGATATTCTGGTCGTCTCGCCCTACAACGTGCAGGTCGCCGCGCTGCGCCGCGCGCTGCAGATGCGTTTCGGCGCCGGCGTGCGGGTCGGCACCGTCGACAAGTTCCAGGGCCAGGAGGCGGCCGTCGTCATCTACAGCCTCGCGGCGTCGAGCGCCGAGGACGCGCCGCGCGGTGCCGACTTCCTGCTCGAGGAGAACCGCTTCAACGTCGCCGTCTCGCGCGGACGCGCGCTTGCGGTGCTGGTGTGCTCGCCGCGCATCCTCGCGACGTCGTGCACGACGGTCGCGCAGCTCCGCGCCGCGTCGTCGTTCTGCGCGTTCGCCGAACGCGCCGAGCCGATCGACGTCCCGCCGCTGCTCCCGGGCTTGATCCCGGCGTAGTCAGTCGCCGCCGGTACCGTTGCGGGCGAGCCCCGCGCAGCGCGCGCATCTTCCGTTGACCGTCAGCGTCGCGTCGACTCCGGAGTAGCGGTTGTCTTGCGCGATGGCGAGAGCGAGCGCGGCGACTTGCGGCGCGGGGACGTTCACGATCTCGTTGCACGCGACGCAGACGAGATGATGGTGTTTATCGAGCGCGGCTTCGTAGCGGGCGGCGCCGCCGTGCGCGAAGACCTGCACCAGGCCGATCGCGCGCAGGATGTCGAGGGTGCGGTAGATCGTCCCCAGACTCACGGCCGGCAGTTCCGCGCGCACGCGTTCGTGGATCGCTTCGGCCGTCAGGTGCGCACCGTCTTCGAGGGCGCGCAGGATCGCTGCGCGTTGCTTCGTGAGCCGATAGCGCGTCTGCAGGAGTCCTGCATCAACTCCCTTGGAGTCCGTCATTCGGCGCCCTCCGAGAGTCCGGGCCCCCTCTCCCTACATTGGTCCGGACGACCGCAACGTCGTTTGACGCTGTTCGGCCCCCATGCTACGATCCGGGGGTTCTCCCCTTCCCCGCCGGAGGACGGCTTGCGGGTGCCCTGCGCCCCGGTGACGTCGACGGCTCCCCGGTCGAAAAACGGTAATGTGGAATAAGCTCAAGAGGCCGTTCCAAGCGGTCCTCCTTGTGGCACTCGTCGGGCTCTGCATTTGGGCGATCGTTCCGATCCAGCAGAAGATCCACTTGGGCCTCGACCTTCAGGGCGGCGCGCGCGTGCTGCTCCAGCTCCAGACCACGCCCGACGTGAAAACCATCACGTCGGACGTGCAGAACCAGGTCGAACTGGTCGTCGAGAAGCGCGTCAACGCGCTCGGCGTCTCGGAGCCGGTGATCACGAAGGTCGGTACCGATCGGCTCCTCGTCGAGGTCCCGGCGCTGAAGAACTCCGACGAGCTCGAGCGCCTGCTCAAAGAGTCGGCCGTCCTCGACTTCAAGATCTGCCCGCCGCAAGTCGTCACCCGTGCCGACGGTGACAAGAAGTACGCGGAGCAGGGTGCGAAGGACGGCGGCGGCGCCTACAAGGATTGCGGACCGGTCGTCTACACCGGCGCGGAACTCAAGAGCGCGCACCCGGGCTTCGGTCAGGGCGGTGAGCCGCAGGTCGACTTCACGACGAAGAACCCGACCAAGTTCGCGACGCTCACGCGCGACCACATGCTGCAGCAGCTCACCATCTTTCTCGACAAGCGCTACGTCAGCTCGGCGCGCATCGAAGGGATTATCTCGACCGACGGGATGATCCACGGGACGTTCACGGAAGATCAGGTCGCGACGCTCGCCAACGAACTCAACGCCGGCGCGCTCCCCGTCCCGACGACGATCATCTCGAAGGACGATGTCGGCCCGCAGCTCGGCAAAGAAGACCTGGTCAAGTCGCTCTACGCGTCGATCGTCGGCCTCGCGCTCGTCCTGCTCTTCATGGCGTTCGTGTACCGCCTGCCGGGCGTGCTCGCCGACCTCGCGCTCTTCGTCTACGTTCTGATGCTGCTCGCGCTGCTCTCGGTCGCCCACGCGGTGCTGACCCTGCCGGGGATCGCGGGCTTCGTGCTCTCCATCGGTATGGCGGTCGACGCGAACGTCCTGATCTTCGAGCGTCTCAAAGAGGAGTTGTGGGCCGGCAAGAGCCTGCGCGCCGCGGTGAAGATCGGCTTCCAGCGCGCGTTCAGTTCGGTCTTCGACTCGCACTTCACGACGATCGTCGGCGCGGGCGTGCTCTACGTTCTCGGCACCGGAACGGTGAAGGGCTTCGCCTACACGCTGTTCTGGGGAACCGTGTTCTCGCTGCTCACCGCCGTCGTGATCACGCGCTTCTTCATGGACGTCGTCGTCGACAACGATCTGGTGACCTCGAAGGGCGCGTACGGAGCCGGCGGCAAGCTCGCCGCGCCCGGCCCGCTGGCGGAGGTCCGCTAGATGTTTTTCCGGCGCCTCAACTGGAACGTCGTCGGCTGGTTCCGCACCGTCTCGGCGATCTCGTACATCATCATCGGCCTGGGTGTCGCGATGATGATCTTCAACGTCGTGAAGACCGGCGCGCCGCTGCGCCTGGGACTTTCGTTCACCGGCGGCACCGACGTCGCGGTGAAGTTCGCGAAGCCCGCCGACAAGAACAAGCTGCTCGCCGCGCTCACCTCCGTGCAGGTCACCGACGCGCGCGTCAACACGCTCTCGAAGCCCGGCGAGCCGGTCGGCGAGCGTTGGACGATCGAGACCCAGCACGACTTCGGGAACAACTCGGCGCCGCTGTGGAGCGCGCTGGCGACGGTCGGCACGGTCGACCGTAGCGCTTCGTCGATCTCGACGGTCGGACCGTCGCTCTCGCACGAGTACCTCTTCAACGCGCTCAAGGCGCTCGTCATCGCGATCTCGATCCAGTTCCTCTACATCGCGTTCCGCTTCGGCTGGAACCTGATCTTCGGCTGGGTCTGCGTCGTCGCGCTCGTGCGCGACTCGCTGATGATGATCGGGATTTACGCGATCGCCGGGAAGCGGGTGGACGACGCGTTCCTGGCCGCGGTGCTGACCGTCATCGGATACTCGGTGATGGATACGATCGTCATCCTCGACCGGATCCGCGAGAACGTCAAGGTGATGGACGGCAAGGGGTTCGACGAGATCGTCAACACGTCGATCCTGCAGACGATGACGCGCTCGGTGAACACGCTGGCGACCGTCGTGATCACGCTGGTCGCGCTGCTCGCGTTCGGCGGCGCCTCGCTGCAGAACTTCGCCTTCGCCCTGCTGGTCGGGATCTGCTCGGGCGGCTACCACTCGATCTTCTACTCCGCGCCGCTCGTCGCGGTGCTGCAGAAGCGTTCGAAAGATCGCCGCATCTTCCGCAGCTCGTCGCTCGAGCAGCCGAAGACGGTCGCGCAGGCGCGGGCACAAACCGCCGCCGCGGCACAGAAAGATCGTGAAGAGATCGCCGCGCTGCGCCGCGCGCGCCGCGAACGCGAGCGCGAGAACGCCTCGCGCGGAGCATCGCGACCGGTGCGCTACAAACGCAACCGCGCCGATGACGTCGACTTTGAGAAGTACGAGAAACGCAACTTCGGCGTTCCCGAACGGACCAGTCCGCACGGCGCACTCGACGACGACCACGACGCGCACGACGACCACTACACCGACGCGCACGACGATCACTACGGCGACGCGCACCACGACGTTCATGGAGACGTGCGCGGCGACGCTCATCGCGACGTGCGCGGCGAGGCGCACAACCGCGAGATCGACCCGCTCGACGCGCAGGCGATGGGCCTGCACGACGAAGCGGCCGAACTGGGTCACGAAGAGATCCGCTTGAACCTCGGCGACGACAAGCACGACGGCACGCCCGCCCCGCCCGAGCCGGTCGCGCACGAACCAAAGCCCTAAACCCGCGCACCGTGCCCGAGCGGCGCCTCCCGCCCCCGACCCCGTCAGAAGCCGCCTTCGAGCGGCTTCTCGCGCACTTCGACGACCCCGAACCCCGTCACGCCGAGCCCGCCGAGGCGCAACCCCGTCACGCCGAGCCCGCCGAAGCGCAGCCCGAATCGCGGCCTGCTACGGCGTTCCTCGACGCGCTCTACGCGAAGGCCGACGCCTACCTCTCACGCGATCCCTACGCCACCATCGGCGACGCCACGGGCTTCAACACCAAAGTCGTCGGCGTCACCTTCGAAGGCCGTCAGGACACGATCGCCGGCCTGCGTCCCGGCGACGCGCTCGCACTGCAGCGCGATCCGGAGAACGCCCACGACCCGAGCGCCGTCGCCGTACGATACGGCACGCTCCACATCGGCTACGTCAAGCGCGAGATCGCCGCGCGCATCGCCCCCAACATTGACGGCGGCGAACAGTACACCGCCGAAGTCACCGCGCTCACCGGCGGCACCGGAACGCGCTCTTTCGGGATCAACATCTACGTCACGCGCGAGCGCCGCCGCACGGCGCGCGAGTCGCGCGCGCGCAGCAGCGTCGCGAGCGCCGACGTCCTGCGCGCGCTGATCGGCGACCGCGAGCTGCGCGACGCCCAGCGCGCCGTCCTCGATCGCCTCGACGCCGGCCGCAACACGCTCGCCGTGCTGGGGACCGGCCGCGGCAAATCCCTCTGCTTCCAATATCCCGCCGCGGTGCGCGCGCTCGAACGCGGTGAGAAGACCGTCGTGCTCTACCCGCTGCGCGCGCTCGCGAACGACCAGTACGAAGCTCTCGTCCGCCGCCTGGAGCCGCTCGGCCTGCGCATCCACCGCGCCAACGGCGCGATCGACGCCGGCGAGCGCGCGGCGCTTAACGACGCGCTCGACGCGGGGACGTGGGACATCATCTGCGCGACGCCCGAGTTCGTGCAGTTTCACCTCGACCGCTTCCGCACGATCGCGTCGCACCCGTCGTTGATCGTCGTCGACGAAGCGCACCATCTGCACGAGTCGACGCACCGCGCCGCCTACCAGCGCATCGCCGGTGCGATCGAAGCGCTCGGCAGCCCGCAGGTCCTCGCGCTCACCGCGACCGCCGGCGACGAAGCGTTCGCAACGATCCGCCGCACGCTGAACGTCGACGCCTGGGTGATCGATCCGACGGTGCGCGACAACCTGCACGTCGTCGACGCGCGGGGCACGACCAACAAACTCGCCTACATCGAACGGATCGCCGCCGACGGCGCAAAGGCGATCGTCTACTGCAATTCACGCAGCGAGGCGACGAAGACCGCGGAGAAGCTGCGCCGATCGCTCGGCGACGTCGTCGCGTTCTATCATGCCGGCGTCGCGAGCGCCGAGCGCGCCGACGTCGAGCGCTACTTCCGCGACGGTCTCCTGCGCGTCGTCGTCGCGACCTCGGCGTTCGGCGAAGGGATCGACCTGCCCGACGTGGGCCACGTCTTTCTCTACCACCTCAATTTCGATTTCACCGAATTCAACCAGCAGTCGGGGCGCGCCGGGCGCGACGGCGCGGACGCGTCGATTCACCTGCTCTTCGGCGAGCGCGACCGCGGCATCAACGACTACATCATCGATCGCGCCGCCCCGCGGCTGGAGACCCTGCGCGCGCTCTACGCCGCGATGAAGAAGATGGCGTCGGGCGGCGTCCTGCGCTCCACCTACGCCGACATCGCCGCGACGCTCGACTTCGACCGCGTTGAGGGCTCGACGGTCTCCGCCGCGGCGCGGATCTTCGAAGACGGCGGGCTCGTCGAAACCGGCGAAGACGACGACGGGCGTTATCTGCGCTTCCTCACCGTCAACGGCAAAGTCGACCTCACCCAGACCGAACGGTACGCCGAAGGCGAAGCCGAACGCGAGGCGTTCGCGCGCTTCTCCGACGTCGTCCTCACCGCGCGCCCCGAAGTGCTCGAAGCGCTCGTCGACCGCCCGATCTACCCGAGCGGCGTCCCGCTGCTGCGCTGAGCGGCTCGCGTCAGTACAGCGGGCATGAACCGCGCGGGTACGAGACGCCGTTGACGACGACCCAGCCGTTGTCGGCGCCGCGGTGCGTCGCGCAGTGGACGTCGTGAATTCCGGCCTTGAACGGACGCTGGCGGCGCGAGGTGTGAAAATACTGGCCGTACGCGAACACGGTCGCGCCGCGCGGCGCCGTGACGCGGCCGTCGAGTTCGTCGTTGGTCACCACTTCGACGAGCACGCTTCCGCCGTCGACCGGCGCGCGCAGCGGGATCAGCTGGTGGCCGCCGTGCGCACCGGCGCGCTGCGGCCGCGACGGACCGATCGTCGTACCGCACACCATGACGTTGTCGACGGGCTGCATCGTCTCTTGCGCGACGAGGTCGCCGAGCGGTTTGTTTACGGTTGCATCGCAGGCCGCCGGTTTCGGCACGTCGTGCGACGCGGGTGCGGCGGCGCACGATGCCGCGAACAGCATGAGGACGACGGTACCGGCGGAGATCCAGCGCATCCGGTTCGCTACGGCGGCAGGGCTCCCGGCTCCCGGCGTTGCTTCTAGCCGGATGACGTCCCGCAGCCGCGCCGTCGTGCTGACCGTCCTGCTCGCCGCGGGCTGCGCGCCGCACGCGGCGAGCACCGCGAGCACGACGCATCCGGCGACGCCGCCCGGCGAGCCCGATTTCACCGCGCTCGTCGAGCGATTCTACGGGCAAGTCGAGGCCGCGCATTGGGTGCCCGCCGGCGCGATGCTCTCCGGAGGAGCGCGCTCCGGCATCTCCGACGCGCAGCTCGCGGAGCGCTACCGCGACTTCAGCGACGCCGACGTCAACGCGCGCGAGACGTCGGGCCGGACGGTCGCGGTCACGCTGACCGCGCCGGCGCGCGGCGGGCGCCCGGCGCGCGTCGTGCACGAACGCCTGCATTTCGCCTGGAACGGCGACGCCTGGACGATCGACGTGCTTACCCGCCGCTGAGCAGATCCCATAGCGCGTCGACCGCCGGCCCGAGACGAAAGCGCTCGGCATCGGCACGCCCTTGCGTCGCGAGGCGCGTTCGCAGTGCGTCGTCGTCGAGGAGACGTGCGAGCGCGCGCGCCAACGCGGCTTCGTCGCCGAGCGTCACCGCGAGCCCGTTGCGCCCGTCGCGCAGCCACGCATCGATCCCGCCCGCATCGTACGCGACGACCGCGCGCCCGCGCGCATGCGCCTCGATCCCGGCGAGGCCGAACGGCTCGGCCCATAGCGACGGCACCGCCGCCACCGTCGCGCGGTCGAAGCCGTCCCGCACCGCCGCCGGATCGACGCTGCCGAACGCGGTCAGTGCGACATCGAGCCGGCCCGCACACGCGGTCGCCTCGGCGAGTTCGGGACCGTCGCCGTACACGTCGAGCCGCGGCCGCCGCGCCGCGTCGATGCGCCCGATCGCGCGCACGAGCGACAGCAAGCCTTTCTGCGCGACGACGCGGCCGGCGAACGCGACGATCCCTGCCGGCGTCTCCACGACCGGCGACGCGAACGCGTCGTCGGGGAGCGGCATCGGGATCTCGTTCACGCGCGCCGCGTCGATCCCGCTGCGCCGCGCGAGGGCGGCAACGTAACGCGACGCCGCCGCCACCGCGTCGGCGCCCGCGATCGCGTCGCGCAGCGCCTCCCGCCGGCGCAGCAGCTGCAGGGTGCGCGGGCGCGGACCGTAAGCGCAGCCGTCGGTGAGCGCGTGCAGCACGCACGCGCCGCCGAGCGCGTGCGTGCAGTTCGCGCCCGTGCGCGGAAAGCGCCGGTCGCCGTTCGGACAGAACGGCCGGTGATCGTGCACCTGATAGACGACGCGCGGCACCGACCGCAGCGCGGCGACGACGCCGGCGTCCATCACGTTCGCGGCGAGCGCCGCGTCGGGGGCGAACGCGCGGATCGCGTCGTGCACGGCATTCGCCGCCGCGGGATCCGGCGGTGCGTGCTCCTCCGCCCAGGAGATCACGCTTGCGTCGAGGCCGCTCGGCGGCGCGGCGATGGTGCGCGCGAGGACGCGCACCTGCGCGCCGCGCGCGGCGAGAGCGGGGAGCAGCACGCCGAGCGCGCGTTCCATCCCGCCGAGCGGTCCGAGCCGTTCGGCGGCGACCAGCAGCCTCACCGCCGCTCACCGCTCGCGTGCGCGTACGCGTCGAGCAGCGTCTCCGCGTGACGCCGCCACGTGCGTGCGCGCAGCCGGCGGTCGAGCGCGTCGCCGGACGGGCGCGGCGGCGCCTCGAGCGCGCGCACGACGGCACGGCGGATGCCGTCGACGTCGAGCGGGTCGACGTACGACGCCTCGGAACCGAGGTACTCGCGCTCCGAGCCTCGCGCGCCGGCGATGACGCGCGCGCCCAGCGACGCGGCCTCCAGCGAGACGAGCCCCGGGAGATCGCCCCACGACGCGAGGACGTGCACCGCGCTGCGCGCGAACAGCGCGCGCAGCTCCTCCGCGGCGAGCCGGTCGACGAAGCGCGTGCGCGGCGTTGCCCAGCGGCGGCAGAGCGCGGCGTAGCGCTCGTCGTAGGCGCGTCCGACGAGCGTCACGTCGACGTCGAGGTCGCGCAGAGCGAACAGAACGACAGCTTGATTCTTCAGCGACTCCAGCCGACCGATGCATGCGACGCCCGCGCGCGCAGCGCGCGCTGCGCCGTCGTCGTCTGCGAATTCGACGGCGTAGTGGGCGATGAAGTACGACGGTTCGGTGACGCCGAGGCCGGTCGAGCACGCGAAGGCTTCGACCTCGCTCGCCGCGACCACCGCGTCGGCGGCGGCGAGCAGCGCCGACTGTTCGCGCAGCCGCCGCAGCGCGCCCGATCCGGGTGCGGCGACGAGTGCGCGTTCGCGTTCGCGCACCCGCGCGATCGCCCGAGTCGCCGCGCGTGCGTCGCGCGCGAGTGCGCGTTCGACGCGCGGCGACGCGACGAAGAGCGCCGTGCGATCCCACCAGATCGGCGAGACGACCAGCGGAGTTCCGAAGCGGCGAACCGCGTCGATCTGCGGGCGCGCGAACGCCGGCTCGAAGATGCCGAAGACGTGTGCGACGTCGTATCCGCGAAGATCGGGCTGCGTCGACGCGATCAGGTCGGCGTCGACGCCGAGCGCGCGCAGCGCGTCGTGCGCATAGCCGGCGACGACGACGTCGCCGCCGAGTTTCTCCGCGGCATCGGGACGGACGACCAACAGGACCTTCATCGGCGCCGATGCACCACGGCCCGGTAGTACGCGTCGACGGTCGCTTCGCCGTGCCGCTGCCAGGTGCGCGAGCCGAGCCGGCGCTCGAGCGCGTCGCCGCGCTCGCGCTCGCCGCGCTCGAACGCGCGCAAGACGGCGCGGCGGATCGTCGCCGGCTCGGCGGGATCGGCGTAGTCGACGTCCGAGCCGAAGTACTCGCGCTCGCAGCCGCGGTCGCCGGCCACGATGCGCGTGCCCGTCGCCGCCGCCTCGAGCGACGAGAGCCCGGGGCTCTCCAGCCACGAGGGGTGCGCGTGCACCGCGGCGCGCGCCATCATCGCCAGCACGCGCTCGCGCGGCGCGTGGTCGACGAACCGCGTGCGCGGCGTCGCGTACCGCTTGCACAGCGCGAGGTACACCGGATCGTACGCCGTCCCGACGATCGTCACGTCGACGTCGACGTCTCGCAGCGCGTACAGCAGCGCGGCCTGGTTTTTCTTCGACTCGACGCGGCCGGCGCACAGCACGCCGTTGCGCTGCGCCGGCCGCTGGATGTCGAACGCGTCGTCGTCGACGCCGAGCGGTGCGACGACGAACGGCATCGCGGTCAGTCCGAGACGCTCGCCGTAGAGATACGCTTCCACCTCGCTCGCGGGCAGGAGGATGTCGGCGAGAGCGATCGCGGCGCGCTGCACGGCGAGGCGCCGGTTCGCCGCGCGCACCGCCCGGCCGGTCCACGGCAGCATCTCGGCCTCGCGCCGCAAGCGCGCGAGCCGCGTCTCGACCGCCGCCGGCGAACGCGCGGCGAGCGCGTGCTCGACGCGCGGTGCGATCGCGGCGTACGCGCGCAGATCGAGCCAGATCGGCGAGAGGACGATCGGGACCGACTGCACGCGCAGCGCCTCGAGCTGGCGGCGCGCGACGTCGGGCTCGAAGACGCCGAAGACGTGCGCGAGATCGTAGCCGCGCGCGTCGGGCGCGTCGGAGGCGACGACGTCGACCTGCACGCCGAACTGCCGCACCGCGGCCCCGGCGCGCTCGGCGTGCACGAGGTCGCCGTCGGGGCGTGCCCCCGCGTCGGGACGCAGGACCAGCAGCGCCTTCACGCCCCGGCGACGTCGCGCAGGACGGAGAGCGTCTGCGCCGTGCAGCGCTCCCAGGTGAAGGTTGCCGCACGCGCGAGGCCGCGCGCGCGCAAGGCCGTGCGCGTCGCTTCGCCGGCGACGAGCGCGCGCAGCGCGACCGCCCACGCGTCGGCGTCGAAGGCGTCGTCGACGTACGCCGCCGCGTCTCCGCCGACTTCGGGGAGTGCGCCCGCGCGCGCGGCGAGCACCGGCGTCCCGCTCGCCATCGCCTCGAGCATCGGCAGACCGAAGCCTTCGTAGGGCGACGGCATGGCGACCAGCGTCGCGCCGCGGTACAGCGCGGTGAGCGCGGCATCGTCGCGCGCTTCGACGACGACACCGCCCGGCGGGACCTGCGGCGGACGCCGCGTGAACGCGAGCGCGACGTCGCCGGCGTAGAACGCGCGGCGGTGCGCCTCGATCAGCGTCGCGGTGTTCTTGCGTTCGTCGTGCGCGCCGACGTGCAAAACGTAGCGCTTCCCGGCGAGCGGTGCCGGCGGCGCGCTCGGCCCCGGTGCGAACGCGGCGTCGACGCCCAGCGGCGTGACGACGATGCGTTCCGCCGGAACGCCGAGACGCCGTTCGACTTCGCCCGCCGTGAACGCCGACTGTACCAGGATCCGACGCGCGGTGGAAGCGGTGACTAGAAACGGCGTCTGCTCGCGTGTGCGGATGCGCGGCTCGGGATGCGGGTACGCGAACGGTGCCGCGTCGTGCACGGTCGCGACCGACGGAACGTCGGTGCGCAAAAACGTCCCGTTCCACGGAAACCACACGACGTCGGCGTCGGACGGGACGCTTCGCGCGACGGCGGCTTGCGCGCCGTCGAGCGCGCGCGCGATCGCGCCTCGCTTCGGAAACAGATCGCGCACGACGAGCGTCCAGCGAAACTGCGGATCGGGCAGCGCGCGAACGAGCACGGCGCGCGCGTAGCGGCCGATGCCGCGCTCATCGCGCGCGAGGTTGTGCGCGTCGACGGCGACATGGACCGTGCGCACCCTAGCGCGAGCCGGGGCAGGGCTGCAGGTTGGTGTACCCATCGGAGGTCGTGTGCTGCAAAATGTACTGCAGCACCGGCGGGAACGACGACGTGTCGGTCCCCGGCGGCGGCAACTGCATTGGGATCTCTTTCGGCGGCCGGCGCAGATTCGTATCCGACCACGGATCGTTCTGCTCGCCGTTCGGATAGACCCATTTGTACGGGAACCGTTCGGTCTCCGTGTGGCCGTCGGGGAACGTCACCATCGCGCGGATCGGCTCGTACGCCGTCCCGTCGCGGTACGTCGGCGCCGCGAACGGTTCGAAGTCGACGAAGCCGCACGGTGCGTTCGCGTTGACCGCGCCGTTGCCGTTGCCGCCGGTCCCCGCGCCGTTGCCGCCGAGGCCGCCGCCGACGCCCGGCGCGTTGCCGCTGCCGGTCCCGTGCGACGAGCCCGTGCCGCTTCCCGATGCGTTCGGATCGGCGTGTTTTCCGTGCGCGGCCTTCGCGATCGCGTGATGCGCGCCGCCGCCGCGATGACGCGCCGGCGTCCCCTTTGCGCGGCCGGCGACCTGAATCGGCGCGACGGTGGCGCGCGGCGGCGGCGTGATGTGCGGCGGCGGCGTCGGCGGGATCGTCGGCTTGGGCGGCGGCTTCGGCGTCGGCGTCGGACGCGGTGTCGGTTTCGGCGTCTCGATCGCGATGCGCGTCGCCGGCGCGTTGCTTTCGTCGTCGCGCGGGCGCGTCGGCCCGTGCACGAGCGAGAGCGCGATCTCGTGCAGCGCGAGCGCGAGCGCGACCGCCACGATCATCCGCGTGCGGTAGCGCTGAAAGTCGATCACCATCGTAGGGCTTCGCCGCGTTGAAAAAGCCACCCCGGGTGGGGTGGCTTCAACCGGGTCGGACCGTCAGCCGCCGTCAGTTCGACGGATACGTGCCGTAGTTGCGATAGTACCAGTCGCGGTACTGCTGTTCGCTCGGGTAGTAGCCGTAGCGGTGATAGAAGTACGAACGGTACGACGCCTGACGGCGGGCCTGTTCGCGATTCTCTTCCTGTTTGATCCGCTTCTTGTGGTTGTAGTTGGTGACGAGCACCGCCGCCGCCGCGCCGCCGAGGATGATGTTGCGGGTGCTGGCTGCTCCGTCGGCCAGCGCCGGAGCGACGGCCCCGATCGACATCGTGACGGCGAGCGCGCTCGCCGTCAGAAATTTTGCGTTCATAGCGTCTCCTGATCTTCCCCGAATGGAGAATGATTACACGAAAGGAACGTCCTGGTCGTCCGGGTGGTTCCCCCTGGCTCGGATCGCAGGCACCCGGACCGCGAACGCGAACCGGGCGGCGTGCCCGTCCAGATCGAGTCCCTGATCCGTGCGATTCCCGACTTTCCGATCCCGGGGATCCTGTTCCGCGATATCACGCCGCTGCTCGCCGACCCCGCCGGATTCCGCTCGACGATCGATCTTTTCGTCGAGAAGTACCGCAGCGCACAGATCGACGCCGTCGTAGGGATCGAAGCGCGCGGTTATATGCTCGGCGCCCCGGTCGCTCACCAACTGGGCGCCGGCTTCGTTCCCGTCCGCAAGCCGGGTAAGCTCCCGGGCGAGAAGTTCAGCGAGGAATATGCGCTGGAGTACGGGACGAACACCCTGGAAGTGCATGCCGATGCGGTCGGCCGAGGCCACCGGGTGCTGGTCGTCGACGACCTGCTCGCCACCGGCGGCACGATCAACGCCACCCTGCGCCTGCTGGAGAAGCTCGGCGCCGACGTCGTCGGCGTCGCGGTCCTGATCGAACTCGTCGCGCTCGGCGGCCGAGCCGCCGTGAACGGCACCGAACTCACGTCCTTCATCCACTACTAGCCCCCGCCGCCTCAGGGTGACGGCGAAATCCTTTGCATGTCCGATTGTGTTTCTAGTAGGCTAAGGGCCATATAGCCATGACCATCTCGGACCTCGTCGCCAAAGTTCGCCACTACGACCCCTCGCTGGAAGAGGGCTGGCTCGAACGTGTGTACGACGTGGCCGACAAGGCCCACGAAGGCCAACACCGCGCCTCGGGCGAGTCGTACATCGCGCACCCCCTGGCGGTCGCCGACATCCTCGCCGACCTCGAGATGGATCGCGCGACGATCGCCGCCGCGATCATGCACGACGTGGTCGAAGACACCGTCATCACCAACGACGAGGTGGCCGAACAATTCGGCGCCGAGATCGCGTCGCTGGTCGACGGCGTCACCAAGCTGACGCGCATCCCCTACCAATCGAAGGAAGACGCGCAGGTCGAGAACCTGCGCAAAATGTTCCTGGCGATGGCCAAGGACATCCGCGTCATCATCATCAAGCTCGCCGACCGCCTGCACAACATGCGGACGCTCTCGAGCCTGCCGGCATTCAAGCAGCAGGCGATCGCGCGCGAGACGCTCGAGATCTACGCGCCGATCGCGCACCGCCTCGGGATCTGGCGCGTGAAGTGGGACCTCGAAGATCTCGCGCTGCGCTACCTCGATCCCGACGCCTACCGCGACATCGCCGAACGCGTCGCGAAGAAGCGCAACGAGCGCGAAGCCACGGTCGAGCGCGTGATCACCGAGCTCAAGGACGAGTTCGAAAAAGTCGGCCTGCACGCCGACACCACGGGCCGCCCCAAGCACTTCTACTCGATCCACAAGAAGATGCTCAAAGGGCGTGATTTCTCGACGATCTACGACTTGACGGCCGTTCGCGTCATCACCGAATCGGTCAAGGACTGTTACGGCGCGCTCGGCGTGGTGCATGCGATGTGGAAGCCGCTCCCCGGGCGCTTCAAAGACTACATCGCGATGCCCAAGCCCAACATGTACCAGTCGCTGCACACGACGGTCGTCGGGCCTGGCGGTGATCCGCTCGAGGTGCAGATCCGCACGTGGGAGATGCACCGCACCAGCGAGTACGGGATCGCGGCGCACTGGCGCTACAAAGAGGGCGGCAAGAAGGACGACTTCGAGCAGAAGCTGACCTGGCTGCGTTCGCTGCTCGAGTGGCAGAACGACATGCGCGACTCGCGCGTGTTCATGGAGAATCTGAAGATCGACCTGTTCGATACGCAGGTGTACATCTTCTCGCCGAAGGGCGACGTGTTCTCGATGCCCGCCGCGGCGACGCCGCTCGACTTCGCGTATCAGGTCCACACCGACATCGGCCACCATTGCGTCGGCGCGAAAGTCAACGGCAAGATCGTCCCGCTGGAATATCAGCTCAAGAACGGCGATATCGCCGAGATCCTGACCAACAAAGCCGCGCGTCCGTCGCTCGACTGGCTCTCGATCGTGCGCACCAGCGGTGCGAAGCACAAGATCAAGCAGTGGTTCCGCAAAGAGCGCAAGGAAGAGAACACCCTGCGCGGCCAGGAGGCCGTCGAGGCGGAGCTGGCGCGCGCCGGCGTGCGCGTCGACCTCGCGCGCGGCGACGGGATCGAAAAGGTCGCGAAGAAGCTCAACTACCAGAGCGTCGCCGACCTGTTCGCCGCGATCGGGTTCGGCGATGCGACCGCGTCGAGCGTCGTGGCGCGCCTGCGCGAGGAGTCGAAGGCCGACAACGTCGTCGAAATCGCGACCCTGCCGCGCCCGGCGACCACGCGCCGCGTCGCGCGCAACTCGAGCGGCATCCGGATCGCCGGCGTCGACGACGTGCTGGTGCGGCTCTCGAAATGCTGCAGCCCGGTCCCCGGCGATCCGATCATGGGGTTCGTCACGATCGGCCGCGGCGTCTCGGTCCATCGCGCCGACTGTCCGAACACGGCGTACATGAACGCCGCCCCGGAACGGATCCTCGAAGCGCAGTGGCTCGACCAGTCGGCGCTCACCCACTCCGTCGACATCGAGATCGAAGCGACCGACCGCGCGGGCCTGCTCCAGGACGTTCTGGGGATCGCCGCCGAGCTCAAGACGCAGATCAGTTCGGTGAACGCGCGCGCGAAGCGCGACAAGAGCGCGCTCATCTCGATGACCGCGCAGATCAGCGACCTCGATCACCTGCACACGCTGCTGCGCAAGCTCGGTCACGTGAAAGACGTGCGCAACGTGTGGCGCGTCACCAAGCGCGAAGCGCGCGTCAGCGCGACCACCTGAGCGGGCTGCCGCGCAGGCGCGAGCGGTCAGCGTGAAGCTGCTCGTCATCGAAGATGATCCGTCGCTGGCCGACGTCCTGCGCCGCGGGCTGGCCGAGTCCGGCCACGTCGTCGACGTTGAGCGCGACGGCAGCGCCGGCGAGCGCGTCGCCCTCGACGGCACCTACGACGCGATCCTGCTCGACGTGATGCTTCCCGGCAAGGACGGGCTCGCGGTGGCGCGCGCTCTGCGCGACGGCGGCATCCACACGCCGATCCTGATGCTCACCGCGCGTGACACCGTCGACGAAATCGTCACCGGGCTCGACGCAGGCGCCGACGACTACCTGCGCAAGCCGTTCGTCTTCGACGAGCTCGAAGCACGGCTGCGCTCGATCACGCGCCGCGATCCGGTCCCGGCGCGCGACGCCCTGCAGGTCGACGACGTCGTGATGGATCTGCGCACGCGGATCGTCGCGCGCGGCGGACGACGCATCGCGCTCTCGGCGCGCGAGACCGCCTTTCTCGAGTATTTGATGCGCAACGCCGGCCGCGTCGTGACGCGGCCGATGCTCGAGGACGCGCTGTGGGAACGCGACCGCGAGACGGAGTCGAACGTCATCGAAGTCTACATCCGCCGCTTACGGCGCAAGTTGAGCCCGGAAGACGAACCGCAGCTGATCCACACCGTCCGCGGCGCCGGCTACCGGTTCGGCACCGCGCCGTGACGATCGATCCGCGCACCCTGCGCGGTCAGCTCGCGCTCGCCTATGCCGTCGCGCTGCTGGTTGCGCTCATCGTCTTGGCCGCGGGCACGCTCGCGCTCGTCGACCGCATCCAGCGCAGCACGCTCGACGACCGCCTGCAGCTTGCGACTCGCGCGGTCTCGGCGATCGTCGATCAGCACGACGGCACGATCGCGCTCGATCCGCACGACCGCACGCAGTTCGCCCGCATCGTCGGGCGCGGGATCAACGCCGCCGTCTTCGGCCGCAAGCGCGGCGCGATCGCGAGCACGGTCGTCGACCTTCCCGACATGGTGCGCTCGCTCGCGGCGACCGGGATCAGCGGAACGCAGACCGTGCGCACGCCGGAAGGCGCGCTGCGCGTCTCGGCGGCGGCCCTCCCCGTCGGCAAGACGCCGCTGGGGACCGTGCTCGTGTGGGGCGACTTCGAGGGCATCGAAGACCTCGATCGCCGGCTCGCGTTCGCGTTTGCGCTGGCGATCCCGGTCGTCGCCGCGTTCGCCGCGATCGGCGGCGGCTTCGTCGCCGCGCGCGGGCTGCGGCCGCTCGTGCATCTGGCGGAGATCGCCTCGGAGATCGAAGCGCACGATCTCTCGCGGCGCATCGCGGTCCCGGTTCGCGATGACGAACTCGGACGGTTGTGCCTCACGTTCGACCGCATGCTGGATCGTCTCGAGAACGCGTTCGATCGCGAGCGCCGTTTTACCAGCGACGCGTCGCACGAACTGCGCGCCCCGCTTTCGGTGATCCGCGCCGAGGCCGATCTGATGCTGCGCCGCATGCGCACGCCCGACGAGTACGAACGCGCGCTGCGCTCGATCGCCCAGCAGGCCGACGATCTCGAAGAGCTCACCCGCGATCTGCTCGCCGCGGCGCGCGGTGAGGCGGTGGAGTCGGCGGTGTCGGAGCCGGTCGACGTCGGCGGAGCCGCCGCGAAGGCCGCGGAGCGGATGCGCGCGCTCGCGCGCGCGCGCAACGTCGCGATCGCGCAATCGATCGAGCCGGGTGCGATGGCGTGCGGGCACGAGCCCGCGGTGCGGCGCGCGGTCACGTGCGTGCTGCACAACGCCTTGAAATACGCTCGGGCCGACGGCCGGGTCGAGATTGCGGTCCACCGCGGCGACACCATCGTGCGCGTCGAGGTCGCCGACGACGGGCCGGGATTTAGCGAGGCCGCGCTCGCGCACGCAACCGAGCGCTTCTGGCGCGACGACGCCGCACGTCCGCGCGGTGACGACGGAGGCGGGAGCGGCCTCGGGCTGGCGATCGCGGCGGTGATCGTCGCGACGATGCACGGTACCCTCCGCCTCGCGAACCGGGCGACCGGCGGCGCGCTCGTCGTGGTTGAACTGCCCTCGTTCATGCGGCCGTAATCTTCGCTGGGTACGCTCGGGGACAGTGCCCTCGACGCGATCGCTCCCTTCCTTCGCGCTGCGCAACGCGAAGGTCACCGTCTTCGTCGCCCTCGTCCTGGCCGCGCTCGGGGTCTACTCGTACCTGATCGCGCCCGAGAGCATCTTCCCGCAGATGTCGTTCTCGCGCGTCGACGTCGTCGCCGACGCCGGCGATCTGCCGCCGGATCGCGTGCGCATCGCGGTGACGCGCCCGCTCGAGACGGCGTTCCAGACGCTGCCCTCGGTCCAGCGTGTGCGCGCAACGTCGACGCAAGGCTCGGCGGAACTGCTGATCGATTTCGATCCGCACACCGATCCGCGGGTCGATCTCGAAGCCGTGAACCAGGCGATGGCGTCGGTGCGCGGCACGATCGCGGCGGCGAAGACGATTGACGGCGTGATCGTGAACCCCAACGCGGAGCCGGTGGTCTCGTACGGGCTCACCTCGACCGTGCTCTCGCAGACGGCGCTCAAACAGTTCGTAGACACGCGCATCATCCCGTCGTTCGCCGGAACGCCGGGGCTCGGACGGATCATCGCGGTCGGCGGCTCGCCGGTGGAGTACCACGTCGAACTCGACGCCGGGAAACTTGCCGCGACCGGCGTGAGCGCGGGCGAGGTCGCGACGGCGATCGGCGATGCGGCGAACGTCGAGTCGGTCGGCACTACGGAACGGTTCCACCAGCGGTACGTGCTGCTCGTCGACGCGGCGCCGCACGATGCGGTGTCGCTCCCGCGATCGGCGTTCCGCTGAAGAACGGCGGGACGCTGCCGGTCGGTGCGCTCGGCAGCGTGCGGCTCACCACCGGCCCTTCGACCGATCAGGCAGCCGTCGACGGACGGCACGCGGTGAACGTCAACGCGTTCGCGCTGGCCGGGGCTGACGCCGTCACGCTCGCACGTGAGGTCGACGGCCGCTTCGACGCGATCGCGCCGCGTATTCCCGCCGACGTGCACCTGGTGAAGTACTGGGACCAGACGCGGCTGATCGTTGCGTCGCAGACGTCGCTGCGCGACGCGATCCTGCTCGGCGCGCTGCTCGCGGTGCTGGTGATCTACGCGTTCCTGCGCAGCCTGCGGATGACGCTCGTCGCGGCGGCGGTGATCCCGCTCGCGATGGCGATCGCGATCTTTGCGCTGGAGCGCTCTGGACAGACGCTCAACCTGATGAGCGTCGGCGGCTTGGCCGTCGCCGTCGGGCTCATCATCGACGACGCCATCGTCGTGATCGAAGCGATCGCGCGCCGCATCGGCGATGCGAAGGACGAAACGCTCGACGAGTCGGTCTCGCGCGCGAGCAGCGGGATCGCGAAGGCGATGATCGCATCCACCGCGACGACGGTGGTCGTCTTCTTGCCGCTGGGACTGCTTACCGGCGTCACGGGATTCTTCTTTCGTGCGCTCGCGTTCACGCTCGCGGCGTCGCTGATCATCTCGCTCACACTGGCCTTGCTGGTGACGCCGATTTTGGCGCGGTGGTTTCTCGGCACGTCGCGTCACGTCGCGAAGGCCGACGACCGGCTGGAGCGGCGCTACGTGTCGATGCTGCGTTGGGCGCTCTCGCACCGGCCGATCATCTACGCGGGTTCGGCCGCGGTGCTGATCGTGACGGTCCTGCTGCTCGGGACGTCGCAGAGCGACTTCCTGCCCAAACTCGATGAGGGGCAGTTCGAGATCAAGTACACGATGCCGACGGGAACGTCGCTCGATTCGACCGATGCGGCGGTGCAGCGGATGGAACGAGTCGTCGTCGGCGATCCGGCCGTCGCGCACGTCGGGCGGCTTACCGGCGTCGACACCAACGGCTACTCGCCGACGCAGACGAACATCGGCACGATTCGCGTCTCGCTGCGCGACAAACGCGACGCTGGCTACGAGGAAATCAGCGCGCGGCTGCGCGACCAGATCGCCGCCGCGGTGCCCTCGGCGACACTCGACTTCCATCAGCTGCTCGAAGATCAGATCAACGATCTCTCCGGTGCGCCCCAACCGATCGAGGTAGTGCTGAGCGGACCCGATCAAGCGACGCTCAACGCCTACGCGACGCGGCTCGCCGACGCGATCGGGAAGGTAAAGGGCGTTGTCGATCCCTACAACGGGATCGTCTATGACGACCCGACCCTGCGCATCGTGCCGCAGGCGTCGCGGCTGGCGGCGCTCGGGATCGCGCGCAGCGATCTCTCGAGCGCGCTCGACGCAAACGCGCAGGGTTCGGTCGCAGCGCAGATCGCCGGAACGTACGCCGAGATTCCCGTCCGCGTGCTGGTCGCAGGCGCCGGGGGCGGCGCGGCCGGGCCGGCGAGCGGCGTGCTGATGACGAAGAGCGGCGCGACGCCGGTGAGTACGTTCGCGAGCGTAAAGAACGGCGGCTACACCACCGACATCAACGAAGAGAACGGCCGCCGGGTGGTGCGCGTGAGCGCGAACATCGAGGGCGCGAGCCTCTCATCGGTGATCGCCGGCGTGCGGCCGGTGATCGCGAAGCTCGGCCTCCCGCCGGGCTACACGGCGACGATCGGCGGCTCGTACGAGACGCAGCAGGCATCGTTTCGCGAGTTCGCGAGCGTCATCGCAATCGCGATCGCGCTGGTGTTCTCGGTGATGCTCGCGACGTTCGGCTCGCTGCGCTTGCCGCTGGTCATTCTCGCGGCGATCCCGCTCGCGCTGATCGGCGTCGCGATCGCGCTGGTGCTCACCCGCACGCCGGTCAACGTCTCGTCGTTCATGGGACTGTTGCTGCTCGTCGGGATCGTCGTCAAGAACGGTATCCTGCTGATCGACGTTGCGAACAAACAGGTGCAGACGGGGGCCGACGTGGTGCAGGCGCTCGTGATCGCCGGTTCGACGCGCCTGCGGCCGATTCTGATGACGACCCTCGCCGCGATCGGCGGCCTGCTCCCGCTCGCGTTCGGTCTGGGCTCCGGCTCCGAGATGGAGAAGCCGCTCGCGATCGCCGTCATCGGCGGCCTCTCGACCGCAACGGCGTTCACGCTGATCCTGATCCCGGTGCTCTACGCCGCATTCACCGGATCGCGTCGCGTGCGCGTCCCCGCGCAGGCGATCGCGACGAGCGTGCTCGCGATCGCGTTCGTCGCGCTCGGCGCGCGCGACGCGACGGCCCAGCCGGCGTCCGCGGCGCCGGTCGCGAGCACGGTGCCGATTCCGAGTCCGCCGACCGTTAACCCGCGTGCGACGGCGTTCGCGACCGTGCCGCTCGCCGACGCGCAGACGCGCGCGCTCGCGAACTCGCCCGACGTGCGCACGGCGCGCGCGAACGTGGCGGCCGCGAAGGCGGCGTACGATCAGGCGCGCGGGACGTACGGGATCGCCGCAACCGCGACGTACGCCGAAGCCCCGCAGGGCGCGGCCGAAGGGACCCTCGCGCAACGCATCACGACCGTCGGCGCGCAGGTGACCCTCGGCGACGTCCTCGCGTACGCGCCGGCGGTCGCGCAGGCGAACGCGTCGCTGCGCGCGGCGCAGATCGACGCGCGCGGCGCCGAGCGCACCGAACGAATCAAAACGATCGGGCTGTACTACGCGGCGCTCAAGGCGCGTTCGGTCGCGCAGGCGCGCGCCGACGCGGTGGCGAGCGCGCAAGCGTTCTCGCGGGCGGCACAGCTCCGTTTCAAGGCGGGCGACGCACCGCGCATCGACACCGTCCGCGCGGACGTCGCGCTCGCCCGCGCGCAGGCGGATCTGGCGCGCGCGAAAGCCGACGACGCGAACGCCGCCGACGCGCTCGAACGCGAACTCTCCCTCGCGCCCGGAACGCTCGGCGCACCGGCGATCGGGACCGTAGCGCGAACCGACCTTCTCGATCCCGCCAAAGCGGTTTCGCGCGCGCTCGCGACGCGCGGCGACATCCGCTCGGCCGACGAGAACGTACGTGCCGCTCGCGCAGGTGTCTCGGCCGCGCAGCGTGCGGTGATCCCGCCGGTCACGGTGAGCGGCGGCTACGCGCGCGGCGTCGATTCCGGTTTCACCATCGCCGGCCCCACCCTCAACGCCCAGATGACCCTCCCGCTCGGCGGTGCGCTCGGCGCCAAGGTGCGCGCCCAACAGGCGATTCTCACTACCGCCGAGGCGAAGCGCGACTCGGTCGCGCGGCAGATCGCTGTCGACGTCGGCGCCGCCGCACGCAACGCCGCCGCCGCCGTCGAAGCACAGAACGCGAGCGAGGCTGCGTTGCAGTCGGCGCGCGCCGAACTCGACGCCGCGACCCTCGGGTATCGCAGCGGTGCCTCGACGAGCCTCGATTTCTCGTCGGCGCGCGCCGCGTACGCGCAGGCCGCCGTCGACGCGCTCGCCGCCTTGTACGATCGCCTGCAGTCTCAGGCGACGCTCGACTTGGAGGTCTCGGATTGAACCGCCGCACTTCCGCGGTCGCGGCCGCGCTGGCGGTCGTCGCCGTCGTCATCGCGATCGCGCTGCTGAACGTGCGCAAGACGACCACGGCGACGGATGCGCAGGCGTCGTCGGTACCGTCGCTCCCGCTCGCGACCGCGCGGTTCGGCACGCTGACGTCGCACGTGCGCGCGCAGGGACGGGTGGGGTTTCCCGCCGGCGGCGACGCGAAGCTCGCCTTCGCCGGATCGGGGATCGTCGCGCGGATCGACGTGCACGTCGGCGAGGCAGTGACCGCGGGCCAGCCGCTCGCCGAACTCGACACGTCGGGACTCGCGCTCGACGCGTCGGCAGCGGCGAACGATGCCGCGGCCGCCTCGGCCGCGTACGGCGGCGGGACGGTGCCGCAGCGCGCGCTGGCGAGCGCGCAGCGGCGCCTCGTGCTCGCGCGCAACCATCTCGCCGCGCTGCAATCGGGAACGGCATCGGCGCAGAGCGATGCGACCGGCGCGCGTTCCGCGCTGATGCAGGCGCAGGCGAAGGTCGCCGCCGACGAGCGGACCGTGCAGCGCGAGCAGACGCTGTACGCCGGCGGCGTCGCGGCGCAGAAAGACGTCGAGGCGGCGCGTCAGCAGCTGCAACTCGATCGAGCCGATGTCGTCTCCGCGCAATCGAAGGCCGCGTCGTCGCAGAATGCGGTCGGCGGCGCGGTCGCGCAGGCGCGCGCCGACGTCGCACAGGCCGAAGCCGACGTGCGCAACGCGCAGGCGCAGGTCGGCGTGACCGCGGGCGCCGCGGGTTCCGCCCAAGCGCGCGCGGCCGCGGCGCGGCGCAACCTCACGAACGCGACGCTGCGCGCGCCGAACGACGGCGTGGTTTCGCAGATTCTCAAGCATCCCGGCGAGTCGGTCGACCCGACCCAGCCCGCGATCGTCGTCGGTCCGCCGCAGTCGGAGGCCGTCACCGTGACGGTCAGCGGCGACGCTGTGCGCGCGATCCATCCCGGCGCCGCCGCCGCGGTGACGCTCGCCGCGCGCGGCGGCGCGAAGGCGCAGGCGGTGGTCCGGTCCGTCGTCCCGAGCGTCGATCCGACGACGCAGACCAGTACGGTGGTGCTCTCCGGCGTTCCGCCCGGCGCGGCAAACGGCGACGCCGTCGAAGTCGTGATCGACGCCGGCGAACACCGCGGCGTGCTGATCCCCACCGACGCGATCGTTCAGGATCCGCAAACCGGCAACGTCGTCGTCTTCGTGCGCGCACGCACCAAAGACGGCGAAGGGTTCGTCTCGCGCGAGATCACGATCGGCGACGCCGACGGCGGCACGACGCTCGTCACGTCCGGCCTAAAAATCGGCGACCGCCTCGCTGCACACGGCGCCGTCGACCTGCTCGCCCCCAGCGGCGGCTAGTCACGCTGAGCGCCCCGTCATGCTGAGCTTGTCGAAGCGCCGCCGAGATCACGCACGAATGAGCTCGCGTCTCTATCGTGCACGATGCTGGCGGCCCTTCGACGAGCTCAGGGTGACGGGCGCTTGACGCTGCAGAAACGCGGCGTGATAGCATGGCGTGAGGAGTCTTTGATGCTCGCGCCGATCCCCGTTCCCGAAACCGAACCCGCGACTGAACTCATCGACGGACGTCTCGTCCGCAAGATGAGCCCGAAACGCCGGCACCAAGCGCTGGAAGCGCGCTGGATGCAGGCGCTCAACGCGTGGGCGGGCGCGCGCGGCGAAGCGTACCACGAGTGGCGCCACACCTTCACCGCGCCGGGGTTCACGTTCGCGTCGCTCGTCCCGGACGTGGCGTACGACTCGCGCGCCGTGCTCGACCAACTCGGTGATGCCGACGCCGTAGCGCCGCCGCGCGCGCCGGAATTCGCCGTCGAAATTCTCTCGAGCGGCGATTCCGAGCGCGAACTCGATTGGAAGATCGCAGCCTATCTCGCAGGCGGCACGCGCGTCGTGTTCGTCGTCGATCCGCCGAACCGCACCGTGATCGCGCACGCCGCCGGCAGCGTAACGCGCTTCGGCGCGGGCGAGACGGTCACGCATGCGACGCTTCCCGGCTTCACCTACGCGGTCGACGCAATGTTCGCTGGCCTGTATCTGGGCGCGTAGCGCCCCTCACGCTGAGCGCGGTCACTGAGCGCCGTCACGCTGAGCGGGCCTCACGCTGAGCGTCCCCGTCACGCTGAGCTTGTCGAAGCGCCGCCCAGAATCGCGAACGAAGGTGCGTGCGGAATCCTGCGTGCGCGATCCGGCTGCCCTTCGACGAGCTCAGGGTGACTATTGCTGTTGCTGTTGTTGCTCGTAGGAGAGCGCTTCGACGGCGACGTCGACCGACATCACGCTCGACGACGCGCCGGAATAGACGCCGCGGACGGGACTCACGTCGCGATAATCGCGGCCGGTCGCGACGCGCACGAATTGATCGCCGATCCAGGTGTCGTTCGTCGGATCGATCCCCACCCAGCCGCGCGGACCGAGATACGCCTCGGCCCACGCGTGCGACGCCTCGGCGCCGAGCATCTCGCCGCTGCCGGAGTGGATATACCCGCTGATGTAGCGCGCGGGGATTCCGGCTCTGCGGCACAGCGCGATCAGCACGTGCGCGAAGTCCTGGCACACGCCGGAGCGCATTCGCACCGACTCCTCGACGGTCGCGTGAACCGTGGTCGTCGTCGTGTCGTACTCGAACTCGTCGTGCAGCGTCGACGACGCATGCTGAAACCACGCCACCGCGTCGTCGCCGTGCTTGGGGACCCCGACGTGCGTCGCGAGCGCGTCGAGCTCCGCGCTGAAGCGCACGTAGCGGCTCTCGTGCAGGTAGTCCCACATGTCGTCGCGGTTCGGGTCGTCGTCGATCAGCTCGCGCGGCAGGGGAGGCGGCGCGGCACCGTCGCCGCGCGCGGTGACGACCTGCGAGCGCGCCACGATCTCCAGCGCGCCGTGCTCCGGCAGGATCGCAAAATGCTGGACGTCGTTCCCGAAGCGGTCGGCGTAGGAGAAGACACGCGTCCGCGGCGAGACGCTCAGCTCGTAGCGCGTGCAGTACTGCGAGATGTCGGAGCGCGGCTGGAGATGGCAGATCGTGTGGCTCTCGTGGACCGGCATCGGATAGTGATAGCGCGTGCGGTGCGCGATCGTGTAGCGCATCAGGCCACCGGGATCCGCGGGAAGTACGTCGCGCCGATCGTCGAGCCGAGCTCGTCGAGCTGGGTGCCGAGGCCCGTCGCAAACGCGCGCGCCCCCTCGCGCATCAAGTCGCCGGTGCCGGCGAAGTCGAGCGACGCGCAGATGCGGCCAGAGATGCGCTCCGCGGCGTCTGCGAACGTGCCCGTCGGCGCGCCGGAGAGGGAGTGCAGCGCGGTGTCGACCTCGCGTACGCAAAAACGCAGCGAGCGCGGAAAGTTCGCCGAGAGCGCCAGGAACGCCAACGCCTCGGCGGGGTCCGACGATTGCCGCTGTGCGCGCGCGAACGGCGCACTCGCGCAGCACGCTTCGAGGACGAGCTGCCACACGTGCGGACCGTCGTCGGGTTCGATCTCGGCGAGCACCCGAGCGGTCATGCGGGCGCGCTCGAGCGCGCGGCCGAGTCGCAGAAACTCCCACGCGTCGTCGTGCGCGAGGGTCGCGTCGCACAACCCGCCGAACGCCTGCGCCGTGTCGCGGATGCTGCGCAGAAACGTCGATGCGCCGTCGGGGCCGACGGCGCGCGGCGAGTGCGCTTCGACGAAGAGGTAGAGGCCGTTGACGCACTCCCACACCTCGGTCGTCAGTTCGGCGCGCACGCCGACCGCGTTCTGCCGCGCAATCCGCACGCACGCCGCGATCGAGAGCCGCGACTCGATCCCAAAGACGATGTCCTCGATCGCGGTCGCTCGCGTCAGCAGCTCGGTCGCTTCCGGAGGCGGGACGCCCGCGATGCGATAGACCGAGCTCCAGCGCTCCGCCGCGTCGCCGGCGTGATCGACGGACCGCATCGCGGTCGTGTCGATCAGGCGCGCGAGGTCTTCGGCGCGCTCGACGTTGCGCGCCATCCAGTAGAGCGATTCCGCAACCCGGCTCAGCATCAGTCGCCAAGCACCCAGGTGTCCTTCGACCCGCCGCCCTGCGAGGAATTCACGACCAGCGAGCCTTCGGTGAGCGCTACGCGCGTGAAGGCCGCGGGCGGAACTTCGACCGTGTCGCCGGCGAGCAGCGCGAACGGCCGCAAGTCGACGTGTCGCGGGGCGATCCCCGCTTCGACGACGGTGGGGTGCGCCGAGAGCGCGATCACCGGCTGGGCGATGAAGTCGCGCGGATGCGCCTGAATCTGCGCCGCGAAGTCCTCACGCTGGGCTGCGGTGCTCTGCGGCCCCATGAGCATCCCGTAACCGCCGGACGCCGCGGTGCGCTTGACGACGAGCTGATCGAGGCGCGTGAGGACGTGCTGTCGCTGCGCATCGTCGGAACAGTCGAACGTCGGGACGTTGCGCAGCACCGGCTCCTCGCCGAGATAGTAGCGGATGAGCGCGGGGACGTACGGATAGACCGCCTTGTCGTCGGCGACGCCGGTGCCGACGGCGTTGGCCAGCGTGACGTTGCCGGCGCGGTAGGCGTCGAACAGCCCGGCGACGCCGAGCGTCGAATCGGAGCGGAAGTAGAGCGGATCGATGAAGTCGTCGTCGACGCGTCGATAGATCACGTCGACGCGCCGCGGGCCGCGCGTCGTCTTCATGTAGACGAAGTTGTCGCGCACGATGAGGTCGCTGCCCTCGACGAGTTCGACGCCCATGCGGCGCGCGAGTAGCGTGTGCTCGAAGTACGCGCTGTTGTAGATGCCGGGCGTGAGGATCGCGATCGTCGGCTCGCCGACGTTCGCCGGGGCCGCCGCTATCAGCGCGTTGCGCAGCCGGGCCGGGTAGTCGTCGACCGGCAGCGGGTCGTAGTTGTCGAACAGCCGCGGGAACGCGCGCTTGAGGACGTCGCGGTTCTCGAGAACGTACGAGATCCCCGACGGCGTGCGCAGGTTGTCTTCCAGGACGAAGAACGTGCCGTCGGCGTCGCGGACGATGTCGATCCCGGAGACATGCACGAACGTGTCGCGCGGCGGGCGGATCCCGATCGCTTCGCGCTCGTAGTGCGCGGAGGAGTAGATGAGCGCGCGCGGGACGATCCCGTCGCGCAGCACGCGGCCCTCGGTGTAGACGTCGAGCAAGAACGCGTTGAGCGCGCGCACGCGCTGCGCGATCCCGCGGGCGATGTGCGACCACTCGCTCGCCGGGATGATGCGCGGAATCAGATCGAAGGGCAGGATGCGCTCGGTGCCGCGCGTGTCGGAATAGACGGTAAACGTGACGCCGCGTTGGAGCAGGACGGTGTTGACGCTGGTGACGCGATGGCGGAAATCGACCGCGGAGATCCCGGCGAGCGTTGCGGCGAGCGCGGCGTAGTGCTCGCGCGGGCAGCCTTCGGCGTCGGCGAATTCGTCGTAGGCGGGTGCGGGAGCATAGCGGTCGAGGATCGAGCGCATCCCCGCCGATTCCGCCCCGCCCCGCCCGCTCCGTTCGCCAGATGGCCTATTGCGGAACCGAGCCGTCACCCTGAGTCCGTCGAACGGCCGCCTCGATCTCGCCAGAGCGGGAACCTTTGCGCCCGGCTAGCTGCGACGCAAGGGGTTGTTGAGGTCCCCGCTTGGTTGGGCATCAACGCTAGGTCGTCGACGTGAGCTTAGCGACGAGCCGCCGTACAAGCGGAGCAAAGAGAAGGACAAGGCAGAACGCAACGGGCCATGCGTTTAGATACGCGTGGAACCAAGCACTCATTGCGACGGAAGGCGTCGTCGCGGCCCGCAACCCAAACGCCCATCCGATCGAGATTCCGGTGATGACGAACGTATTGATCCCTGAAAGCAAGATCGCAAAGAGCGCGTTGGCGAAACGCGCGGGGAGGAGAGCGCCGAAGAAGCCGTTGTCATTGCTCTGGGCGGCCTTCGACCGGTGTGCCGTAGCGGGCGTTCCAGGCCTCGATCCCGCGTTGGACATCGACGACGTTGTGGAAGCCATGGCCGAGGAGGTGCTGCGCTGCGCGCGCGCTCCTAGAGCCCTTCGAGCACGTGACGGCAACGCCGCCCCGACGAGGGATATCGGCGAGCCGGCCTGAGAGATCCGCGATCGGTATATTGCGCGTATCGCGGATCGCAGCGGCTGCGAACTCTTGCGGATTGCGAACGTCGATCACGATCGAGCGCCCTCGCGGAGGCCGTCGCGCAGCATCTCGACGTCGATCGTAGTCATCGAGTCACTCCGGTCCAGCCGCCGTCGGCGACAATCTCGGCGCCCGTGATGAACGACGAGTCGGCTGATGCGAGAAACAAGACAACCTGCGCAATCTCTTCGGCCTTCGCGAATCGCCCGAGCGGTATCTTGGGGACGATGCTCGCTGCGAACGCTTGCAGGGCCTCCGCAGAAAGTCCAAGCGTATCGTAGATCGGCGTATCGACGGGTCCCGGACTCACGGCGTTCACGCGAATGCCGCGCTCCGCGAGCTCCCCTGCCGCGACGCGCACGACAGACCGCAAGGCGGCTTTGCTGGCAGCGTATACGAGGGTGCCGGCCATGCCGATGCGGTTGTTGACCGACGTGTTGACGATGACGCTACTGCCTGGCTGCAGGAACGGCAGCAATGCCTGGATTGTGAAAATTGCGCCTTTCACGTTGACGGAAAACACTTCGTCGATCAGCTCTTCGCTGACCGCCTCGATCGTCGCGAGCCGCACGATGCCGGCGTTGATGAAAACGGCATCGAGCTTTCCAAACTGCCGGCCAACGGTATCGCCAAGGAGGCGCGTTGCGTTCACATCAGCGGAATCGGACTGAATCGCAACCGTGCCGCTGGCAAGGCGGCTTGCGGCGGCACGGAGGCGATCCGGATCTCGACCGGTGATGGCGACGCGAGCGCCTTCCTTGCCGAACTTGTCCGCCGCTGCAAAGCCGATGCCCGTCGAGCCACCGGTAACCAGCACGGCGGTCCCTGAAAATCTGCCCATGGTATTCCTTCTCGTCAAGGCCGCGACCGGCGGCCTGTGCTTTTAAGAATGATCATTCTCTTATCGCATCATGACCGAGTGGTCAAATATTTTGGAATAAGCGGTATAAAAACTTGACGAGCGTGAAAATTTGTGATGCTATTGCATGCGTATCAATGGCAAACCGCGGTCGTCCCAAACTCTACGATCGCCAAGCGGCGCTGCATGCGGCGATGCTGCTCTTTTGGCAACGCGGTTATCTAGGCGCCTCGATGGACGAATTGACGAAAGCGATGCTCATGAACAGAGCGAGCGTCTATGCGTCATTCGGTGACAAGCGTCAGCTGTTTCTCTCGTGCGTCGATCATTATCTCGAGACGAACGGGGCGGCGCCGTTTGCCGCGCTGCAAAAGCCCCGTATCGCCGACGCGATCCGCGGGTTTTTCCGTGCGGTCGTTTTCAACACGACATCGGCGACGACCCCGGGCTGTCTCGTCGCTTCGGTTCTTGCGACTGCCGCCGGCGAGGAGCCCGAGTTGCGTGAGAAGTTGCAAGCGTGTCTCGCCATCACGGATCGCCTGCTGTGCGCCCGCCTCTCCCGCGCGATGGCCGAGGGGGAGGTCCCGTTACACGTGCGGCCATCGCGTGTTGCCCGGCTCGTCAACAGCTTACGTCACGGCCTCACCGTTCGAGCGCGAGCCGGCGAGTCTCGTCGGATCCTCCTTGCAACAGCCGACGAGGCCGCCGATCTCGTTGCCCTAACGCTTCGAGCATCACACGCCTGAGGCGAATCACGGTGCGGCGGCGGGGTGGGGCTGTTTCGCGGGGGCTCCGTCGGGGCGGGTGGGGCGCCGGAACGACGGAGGCTTCGGCGCGAAACGCGGCTCGATGTGCTTGGCGACCAGCAGATAGATGGTCGGCACGACGACCAGCGACAGCAGCGTCGAGGTGACCAAGCCGCCGATCACGACCGTGCCGAGCGGGGCCTGCGTCTCCGACCCCGCCTCGAGCCCGAGCGCGATCGGCAGCATCCCGCCGAGCGTTGCGAGCGTCGTCATCAGAATCGGCCGCAGACGCATCGGGCCGGCGTGCATCAGCGCTTCGCGCGCAGAATACCCTTCGTCGCGCCGGAGCTGCTTGGTGAACTCGACCACCAGAATCGCGTTCTTCACCGCGATCCCGACCAGCATCAGCGAGCCGATGAACGCCGTCAGCCCGAAGGCACGGTGCGTGATCCACAGCGATCCGACGATCCCGATCAGCGCGAACGGCACGGCGACCATGATGACGAGCGGGTCAAGGAACGATTCGAACTGCGACGCGAGCAGCATGTAGATGAGCGCGATCGCGAGGATCACGACCAGCGTCAGCGCGCCGAACGTGTTGTTGTTCTGCGTGACCGACGGTCCGTATTGCCAGCGATACCCGGCCGGCAGCGGATAGGCGTCCATCACCTTCGTGACCTGCGCGAGCACGTCGCCGAGCGTGCCGCCGACGAGCGGCGCGTCGATGTCGACGCGCCGCGATTTGTTCTGACGCGGAATCTGCGAGGGTCCCTGACCGATCGTGATCTGCGCGACGCCGCTAAGCGGCACCGCGTCGAGCGATTGCGACGACGGTCCGTTCGCGCTCGCGGCATTTGTGCTCGTACCGCTGCCGCTGCCGCCGCCCGACGATGCGGCGAGGGTCGCCGTGCTCGGCAGGATCTGCAGTGAGTTGAGCGCGTCGAGCGAACGCCGCTGGTCAGGCGGAAGCTGGACCAGAATTGGATACTGCGTGCCGTTGGTCTGCCAGTACGACGCGATCGTCCCGCTGGTCGCCGTCGAAATGACGTTGGCGATGTCGCCGGTCGAGAGCCCGAGCTGCGCGGCCATGCGGCGATTGACGTTGACGTCGACTTCCGGCTGTGACGGCGTGATGTTCGTGTCGGGGCGCTGGATGCCGGGGATCTGCGCGATCGACGGGATGGCGCCTTGCGCGAGCTTGTAGAGCTGGTTGATGTCGGGCCCGTAGAGCTGGATCTCGATCGCGTCGGAGCCCTGGCTCACCGTTTGCTGCACGATGTCGATGCTGCTCGCGAACACCTGCGTGCCGACCAGCGCGCGGCGCAGATCGAGGAACTGCGCGCGCTGCTCCGGCGTGATGGTCTGCGGAACGTTGGCGTTGGCCGCACCGCCCCGACGCGGCGTTCCGCCCAGGCGGCGCTGCCACTCGGTGACGAACGCGTCGGCCTTCGCGCCGCTGATGCCGGGTCGCAGCGCGATCGCCATCGATGCCTGATTGGTCACCACGCGCGAGCCGCCGCCGCCGAACGCGGAGCCGACGGTGTCGGCGACGCTGACGACGCGCGGATCGCGGCGCAGCGCATCTTCGACCTTGATCGCGACGGCGTTGGTGCTTGCCACCGACGTGCCGTTCGGCGTGCGCAAGTTCAAGCGGATGAAGCGCGACGAGGAGGCGGGGAACACTTCGGTTTTCACGACGCCGAAGTTGACCGCGACGATCGAGAGCGCGACGAGGAGCAGCCCCGTGCCGAGCACGATCGCGGGCCGGTCGACCGCCGCGCCGAGCAGGCGCCGGTACCCGGTTTCGAGGCGGAGGTAGAAGCGGTCGAACCCGCGGCCGAAACGCTGGTAGCGGCGCGCAAAGCCGCGGGCGAAGCCGCCGCGCGAGACCCCATCGCCGTCGTCGTCGGTGAGGTGGACGCTATGCGTGTCGAGCATGAAACTCGAGAGCATCGGCACGGTGGTCGTCGCGACGAGCAGCGAGATCCCGACGCCGACGATGATCACGAGCGCGAACGGACCGAAGATCAGCCCCTGCAAGCCCGGGATCAGCAGCAGCGGGACGAATACCGTAATGACGGTGACCGTTGAAGCGAGCACCGCCGTGAAGATCTGCGCGGTCGCATTGCGCGCGGCCTCGCGCGGCGGCTCGCCCTCCGCAAGGTGTCGGTAGATATTCTCGATGACGACGACGGCGTCGTCGACGATCAGCCCCACGGCGAGCGCGAGTCCGCCCAGCGTCATGATGTTGAGCGACTGGTGCAGCGTGTACGCTGCGAAGAACGTGCCCAGCACCGAGGTCGGGAGCGAGACGGCGACGATCAGCGTCGAGCGTAGCGAGTGCAGGAAGAGTAGGATGATCAGCACCGCGAGAATCGCGCCGTAGACCGCGGTGTGTTCCAGCGCGACCACGGCCGAATCGATGAAGCCCTGCTGGTCGAACACGACGCCGAAGTGCATCGTCGGATAGCGCTTCTGGAAGTCGGCGATCTTGGCGTAGACGCCCTGCGAGACGGCGATGACGTTGGCGTCCGGCTGCGCCGTGATTCCGAGCGCGATCGACGAATTCCCGTCGAGCCGCGAGAACGAGCGGATCTCTTCGACGCCGTCGATCACGCGCGCGACGTCGCGCACGTAGACCGGCGCGCCGTTTTTCACGGTGACGACGGTGTTCGCGACCTCGGCCGAGTTCTTGTAGAGCGCGTTCGCGCGGATCGTGAACTCTTTGGGACCGATCGCGAGCAAGCCGGCCGGCGCGTCCACGTTCTCATTCTTGATCTTCGTGACGATGGCGTTGGTGTCGAGGCCGTAGCCGGCGAGCGCGTTGACGTCGGGCTCGACCATGATCGCGCGCTGCGCGCCGCCGAACACCGAGACGGAACCGACGCCCGAGACGCCCGCGAACTCATCGGCGAGCTGGTTGTTGAAGAGATCGAAGAGGTCGCGCAGCGGCCGGCTGTTGTCGGTCACCGAAAGGCGCACGACTGGGAGCGCGTTAGGATCCGCTTTTTGAATCTGCGGCTGCTGCAGGTTGGTGTCGTTCGGGAGCTGCGTCGCGGCGCGCGCGACTTGTTGCTGGATGTCGGTCGCAGCGACGTTGATGTTGGTGCCGTATTTGAACGTCGCGCGCACGACGGTCTGGCCCTGGAACGAATTCGACTGCAGGTAGTCGATCCCGGAGACGCGGCTGACCGCGTTCTCGATCGGGCGCGTGACGGTCGATTCCATCGTCTCCGGCGAGACGTTGCCGTAGTTGACCGTGACCGAGACGACGGGCGGCTGAAACGACGGCAGCAGCGCGATCGGGAGCCGCGGGATCGCGAAGATTCCCAGCACGACGATCGCGGTCGCGAGCATCGCGACCGTGACGCGGCGGGTAACGGCGAAATCGGCGATCGACAAAGGGGGCGGCTACTCTTTGCGCGGCGGTGGGAGGGTGAACCTCCGGATAGGTTCGTACGAAATGCTGAGACGTGCCGAAGAGGTCGGCTTGGGGCCAGGAGCCGCCCTTGCTGAGAGTCTGCTGGGCGTGATAGACTTCGGGGGTTCTCCCGGTGCCTCGCGCCCGGTGAGTTTCCCGCTGCCCGGCCCCGCGCCGGGCCGCCGGCCCCGCCGGCGTCCAGAGAGGGCATCATGGCCACCACCGTTACCATCGACTACGAAGTCACGTACATTCTGCGCCCCAACCTCGAAGAAGCCGAGGTCGACGAACGGGCCGACCAGATCGCCGCCGGCGTGAAGAGCCGCGGCGGTGAGATCGTCGGCGAGCTGGAAAAGCTCGGCAAGCGCCGCTTGGCGTACGAAATCGACGACGTCCGCGAGGGCTACTACGTCGTGATGAAGTTTAAGAGCGGCCCCGAGGAGCAGAAGGAACTCGAGCGCCAGCTCCGGCTCAACGAAGCCGTCCTGCGCCACCTTATCATCCGCCGGGAAACCTAACCGCGACCCGCACCGTGCCAGGCACCTGGCACGCTCCCCCGGCATGATGAAGACCCGGCAGCGACCACCCTGTTCGCGCGTAGGGCTCCGCATACCACACAAAGCAAGCAGAAGGAAGAGATACCATGGCAGGGTCGTTCAACCGCATCACGCTCGTCGGAAACCTGACGCGCGACCCCGAGATCCGCTACGTCGGCAGCGGCGCCGCCGTCACGAAGTTCACGCTCGCCGTGAACCGCCGTGCGAAGCAGCAAGAAGAAACCGACTACATCGATTGCGTCGCTTGGGACAAGCTCGCCGAGACCTGCAATACGTACCTGAAAAAGGGCATGTCGTGTCTCGTCGACGGGCGTCTCTCGATCCGTTCCTACGAAACGAAGGAAGGCGAAAAACGCAAAGCCACCGAGGTGGTGGTGAACACGATGCAGATGCTCGATCGCGCCGGCCGCGGAGGCGGCGGCGATGACGACGGCGGCGGAAGCTATTCGCGGCCGCGCGAGAAGGCGGCGCCGGTGGGCGGAGGCGGGGGGATGGATGAGTTCCCGGAGGACGAGATTCCGTTTTGACGTTTTGACATTCTAGCGTTTTAGAGGCCAAGTTTTTTTGCCAGCCCCGTCGCGGCTCGCCTTCGTCGTCGCGGGCGGCGTGACCGCGACGCTAGCCCGACGGGGTCGCATCCGTCGCGGTCCCACGTTTGGGCGTTCGCCGACGCCGTGGTTTGGGTGGCTCAGTCGAGCGCGGTTCCGGCCGAAGTTCGAGTTCCGGCGATTCTTCGCGTGCGAGAGCAGCCTTGAAGAAGCGGTACGACCATTCTTGCCCGAGCTTGCGCGACTCGACGTAGACGATCGGCACCGTCGGATACCGAACTTGCAGCCGCGCTGCGAGATCGGCCAAATACCCCGTCGGCGCGTGTGGAAGTCGAAGCAGTTTCGAGTACGTACCCTCGACGACGACCGCCGCCGCTGGCAAGAGCGCGAGTTCCGCCATCGTGTAGCCGAGCTGCGCGTTCGAAAGCGAGCTGGCGAAATCGTCAAGGCGTTTGCGCTCGATCACCGCGTACGAGTCGCCCATGGCGACTGCGTAGTCGCCCGCAGACAATGCGCGGCGCTCGACGCGGACGGCGTGACCGGCGAACGTATAGCCATATCGTTCGCGCGTGTCGATAAAAATGACCGCGAGGGGAGACGGTGCAGCGGACGGGATGCGAACACCCGGCCGAGCGGACGTCGCCACCTTTTGCGTTTGCCACAGCACCATCCGGCGGCCGCGTGCCGTCGTCGTCACGAATTGCGAACGCCGGTTCACCCCGCGCTCGAGCACCAGATCGATCGCGACGCCGCGGCGCACGCACGCAAGCACGCCTACGCGTTCGACGATCTCGAGCCGATCGATGTCGACGTCGTCCGCCGGGTGACAATACACGCGAGCCGTGCGCGGCCACGAATCCCTCGCCTTGAGCCACAAACCGCCGTCGATCGGCAAATGTACCAAGAATGGCAGGCTGCTGGTCTTATCGGGATTACGCGCGACGATGAACTCCTCCACGCCGCGCGCTTCCTGGCCGTCAAAACCTCCTCCTACACGCCGGACGGCGGCGCCTACTTCGATCCGCGTGCCTCCATGCGTCCCGGGACGCGGTGAGGGGCGAGCGAAGGTCAGCTTGATCGCGTCCTCGCCGACTGCGTTGGTGCCGACATGGCGGAGCGGCGCTCGGGCGCGTGCGAAGTACGGTTTGCCGCATCCGAGAACAAACGGACATTGAGTCCCGCAACCGTGGGACGCATTTGGCGAGAGCATCGCTTGCAGCCGCATCGAATGGAATCTTTTACGTTTTCGTCCTGATCCCAACTTCGCGTTCAACGTGCGCGATTTCGTTGGGCTCTACATGAAACCGCGGGCGGAGTCCGCGGGCGAGTGTAAAATCGAGTAGCTGAGGCCCGGAAATTAAGGGGCCATCGAGCGAACGGAGTGAGTGCTTGACGCTCTTCCTGGAGGCTCGATGGCTAAAGAAAGTGTACCCCCCTGGGCGCTCGTCGACAACCTGGTCGCGGTCGTTTCCGAACCCCAGCTCGCCGACTTGCGGGAGCTCTTGGCGCTGGTCCTGGACCGAGCCATGCAACTCGAAATCGAACAGCGGGCCGGCGCCGGCCGCTACGAGCGCAGCGACGAACGCCGGACGTATCGCAATGGCACTCGGCCGCGGCGCTTCGATACGCGGCTGGGAACCCTTGATCTGGCCGTACCGAAGCTCCGGTTCGGCGGCTACGTGCCGGCGTTCCTTGAGCGCCGATCGCGCAGTGAACGCGCCCTGGTTGCGGTCGTCCACGAAGCAATGCTCGCCGGCGTGTCGACGCGCAAAATGGAGAAGTCGTTCCGTACGCTTGGCGTCGAATCGATCTCGAAATCGCAGGTCAGCGATCTGTGTGCAGAACTTGATGCCAAGGCGACCGCATTCCGAACGCGCCCGCTCCTGAAGAGCTACCCGTACGTGATGCTCGACGCGCTCTACGAGAAAGTTCGCGTTGAGGGTGCCGTCATCAGTCAGGCGGTCATTATTGCTTATGGCGTAAGCGATGATGGGCTACGCGAGGTACTCGGAGTCGACGTCGTTGAGAGTGAGTCCCTCGAAAGCTGGACGACGTTCTTGCGGGCTTTACTCGATCGTGGCTTGCACGGCGTGAAGCTTGTCGTGAGCGACGCGCACGCCGGTCTGAAAGCAGCAATCGCTAGTGTCCTCACTGGGGCCTCGTGGCAGCGCTGCAAGGTGCATCTCATGCGCAACGTGCTGGCCCACGTATCCCAGAAGAACAAAGCCGTGGTCGGAGCGGATCTCTCCAGTATCTTCGCTCAGCCAACTCGCGAACTCGCCGAGCGACGTGCTGCCGACGTGGTCGTCACCCATCGACGCACATCAGCTCGAGCCATGCAAGTTCTTGAGGACGGGATTTCCGACGCACTCAGCTATCTCTCGTTTCCGAGACCGCATTGGCATAAGCTTGCGAGTACAAACCCGATCGAGCACCTCAACCGCGACATCCGTCGACGGACGCGACTCGTCGGAATCTTCCCGACGATCGCCTCGGCTATCCGCCTGATTACCCTGATCCTCGCCGAGCAGACCGAGGACTGGCAGACCGAGCGGCGGTATATGAACTCCGACTTACTCACGCCGTTCTACGGCTGAACGAAATTACACTCGTCCGCGGGCACAGTCCGAAGTCCGCCATAGAAGTGTGCTGGTCCATACTGCGACGGGGGTTAGAATCAGTTGCAAGAGCGGAAAAGGTCCTATTCCGAAGAGCGTCAGCATTCCGGGGCTATACGACCAGAACCGTTTGTGAAAAGCAACAGCTTCAACGAACACGGAAATCGTAGCCGCGACGCACATAGTACGTAGAAATTGACGCGCTTGGAAGCGAGTCATAACGCAACGTATGCTATGAAGAGGATGCCGTTCGTGATCACCACGTCGCCAAGGGACGCTATGGCGCACAGGACCACATGTTGCCACATACAGAGACGTGACGGCGCATACGCATGCATTTGCGCGACCTCCCAGACAAAGTTTATCGCGGCTCAGCGAAATGCGTATAGGGTCCAGGTCAGACGGTCCCGATGATGCCGACGATCGTCGCGATGACGATCGCGGCGCCGTCTGACATCGGGCGATGTTCTCCGGCGCGTAGGCCGCGCGCCGTCGCAACGTATCGGTACGCGCCGTAAAGCGCGCAGGCGATTCCCGCAAGCGACATCACCGTACCGAAGACCGACGAGATCGCCCCAGAGGTGTGGTGGGTGGGTGAGATCGTTTCGAATCCGCGCGTGAAGATCGAGAATCGCGCGATGACGAACCCGAACCCGTTGAACGCAAGCGAGGTCCGCGCGTAGGCGAGGAACGTCCGTTCGCGCAAGCGTGTCGGTGGCGCGTACGTCGGACATCGTGAATCCTATCGCTGAAGCTGCACTACGGCGGCGCCCGCACCGGGCGTCGCATCCACGATCACGAGGTAGCGTCGCGAAGGCCGCGCGGTTTGGGTTGCGAGGGCGACGCGTAATTGTGCGATCGTCGAAACGATTGCGGCACCCGAGGGATTGGTTTTGAACGGTGCTAGCGGTTGCAGCATTCCCGAGCCGTTCGCTTCATTTGCAAGCGCGAGCGTGTAGGCGTGCTTCGGTTCGAGGCCGGTGACGGCGGCTTCGAGGATATCCACGAGACCCTGGTTATTGATCGTTACCGTCGTCGCGGCGCGCGTCGTTCCGGGGGAGCCGAGGGTGAGGTGGTCGGCGAGGCCGGCCGCGCCGAGTGGCTCGAGGTTCTCGGTACCGGGGCCAGTCGTCACGGCACCGGGCACGTACACCATGCCTTGCGGCGCCTGGCCTGTCGGGATTGTCGCGACGACCGTATTGGTCATCGTGTCGATCGCGGCAACGGCATCGGCGTTTTCGAGTCCGACGTACACGCGCGTTCCGTCACCCGAGGGCCATAAGCCATGTGGGAGCGCACCCGTCGGAATCGTCGCAACGAGCTTCGGCGTCGCCGTCGTCGTAAAAACCTTGACTTCGTTGAGGCCGCCGACGGTCACGTAGGCGAATTGCCCGCGCGCGTTGCGCACGATATTGACATGGTTGGTGATCGCGCCCGTATCGATGCTCGCGATCACGTTGAACGGCGGCTTCGCATTGAACACTTCGGTGTGGCCCACATCTTTGAGCGTCAGCCACACCTGCGTGCCATCGGGCGTCGCCGCGATGTCGGGGCTGAAGGGCGAATCTTGCTTCACGTGGCCGACGATCGCGTGCGTCGCGCGGTCGATCACGACGGTTTCGGGCGAAAAGCTCGAGCAGACGTACGCGTATTTGCCGTCGGGAGAAAAGATCGTCATCCCCGGTCCGTTCGGAACGACGATCCGCGACGTTTCGCGGTACGTCGTCGCGTCGAGCACGCTGACGTAATTCTCACCGCGAACGGTCACCCAAACTTCCCGGCCGTCGGGCGTAAAGAAAGCTTCGTGCGGCGAGCGGCCGACGTACGTAACGTGCTTCACGCGGTTCGTCTCCGTATCGATGAACGCGACCGAATTCGACCCGACCGAGACGACGTCGAGCGTTTTGTGATCGGGTGAAAAGCCGATCCCGTGCACGAGCAATTGGTCGGTGTAGAGCGGGCTCAGATTCGCCGGCGTCGTGAGGCCGAGGCGGATGACGCCGAGCAACGTTTCCGTTTTCGGATCGACGACCGAGACCGTGTTCGACGACTGATCGGAGAGATACACGCGATCGTGCGACGAGATGGCGACATTCGGCGCGGAGGCCGCGTCCGGCGCCTGACCCGCGCTTGCGGGACCCGAGAGCGCGAGCGCGCTCGCCACGACGATGATGGGAAGAAACTTCATTTTCGTACTTTCATGGGACTTGAGGTAAGGTCGCGCGCGATCGCGCGCATGACGTCGATTTCGGAACCTTGCGTGACGACGATCTCTTGTGCGAGTCGGCGCAAGCGTGGATCGTGGCCGGATGCGAGCTCGAGTTCGGCCATCGCGACCGCGCCGCGGTGGTGCGGCACCATCATCGCGACGAAATCCCGATCGGGATCGCCCGTCATCGGAGCGGCGACCATCGCGCCATCCATCTGGGTCATCGCAGACATCATCGCCGCATCAAACGTCGTCGCCGCGCGGGCGATGTTCGGTCCACTCGCGATCGTAGCGACGGCGAGGATGACGGTGATGACGGACGTTCTGAGGAGCTTCGAATCGAGTGAAAACATGATCGGCCTCCGCCGCCTAAACGCTCGAAACCCTCGAGCGGATCACTTACCGCGAGTGATCCGAACGATCGCCTCGCGCGTCTACACCATCATGCAGCTCGTCGCACGTCGGGAGCATCGTAGGAAGATGGAGTTCCGCCCCGTTCGCGAAACCCGGCGTATGCTCGGGCGCCCGAGCGAAATTCCGACCGACGAAGCGTTGCTTCGCCGCGTCGCCGCGCGCGACGAGACGGCATTCCATCTCATCTACCGGCGCCACGCGGCCGCCGTCATGGCCGTCGCGCACCGAATTCTCGGCGATCGCGAAATGGCGGCGGATACGACGCAACACACGTTCTTGTGATTATGGAAGCATGCGGATCCGATCGAACCGCGCGAAGGTCGCTTGCGGCCATGGCTCCTCTCGGTCGCGCGGAACGCTGCAATCGACGATGGCCGGCGGAAGCGGCGTGGCTTCGTCGCGCTCCTGCGCGGCTTCTTGCAGGCACCGACCGAATCCGATCCGGCCGAGACGGTCGTCGGGCGCGGGAGCGCACGCGAAGCATACGATCTGCTCGCGATGCTTTCGACTGAACAACGACGGGTCGTCGAGCTCGCTTATTTCGGCGAACTCACCCAGACGGAGATCGCGGCGGCGCTCGGCGTGCCGCTCGGAACCGTCAAATCGCGACTCCGACTCGCGCTCGGGCATCTGCGCTCGAGCGTCTCCGCAACGAGACGCGAAATTCGATGAATTACGACGATACCGTCCGCGACGACCTCGAGGCGTACGTGATCGGCGCGCTCGACCAACCAGTACGCGCATCGTTCGAAGCACATCTTGGCGCGTGCGTTGCGTGCATGGGAGGCGTCGCGTTGTACGCGGGAATGCTCGCCGATCTCCGAACGATCGAGACGCCGGAGTCAAGTCCCAAATCTGCTGTAATTCCGGTTCGTCGATCGCGTTAGTTAGGCTGCTCGTCTGTCTCGTTTTACGGCGGCCGGCTTGGCCACCGTCGTTGCTTTCCATTCGAAGTATTCGGTCATGTCGAAGTAGGCTCGGCCTAACCATTCGTCGTTTTGCTCGGAGAGTAGCGCGCCGACCATGCGAATCGCCGCGGCGTCGTTTGGGAAGATGCGAATGACTTTCTCCCGGCGACGAATCTCTTCATTGAGCCGCTCTTGCATGTTGCTCGTGCGCAGTCGCCGGCGATATTTCTCCGGCAGCGGCAAGATCGCAAGCATGTCTTCGAACGCTCCTTCCAAGCACACGCACGACTTGGGCGCCGTTTCTGCGAAGCGGGCCATGAATTCCGCATATCGACGCTCGGCCTCTTTGCGATCAGTTGCGAGGAAGATCAGCCGAGCTGCAGCGGTTACGTTTTCCCGTTCTTTCTTGGGCGCGTGATCGAGCAAGTTCTTCATCACGTGGAACTGGCAACGCTGCCACGTCGCGCCGACGAATTGCTTGGCGATCGCCTCGCGTAAGCCCGAGTGATTGTCGGAGACGGCAACGTCGACGCCGTGCAAGCCGCGCGCTTTGAGGCCGCGAAAGAACTCGTTCCACGTCGCAAAGCTCTCCGAATCGCCGATCGAAAGACCAAGGATTTCGCGGTACCCGTCAGCGCGAATGCCGCTCGCGATGAGTAGTGCTTTGCTGACGACGCTCTTGTCGGTGCGCACCTTCGTAAAGAGCGCGTCAACGATGATGAATGGGTACGCTGCGTCGAGCCGGCGATTCAAGAATCCCGCGACCGGTTCGTCGAGTGCCTTCGTAAGGCGACTTACCGTCGATTTCGAAAACGACGTCCCGCAGAGGCCTTCGGTTATCCGCGTGACCTTCCGCGTCGAGACGCCGTTGACGACCATCTCCATCAGGCCCACGACGAAGGCTTGTTCGCTGCGGCGATAACGCTCGAAGATGTCGGTTGAGAAGCTGCCGTCGCGCGTCTGCGGCACGCGCAGGACCAGCGAGCCGACGCGGGTCGAGAGCTGTCGATCGCGATACCCATTTCGATAGCCCTCCCGTTCTTCACAGCGCTCGTACCGCTCGGCGCCCAGATGATCGCGCATCTGTGCCTCGAGCACTTGGTTGAGAATCACTTCGACGAGTTTGCCGAGCGCCGCCGGCTGATCAAGCAAAGCTGGAATCGCGTCGCGGGATAGGGTAAGATCGTAATCGGCCACCGTTTCGGTCCTTTCGATTGAGGTGTTGAACAACGTCAATCTTCGAACCGGGGCGGTGGCTACCCGCCCGCTCAATTTACATCAATTATACGGACTCGGCCGACGCCGGCGCCGCCGCCCGCACCGGAGCTGCCTACGCGCACGCGCGACCGGCGGCGTTCGTTTGCATTTGGCTCGCTCGGCGTCGCATGCGCCGCAGTCGCTGCGGCGATCGCGGTGCCCGCATACGAGCACGATCGTGCCCGCACGCAGGCGTACGCGGAGATCGTGCGGATGCTCGCATCGGGACCACGCGAGGTCGCACTCGCGGGACGTTTCGGCGCATCCGGTCGCGCGATCGTCGGCGACGGCCGTCGCATGAGCGGATTTATCGTACGAGGGCTGCCCGATCCGCCTGCGGGCTTCGTGTATCGGATTTGGGTGCGTGGTGTCGCCGTACGGCGTTCGCCGGGCGTCCTCGAACGGACGCCCGACGCACTCGAAATCCTCGTTACCAACGGTGACGCGCTCGAACGTGGCACGTCGATACGCGTCATGCTCGAACGTGCTTCGCTCGAGACGGCCGATCGATTCCCGCGCACGGGGATGCTGCACGGGACGATCGGCTGACTGCATGCGATTCGCCGGCGATTACGGCGAGAGGCGCACGACCGTGTTCGTGTTGTCGTTGTTGAAATATACGTATTGCGTTCCGTCGGTTGCGGTCGTCGTCGCGATGCCGAAGATCGCGCCCGCAGCGCCCGTGTCCACGAGTTTCGTCGATACGATCGAGCCGAGCGCGGGATCGATCTCGACGAGGTTGTTGTCGCCCGTGTTGCCCACGACGAGATGGCCGTTCGCGAGTAGCGCCGAGCTGATCGGTGCGCTCAGCGGTGCGCCGCTGTAGACGACGGAAACGTTCGGGCTCGTGAATCCCATCGCACTCGTCGCGTACGAACTCGCGGGAGCGGTCGTCGCCTGCGCGATCTTGAGAACGCGATTCGCATTCGAATCGACGACGTACAGCGAGTCCGTCGCCTTATCGTAGGTGAGGCCGGCGGGCGCGAGGATGTTGCCGGGCATGCCGTTGTTATACGAGAGTCCTGAGAGAAGCGTATCGAACGAGAACGTCGGCCCGGGTGCGATGTGAATGCGCGTGACCGTGCCGTTTTTCGCGTTGGTTTCGAAGAACGTCGGCATCGACGCGGTCCCCGTATTGAACGCTTCGCCCCACGGTCCGTACCACGTATTTTGCGCGAGCGTGGTATTGATCGTGCCAGCGGGCGCGACGATTGGGTCATTATTTGCCGTGTAATCCGCGAGCCAGAGATTGCCGTTGGGCGCCATCGCGATCGCGTCGCATCCGGCAAACGACGACGATTGCGCGAAGCGCGTCGGCGTCGATCCCGGCGTCGGGCTGAGCTGAACGATCGTCGTTCCCGCGCCCTGGACGTTCTTCGCATCGTTGAAATTACAAACGAGCAGATCGCCTTTGACTTCTAATCCCGCGGTTGCCGTCGCGATCGCGAGGCCGTAGGGATTCTGGTCTCCCGCGCCCGCGCCCGGCCCGGGATCCACGGTGGAGCCGATCGTTGCGAGCGTTTGATACGAACCGAGACTGCCGATGGGTGGCGGTGGCGCGGTTGGGGTCGCGGTCGATTTCGGTTGCGGCGTGAGAACGGTTGGCGAGTTGCTACAGGCGGCGAGTGCGGCGATCGTTCCCGCAAGCGCAATGAGACGGTAGGGCTTCACAAAATCTCCTAGCGAGGTAAAGTAAGTATGTCATACACGCGCGATGCTACGCGGCGGATCACTGCATCGGCTAATTGCGCAGGCGTTTCGACTAAGCGGCTTTCCATAGCGGCGCGGAATGCGGGTGACGCGCATTCGCAATCTCGGCTTGCGCCGCGCGCGCGGCTCCGCGAATCGTCTTCTGGAGTGACCCCCGCCGGATCTGGATACCCAATTAGCGAAAAGCTCGCTAAGAAAGGTGACCCGTGCAGAAAGCAAAGAGCTCGGCGCCAGCTGAGCCCGAACCGATCGAACGATGGACGGCGCAGCGTAAGGCGGCGATCATCCTGGAGGTTTTGAAAGGTCAGATCTCCGTGCCGGAGGCGGCACGCAAGTACGGCTTCACGCAAGGCGACTACCGCAAGTGGACCGACGAGTTCATGCGCGGCGGAATTGAAGCGTTGAAGGTCAATCGCAAGGATGTCGATTCCGAACATCGCACCGAAGTACGGCGGTTGCAGGCCAAGATCGGCCAACTCGTGATGGAGAAAGAGAACGAGACCGCCAAGGAGGCCTTGCGGATCATCCCTTTGGACGAAAGCGAGCAGCGTACGATCGACTCGCTGCTCGCAAAGGGTGTACTAGCTACTATGTGATCTGACAGTCGTACGATCTTGCGGTAGTGTCAGATAGGTTGGGTTTCAGTCTAAGCGATCTGTTTCTCTTTCGCAAGGGAGACACTGTCGACGAATGTCTGCATCGGCGTCTTGCCGTAGCACCAGCGTCCTTGATGCGGACGCTGCGTGTTGTACTCCTCGGTCCACGCATCGAGGTCCCGCTGCAGTTGCTCGAGCGACGTGTAGATCGTCTTGCGAAACGCGATCCGATAAAACTCATCAAGCATCGTTTTGTGAAAACGCTCGACGATGCCGTTGGTCTGCGGATGGCGTGCCTTCGTTCGGGTGTGGTCGATGTCTTCGATCGCCAGGTAGAGCTCGTACGGATGTCCCTCACGCCCGCAAAACTCCGTGCCGCGGTCGGTCAGGATCCGTTGCAACGTAATCCCGTACTCTTCGTATAGCGGTAACACGCGATCGTTGAGCAGGTCGGCCGCAGTGATTGGTGTCTTGTCCAAATAGAGCTTCGCGACGCCCACCTTCGCATAGGTGTCGATGAAGGTCTGCTGGTAGATGCGGCCGACGCCCTTCATCGTCCCAACGAAGAAGGTGTCCTGCGCGCCGCAGTAGCCGGGGCACTCACTCTCGAACTCGCCGTGCGCTTCTTTCTCGAGCTTGGCACGCTCCAGCGCGACGACTTGCGCCTCAGTCAGGACGAGCCCATCTTGGGCGCTCTTTGCTTCCAGCGCTTTGAGCCGTTTCTTCATCGTCTCAAGATCGTGTCGCAGCCACACCCCGCGAAGTCCCGCCGGCGACATACGCATCCCACGCTTGGCGAGCTCGTTCGCTGCGCGCACTTGACCGTACGCAGGGAACTCGATCGCAAGATCGACAATCGCATCCTCGACTTCGGGAGCAATGCGGTTCTTGAGGTTCGGCTTTCGCTTGGTGATCTCGGCCAAGGCCAGATCGCCGCCCGTCTCGTAGAGGTCTTTGAAACGGTAGAAGCTATCACGGCTGTAACCCATCACGCGGCAGGCTTCAGTCACATTTCCGAGCTGCTTGCCGAGCTGGAGTAGGCCCACTTTCGCCTTGATGACTTTTCGGTCGCTGTTCATGGATGGCTCCTCAGGAGGATTCACCACCGGTATTCGACAACCGTCAGATCAAATCCTGACTTCTACAAGTTACTCAACGAGCACGCCTTTCCCACGCTCTTCCACGCTCGCTCCGCGATCGAAGCATGGCGCATCGATTACAAACCATCGCCGACCCCACACCGCGCTCGGCGGCTTGACGCCGGCCGAGTTCATCGAGCATCATCGCACTACCCCAAACTCACGGTTATCGGCGGCCTGACATCCGGGGCAACGTCAGACGCGACCGCTTCTCGAAATGCACGAAGAGCCCGGCAAGGCGACGGGCTCTTCGAGGCTGCTGCGCGGACGATCAGGCGAGGTCGAAACGGTCGAGGTTCATCACCTTGTTCCATGCGGCGACGAAGTCGCGCACGAACTTTTCCTGCGCGCCGTTGCTCGCGTAGACTTCGGCGAGCGCGCGCAGTTGCGAGTTGGATCCGAAGATCAGGTCGACGCGCGTCGCTGTCCACTTGAGGTCGCCGGTCACCCGTTCGTGGCCTTCGAACGTCTCTTCGCCTTCGGAGACCTTCTTCCACGTCGTGTTCATGTCGAGCAGGTTGACGAAGAAATCGTTGGTGAGCGTCCCGGGGCGTTTGGTGAACACGCCGTGCTTCGTGCCGCCCGCGTTCGTGTCGAGCACCCGCATTCCGCCCAGGAGCACGGTCATTTCCGGCGCGGTCAGCGTGAGCATCTGCGCACGATCGACCAGCATCGCTTCGGGCGGCACGCTGTAGGCCGCCTTGCGATAGTTGCGGAATCCGTCCGCTTCCGGCTCGAGCACCGCGAACGTTTCGACGTCGGTCTGCTCCTGCGATGCGTCCGTGCGGCCCGGCGTGAACGGCACGCGAACGTCGACACCGGCGTTCTTTGCCGCTTGTTCGACGGCGGCGCAGCCGCCGAGAACGATCAGGTCGGCGAGCGAGACCCTCTTTCCGCCCGGCTGCGCGCCGTTGAAGTCCTCTTGGATCTTTTCGAGTGCGTTCAGGACGGCCGGCAACTTCGCCGGCTGGTTGACTTCCCAATCCTTCTGCGGTGCAAGGCGCAGGCGTCCGCCGTTCGCGCCGCCGCGCTTGTCGGAGCCGCGGAAGCTTGACGCCGCCGCCCAGGCCGTCGAGACGAGCTGCGAGATTGACAGTCCCGATGCCAGGATCTTGCTCTTGAGGTCGGCGACGTCGCGTTCGTCGACGAGCGGGTGCGTCACCGCGGGGACCGGGTCTTGCCACAGCAGATCCTCGGCCGGAACGAGCGGGCCGAGATAGCGCGAACGCGGACCCATATCGCGATGCGTCAGCTTGTACCACGCCCTGGCGAAGGCGTCGGCGAACTCGGCCGGATTCTCGTAGAAGCGCTTCGAGATCGGGCCGTAGATCGGATCCAGCTTGAGCGACAGATCGGTGGTGAGCATCATCGGCGCGTGCCGTTTCGCGGGATCGTGCGCGTCGGGCACGGTGCCCGCTGCTGATGCATCTTTCGGCGTCCACTGCGAGGCGCCGGCCGGACTCTTCGTCAACTCCCAATCGTACTTGAACAAGTTTTCAAAGTAGTTGTTGTCCCACTTCGCCGGGGCGGTGGTCCATGCGCCTTCCAGGCCGCTGGTGATCGTCGCGGCGCCGTTGCCCGAGCCGAAGCTGTTCTTCCAGCCCAGACCTTGCTCTTCGATGCTTGCGCCTTCAGGTTCGGGACCAACGTATTGCTTCGGGTCCGCCGCGCCGTGGACTTTGCCGAACGTGTGGCCGCCGGCGATGAGCGCAACGGTCTCTTCGTCGTTCATCGCCATGCGCGCGAACGTTTCGCGAATATCGTGCGCCGCAGCGAGCGGATCTGGGTTGCCGTTCGGCCCTTCGGGGTTGACGTAGATCAAGCCCATCTGCACGGCGGCAAGCGGATGTTCGAGCTGCCGTTCGCCGGCGTAACGCTCGTCGCCCAGCCACGTTTTTTCCTTGCCCCAGTAGACGTGTTCTTCCGGTTCGAAGACGTCCGGGCGCCCAAACCCGAATCCGAACGTCTTGAAGCCCATCGACTCGAGGGCGCAGTTCCCGGCGAAGACCAGAAGATCAGCCCACGAAATCGCATCGCCGTATTTCTGCTTGATCGGCCACAACAGCCGGCGCGCCTTGTCGAGGTTCGCGTTGTCGGGCCAACTGTTGAGCGGGGCGAAGCGCTGCATTCCGGAGCCGGCGCCGCCGCGGCCGTCACCGGTGCGATAGGTTCCGGCGGCGTGCCACGACATGCGGATGAACAGCGGCCCGTAATGACCGTAGTCCGCCGGCCACCAGTCCTGCGAATGCGTCATCAGCGCGAAGATATCGTTCTTCAGTGCCTCGATATCGAGCGTCTGAAGCGCCTTCGCATAGCTGAAGTCCGGGCTCATCGGACTCGAGGCCTGCGAGTTCTGCGTGAGCACCTTGAGATGAAGCTGGTTCGGCCACCAGTCGCGGTTCGTCAAAAAGCCGGCCGGCTCGGGGGTCCCGCGGGGGACGCCGTGCAGTACCGGGCAACCGCCGTTTTTTGCAAGTTCCGTTTCGAGCATGTGCTCTCCAATCCGTGACGAGGCTTCTGCGAAAGTCAGACGAGCGATGGTGAAAAAGTAGCACATCGCGGTCGCGGAGTAAAATCGATTTTTTGGAAGGGATTAAAAGGTTTTGCCGATGATTAAATCGGCGTGCGAGCCCTGTCGATTTCGTCGCTTTCACTGCGTGATCTGGAGTATGTCGTCGCCGTCGCCCGGGAGCGCCATTTCGGGCGTGCCGCCGAGTCGTGCGGGGTCAGCCAAGCGACGCTCAGCGAGCAGGTGCGCAAGCTCGAATCGATTCTCGGGGTGACCCTGTTCGAACGGACCAAGCGGAAGGTGGCGCCGACCGCCCGCGGCGAGCCCATCCTGCGCCAAGCCGAGGCGCTGCTCGGCGATGCGCGGCGCCTGCTCGACGAGGCGCGCCGTAGCGCCGAGCCGCTCTCCGGGGAGTTGCGGCTGGGCGCGATTGCAACGCTCGGACCGTATTATCTGCCGTCGGTGATCGCGCTCGGCCGCCGGCGTTTCCCGCAGCTCGCGCTGCGCCTGCGCGAAGCGATGACCGACGACTTGCTCGCCGCGCTCCGTCGCGGCGAGCTCGACGCGATCCTCGTCGCGCTGCCCGTCCCGATCGACGGCCTGGTCGCCGAAGCGCTGTTCTTCGAGCCCTTCCGCTGCGCGTGCCCGAGCGGCGACGACCTCGCGCATCGCGAGCAGGTCCGGTTGCGCGATCTCAAGCGCGGTCCGCTCCTCTTGATGGAGGACGGGCACTGCTTGCGCGATCAGGCGCTCTCGCTCTGCCATCCCTCGCCGCTCCCGAATCAGAGCCGCTACGCGAGCTCGCTCGAGATGCTGCGGCACATGATCGCCGCGGGCGAAGGGATATCGCTCATCCCGCTGCTCGCTGCCGCGGAGCACACGACGATGCACGGCATGATCGCGTATCGCGCGCTCGAGGATGCGCGCGCAGGGCGGACGATCGCGCTGGTATGGCGCGCGACGGAGACGCGGATGAAGGATCTGCGCGACATCGCGGCGTTCCTGCGCGAAGAGCTGCCCGCCGGTGTACAGCCGCTCGGCGACGCTGACGCGCCGCTGTCGAGTGGGTCGTGAATCAGGCTCTGATCTGCGGCGGGACGCTGCTGCCGCGGCTGTACTGACGCGGCGAACATCCTTGGAGCCGCTTGAACGCGGTGTTGAACGTGCTCTCCGATTCGTAACCGAGTGCCTGCGTGATCTCGGAGACGGAGTCGCGGGAGGTCGCGAGTCGATCGCCGGCAAGCATTATCCGCCAGCGTGTGAGGTATTCCATCGGTGAGGTGCCCGCCGTCTCCTTGAAACTCAGCGCGAAGCTCGTACGCGACGTCCCGGCGCGCTCCGCCAGCGACTGCAGCGTCCAGCGGTGCGACGGGTCGTCGTGCATCGCCGTGATCGCGGCCTTCATGTGCGGATCCGCCAGCGCGACAAGCGACCCGACGCCGGAGCTGATGCCTTCTATAAGATGCCGGCGCAGGGCTTGCACCAGCATCAACGTCGCGAGCTGCTGCGCGACGAGAAGCCGCCGGGTCGCGGTGCGCGCAGCTCCTGGCTGGTCCGCTCGATGCATCAGCGCAACACCGCCTTCTCCGCTTCGTCGCGGATGTGCATGATCGGCAGCAGCATCTCCAGCAGCACCATCGCCGGTGAGCGAAAAATTACCGCCGACGCAGAAGAAATCGCCCCCGCCGTTGCAGCTCGCGCACGAATTGCGTGTAGAGCGCGTCGCTCGACACCGCCCACATGACGTCCGCTGCTTCGTTTTCGGAAAGCCCGGCGCGGAGCGCCCCGCGCTCGGCCCAGGTGCGAACCAAGCGATATGCGGAACCGTTGTCGCTCATAATGCGCTCGACGCGGACGCCAAGGCTTGCAAACCACGCCAGCGCGCGTTCCGCAAACGCCGTCGCCGTCTGGCCTTGCTCGTTCGGAAGAACCTCGATTGTACGAACTGCGCGATGCGTCGTCGATTGCAACGTGCGCAAATTCCCATCCGCGCGTTAAGCGAGTGCTGTGTTGTCCACGTCGATCGCCAGTGATTCGATGGCCGATGTACTGATCGTGTCCCGGCCCGTGGTGTATGAGAGGGTCGCCCTTGTAGCATAGAGAGCGGCCATCGTGGCTTTCGGCGAAGGTTGTTTTTGCAACAAATAACCGACCGAAAGGGATCCACGATGGCCAAACCCAGTATCGCACTTTCCGAGCTCGTCGAAAAGGGCGGCGACGTCGACTTCGTTCGCGAGATGCTCCAGTACGCCGGGCAGCGGATCATGGAGATCGATGTTGAGGAACTCTGCGGCTTGCCCTACGGCGAGCGCGGCCCCGGCCGACAGAACGCCCGCAACGGCTTCCGCGAGCGCCAATGGGAGACGCGTTCCGGCACGATCGGACTGCGCATCCCCAAGTTGCGCAAAGGTAGCTACTTCCCCGCGTTCCTCGAGCCGCGCCGCACGGCGGAGAAGGCGCTCACCGCCGTCATCCAAGAGGCCTACATCCAGGGCATCTCCACGCGCTCGGTCGACGAGCTCGTCAAGGCGATGGGGATGACAGGCATCTCCAAGAGTCAGGTCTCACGGCTGTGCGAAGAGATCGACGAACGCGTGAACGCATTTCTTACCCGGCCGATCGAAGGCGACTGGCCCTATCTTTGGATCGACGCGACGTACGTGAAGACGCGCTCCGGCGGACGCATCGTCTCGGTCGCCGTGATACTGGCCGTCGGCGTAAACACCGATGGGACACGGGAATTGTTGGGCCTCGCGGTTGGTCCGAGCGAAGCAGAGCCGTTCTGGATCGACTTTCTTCGCAGCTTGAGCCGCCGCGGATTGCGCGGTGTCAAGCTCGTCATTTCCGACTCGCATGTCGGCCTGAAAGCGGCCATCGCGAAAGTATTCAAAGCAACGTGGCAGCGCTGCCGCGTGCATTTTATGCGAAACGCGCTCGCACATGCGGGTAAAGGGCAACGGCAGATGGTCCTCGCGTTGATCAACACGGTATTCGCGCAAGAGACAGCGGAAGCTGCGCACGAGCAATGGCGTATCGTCTCCGAGCAGCTTCGGCAGAAGTTCCCGAAGCTCGCGGCGATGATGGACGACGCCGAGAACGACGTGCTCGCGTACATGGACTTTCCCAAGGCGCACCGCAAGCAGATCGCCTCAACCAATCCGCTCGAACGGGTCAACGCGGAGATCAAGCGGCGCACCGATGTCGTCGGTATCTTCCCGAACGATGCTGCCATCGTACGCCTCGTCGGTGCGCTCCTACTGGAACAGAACGACGAATGGCAACTGCAGCGGCGCTACATGCAACTCGAAGGACTCAGTGCCGTCAGCGATAATCAGCCCGCCAAGCTCTCCGCCGTGATTAACGGCTGAGCGCTACCCTCGCCGAGCCACCGCTCGTACACCACGGCTGGGGACGATGTACTCATTTCGGCCCAACTTCTTGTTGTCGAAATGAACGAGCTCACCCGGGTTAGCGCGCTCGTATCGAATCACCGACTCACGAGGGTCCAAGCGATCAAGCCTCGCAACCCCGCGTTCTTGAGCGACGCGCGCTACAGCTGATTCGCTGCGGCCGACGACGGCAGCAAGACGCGCGTACGTCCATCGCTTGCGCCGCAGCGCTTCAACCTTGTCTTTGAGTTCTGCATTTCCACGGTGATGACAAGCGGACGAGACGTGCGATCGGCAAGACCAGCTGCGCCTTCCTCGCGGTATCGAGCCCACCAACGATACACGTTGGAAACGGCCAATCCCAAGCCGGCTGCGACCGCTCGCCCTGATTCGCCTCGTACAAGCCGCTTCACCATCGCCAGCCGGCCGCGCGCCGTCAGCTTGGAGTTTGAACGGCTCATCGTCACACGTTCGCTCCGTCAGGTTCAGATACCATCATCCGAGAAGGTGTCCTGGACCTGTCGGGAAGCAACAGCTCCCCGGTGCTGTGACCCTCGAAACCGTCATGATGGAGCGGATCCGACGGGCGACGCAGAGGGCGGAGATCCGAGAGCCCTGAACGCGGGCAAACTGGTTCCTGTGCTCTTTCCGGCGTCGACACTGCTCCTCGTCGCGTCGGGCGTCGCGCTGATGGCGGCGGAGGCCGCGATTGGCGCACGGCGTGGCTTCTTGCCGCCTTCGCGCTCGTCGTCGCCCGGCGCGATCGTCGGCAAAGTGGTGCTCGCACGCCGCTTGGGCGCGCTCGCCGCGGCGGCGTTCGCCCGCAACCGTGCGACGATCGCGGCGGACCATGCGCTGCGGCGCGACCCGATCCTGCGCGGCGCCGGCGTGTTTTCGACGGTCAACGCGTGCGCGCTACTCTTTCTCATGACGGTGAACCCGGATGCCGCCGGCGCGGCGCTCACGCTGTTCGCCACCGGCGGCGCCGGCGTTGGCGTGGCCGCGGCAGCGCCGATGCTCGCGACCCGCGCTCGCGCGGTCCGCTGAAGCATACGCCGCGACGGCCCGTCGCGGCTGCCCAGGGGAGCACGCTGCGAAGTCCGAACGCCGTCGACTCACCAGCCGAGGCCGTCGATGCTCGAGGAAACGGAACGAAGCGAACTCGTGCGCGCCGCGCTCGCGTACGGCGTGTTGACGTCCGAGGATCTCGAGGCGCTGATCCGCATGGCGCGCGATCAGCACGTGCCGGCCGGTACCGTCGTCTGTCTCGAACGCGATGACGCTACGTGTTCGCTCGTTGCCCGCGGCCACCTGATCCTGCGGCAGACGCGCAACGGTGCGGATCACGTCGTCGGCACGGCAAGCCCGGGCGAATCGTGCGCCGCCGGCACGTTTGCCGATATCGACGCGGCGCAGCCCGTCGTCGCCGTCGCCGCGTCGGACGCCGACGTCGTCCATCTCGATGCGGAGCTGTTCCGGCGGATCGTCGACGCCGATCCGGCATTTGCGGCGGCGCTGCGCGATCGGACGGAGCGCCAGATGCTCGAACACCTCGTGCGCGCGACGTCGTCGTTCGACGAGGTCAGCGCCGACGAGATGCGCGGGCTCGTCCGCAGCGCGCACCGCCGCGTGGCGCAAGCGGGAGAGGAGATCGTCACGCAAGGCGACGTCGGCAACGAAGCGTACGTGATCGTCGACGGCTCCGTCGACGTGATCGATGCCGAGACGGAGCGCGTCCTGGCGACGCTCGGGCGCGGGGCGATGTTCGGCGAGGCGGCGCTGCTCAACGACGTCCGCCGCAACGCGACGGTGCTTGCGCGCGAGCAGACGGCGCTGCTGACGCTCGAGCGCGAGCCGCTCTTGAACATCCTGCAGACGAACGCCGCGGCCCGCGCGCGCATGATCGACCTGCTGAACTCGCGCGACCGGCCCCTCCGTGCGGACGGGATCGAGTCGTATCGTCAGATCGCCGCCGACGGCAGCAAGATCGCGGTCCTCAAAGACCCCGTTCATCACAAGTATTTCCGACTTTCGGGCGACAGTCTCTTTCTGTGGGAGCGTTGCGACGGCACCCATACGATCCGCGACCTCGCGACCGCGCTCTTCACCGAGCGCGGGCATTTCGCGCCGCAGACGGTGATCAATACGGTCGGTCAGATGAAGCGCCAGGGATTTCTGCAAGCCGATTCCGGCGTCCGCGCCGCCAGGGACGAGTCCCGCACGAGTTCCGTCGCTGCGCGCATCGCGCGCACCGTTCGCGGACTGCTGACGTGGACCGTGCACTACGACGACGTCGACGGCGCGTTCGCGGCCGTGTACCGCGTCGTCGGGCCGGCGCTGTTTTCGCGGCCGTCGGCCGTGCTGCTGCTCCTCGTCGCAGTCGCCGGGCTCGCGGCATTCGTCGCCAGCACGCCGAAGGCCGTCGCGCTGCTGTGGACTCCCGCCGGCGCAACGTCGTTCGTGCTGCTGATGATCCCGGCATATGCCCTGATGATCGCGCTGCACGAAGCGGCGCACGGTCTGGCCGTGAAGGCCGTGGGCCGGCGTGTTGAAAGCGTCGGCATCGGATGGTTCTGGTTCGGGCCGATCGTCTTCGTCGACACATCCGACACCTGGGTGTGCTCGCGGCACCAGCGCGTCCTGGTCGCCGCCGCGGGCCTCGTCGCAAACCTCGTCCTCGCCGCGATCGCCTCCGCGACGGCGTTGCGGTCGGCGTCGCCGATCGCGGTCATCGCGGCGTGGCAGTTCGCTTTCGCCGCCTACGTCGGCGTCGTCGAGAACCTCAACCCGCTACTCGAGTTCGACGGATACTACGTCCTCGTCGATCTGCTGGACCGGCCGAACCTGCGCCGCCAGAGCCTGGCATGGCTGGGGTCGCAGTTCGGTGCCGTCGCGCGCAATCCGCGCCTCATCCGCGGCCACGTCGTCGAGTGCGTGTATTCCGCCGGGACGATCGCCTATGTCGTGTTCGCGGCGGTGCAGTGTCTGGTCGTGTACCGGGTCGTCGGGCAACACCGGCTCGCGCAGATCGTTCCGGCCGGCATCGCCGAGGCCGCGGCGTGGATCCTCCCGGTCGGCGTCTGTGTCGGGGCGATCGTGAAGCTGGCCTCCGAGTTGCGGCGCGTCAACGACGCCGCCTCCGCCTGACTCACTGCCTGCTGGCGATGAAGTCGCCGAGCTTCACCCCGCTCTGCCAAAAACTGCCGCGGAACGACCGTCCGTCCGGCGCGACGCCGTCGACTCGGACCTCTCCCGTCGACGTCGCGCCGCTGCAGTTCCTCTCCTGAAACGACGTCGTCTGCCCCGCCGCGCCCGCGAGCACGGGGACGTGCAGGTTCGTCGCGCGTTCGCATGACGTCGCCGCACTTCCGGCGACGCTGGCCTTGTGCACGTCGAGGACGATCGCACCGCCGCTCGAGCGCGCGGCGGTTCCGGTCCAGACCATCCGGCCGTCCTGCACGTTCGCTTCGTCTATCTGCCACGTACCTTGCACCGGCGCGGCGTTCACGCGAACGGTCCGCTTTGCGACCGGCGTTGCCGTCGCGAGCGGGGTTGCCGTCGCGGCCGGCGTCGCGACGGGCGCGTGCGTCGCAGCATGCGTCGAACGCGTTGCGGTTGCGATGGTCTCGCGGCCGGAGCGCGACGTCGATGTGCGCGGCGTTCCGCGCGTCCACGCCGCGAGCGCGACGCCGATGAGCAGCCCGATCAAAACGACGGCGACCGCCGTCAGCGCAGTCGATCGCCCGACGCGTTGCACGCCCGCGACGCGCACCGTCGCGTCCTCGGCGGGAAGCGGCGGAGGCGGCGGAGGCGGCGTTGCGGCCGCCGGCGAGGTGGCGCGGCGCGGCGGTGAATCGGGCCGCGCCGCGGGCATCGTGCCCGACGCCGCCGAGATCGCCTGCTCGAGCGTCGGCACGTCGTCGACCGGAGCGCGACAGGCTGCGAGCAATTCCCCCGCGAGGCCGCTGGTCGCATTGTATGCGAGAAGCGAGCGAAAGAGTTCCGAGTCGCCGTGCGACGTGAAATCGTGCGCGCGGAAGAGCAGGTTGTCGCCGTCGTTGAATCGCCGCCACAGCGAACGGTCCGCGGCGAGCGCGATCAGCGCGATGTAGATCACGAGCGACGAGAAGCGGTCGAGCCGGCCGTCGAACGCGGCCTCGCGGCGCCGTGGATGCTGATAGTTGCGGTGACCCCATTCTCGTTGCGGAAGGTCCGCGATCGCCGGCAGGTACATCGCATCGTAGTCGATCAGGCGCAAGCCGCCCTCGCTCACCAGGATGTTGCCGTGCTGCAGGTCTCCGTGCGCGATGCCCAGCGCCTCCAGCGAACGCACCATCTCGCGAAACGTCTCGGCCAGCGCGAGCAGAGCGTCGCCGTCGCCGAGACGGGCCTCCACCTCAGCGTTGAGTGCGCGGCCCCCGACCCATTCCATCGAGACGGCCGGCCACCACGCGCCGCCAACCGAGATGCCTTCGTCGAGATAGCGCGCCGGGACCAGCGCCTCGGTGCGTGCGTAGCGGAGCAGTTCGGCGATCGCGGTGTAGCGCCGCTCGACGTCGTCGCGTTCGCGGGTGTAGCAGCGCAGCGCCGTGTCGCCGCTCGCCGCGATCAGGTGAAACGTTGCGGTAAACGCGCCGGCGTACACCTTGGGCGTCCCGCCGGGTTTGCGCTCGATCGCCGCATCGCGGGAGGCGGCGTTGCCGATCGCATCGCGGCGGACGACGGCCTCGGCGTACTCGTGCGCGCTCGGCCAGGCGGGATCTCGCTGCATACGACGTTCATTCCCCGGTGCGCCTGTGCCGATTGGCTTTGCCAGGGGCCAAGCAGCCGATCTGACGAAACGGTACATTCCCCCCTACGCATCGTCCTCGGAGGCGTCATGAGCCAAGAAGCGGTTGCTACCCTGATGGATCGCTGGACCAACGAACCTGGATTCAAGGACGAATTCCGCAAAGACCCGCACGGAACGATCGTCGCACACGGCATCAGTCTGACGCCGGAAGAAGAAGCCGCCGTCAACAGCATGGACTGGACCGGCTCGCATGAAGAGCTCGCGCAGCGGGTCAGCAAGATGATGGCGAGTTAGCCGTCGCAGTTCCCGCGGAATGGCGGCTTCCGAACCGCGCGGCGATCGTCGCGGCGGCGAGGGAGTTCGCCTTTCGCACGATCCGGGTCCCGCGGCATCGCGCGATCTTCGCGTTTGCAATCGAGCATCCGCGCGCCGTCTCCGAGCGGCTCTCACTGAATACGGACCTTGCGCCGCTCGTCTTCGCGGCGGCGACGGGCTCCGCGCATGCGCGCGTCGATCTCGCCGCGCTCACGTTGGTGCTGTGGACCGCGTTTGACGCGCTCGATGACATCGCCGACGGCGACGTCCAAACGCGGTGGCCGGGGTTCGATCCGAGCGAACTCGGCGTCATGGCCAGCGCGCTCCTCGCGACGACGGCGCACGTCATCGCGCATTCGCTGCACGATTCCCCGGAGGTCCAAGCGCAGCTCCATTTGTGGATCGCGCGCGGACTCGGGGAGATGGCCGACGGTCAAATCGAGGACCTCGACAACGCGCGTTCCTCCGACGTGACGAGCGGTCGCGTGTTCTCGTCGGTCGCGGGGAAGACCGGCGGCGAATGCGCGCTCTTTGCCGGCCTCGGCGCCGTGCTCGCTCGCGTTTCACCGGAGCGTCAGCGCTGCTTCGCGCGGCTCGGCTTCGAATACGGGATGGCGAATCAGTTCGTCTCCGATCTCGCCGAACTCTCCGCCGATCCGCACCGTCGCGACATCAGGAACGGCACGCGAACGCTGCCGTTGGTCTGGCATGTCGAGATGCTCGAACGGCCGGCTCGCGATGCGTTCGTCACGCTGTTGGAATCCGCTCGGCGCGATGCGGCCGCGGCCGAACGCGTCCGCGAAGCGCTGCTCGTCTCGCCGGCATATCGCCGTGCGGTGCTGCAGGTGATCCTGCATCTCGGACGCGCCCGAACGGCGCTCGCCGAATCAGCGTCGAGCGGACCCGCCGCGGCCCAGCTCGCCGCCTTCCTCGACGACGTTCACCCGTTCGGCGGACGCTGAGCCGTTCAGCGCGCGCCCGCCGCCGCCGAGAGGTCCGTCGGCGCGGAGGACGAGCCTCGACGCAGGCGGAGCGCAAAGGCGATGAGCAGGCCGCCGAAGACGATCGAGTACGCGCCGATCGTCCACACCCAGGCGATCAGACCCGCCAGCGGCATGATCAGCAGCGCGATGCCGAGCAGAATCGACGCGATGCCGGTGAGCAGAACGAACCATTCGCCGGAGAACTGGCGGCGCAGCCGGATCGCGAGCCAGAGCTCGAGCGCGCCGGTGAGCAGCGCCCACACCGCGATCGTGTAGATCTAGGCGAGCGCGGTGACACCGGGCCAGAAGAACGTCACCACGCCGATGATGATCCCGAGCGCCGCTTCGGCCAGCAGCGCCGGCCAGCGTTCGCGTTCGTGGCGGAACCGTTTCGCCTGGACCAGTGCGCCAACACCGTCGAGGAACATGTACGCGCCGAAGAGCGCGATCAGCACGAGTAGCGTCATCCCCGGCCACACGAAGGCGACGACGCCGAAGAGAATCCCGAGCACGCCGCGCAGGGCGACGATCCACCACTCGCGCGCGAGATGAGTCACCATAGCCATCAACCTTTCCGTCCCTCGCTATCGTGAGAGGGCTGACGACACTATTCTCTCATCGGCGTCGCGCCGTTTCAAGGGAGATATCGCCGCCGGCTGATGGAGCCAACTGCTCGATGCGGCGACCGCACTTCACGCGGCGCGGGACGGACCTTGCGCTCGGCGATGACCGGTTCGAAACGCCGGTCGAAGACGAACCCAGATGATCACGACGATGACGAACAGCGCGTCGGAGATGAACGGCGCGACGAACGCGAAGCGCAGCCTCAGCATGTAGGCCGCGAACGTCGGCACGACCGCCCACAGCGACGACAGGTCGGTCCCGTGCCGCGGCTTCTTCTCGGTCCTCAGGTAGGCCGGGGACGCAGCGGCGCGATCCCCCGAGGTGGGCACCGCGCTCCGGGCCGCGCGCACGAGACGGCGGTTGCTCCCCGGCCGTGATTCGAGCGACTCCGCACCATGCGCGCAACATTCCGGTGCGGCGCTTCGTTGCGTGGGTATGAAAGCGCGCATTCTCCCTTTGACGGCGGCTTTGTGGATCGCGGGCGCCGGCGTGGCTTTCGCGCAGAGCATCCCCTCCGTGCCGCCCGACGTCCAGAACAACCCGATCGTTCAGAGCATCCTCCAAGGGGTCGGCGGCTTGCTGCAGACCACAAACGGCAACACCGCTCACGGCAAGGTGACGTATTTCCGGCGCTTCGATTTGCAGATCGAGACGGCGCCGAACGTCTACCGGCAGATTCACCTCCACCAGGGGACGATCATCAACCCGCGCGGCACGACGATCACGCCGGGGATGACGGTCGACGTCAGCGGTACGGCGCAGGCCGATCACTCACTGAACGCCGACTCGATTAACACCCACTAGTTAGATCCGTGCGACCGGGCTACGCCCGGTCGTAGGCCTCCTGCAATGCGGCGATGTCGAGTTTCTTCGTCGCCAGCATCGCCTGCATGACCGCATCCGCTTTCGCGTCGTCGTCGGCGCCGAGCAAAGTCGGGCAGCGCCGACGGCACGACTTGCCGCAACACGCCGTATTTGTCTTCGAGCCAGCCGCACGCTCCCGGTTTTCCGCCGTCGGAAAGATGGTTCCCAAACCGGTCGGCTTCGTCTTGCGGCGCGCAGCCGATAACGAACGGGGCAACTCCAAGGACGACCCTTCGCTGCCTGCTCTCCACTTATGACTGGGGCACGCCTCGGGGCAACGTCATACCAATTGTGTCGCCATGATCTGGTCCTCCCCAAACACGTTCGTGCATCGCTCGACGAGCGGGCTGCTCTGGATGCTATCGAGATGCTTTGCGAGAGACAAGTAGCGGCGGGTCAATCGTCGAGCACGAGCGACTGCGCCGTGTAGTACACCGCCTTGCGCCCGTAGTCGGGCGTGACGAGTCCCATCGGATCGGTGTAGGGCGGATACGGACCAGCCGTCCCGTCGCGAAATTCGCACCACACCATCGTCGGCAGCCCGAGGTCGCGATGCAGGTTCCACATGTCGCGGAAGAATGCAGGCTGACCGTTCGACGTCACGACGCACGCCTCGGTGGTGTGCAGCGGAACGCCGCCGGGAAGCAGACTGATCGCCTGCAGGTACTCGTTGAGGGCGTGCGCGGGCGGTTTGTAACTGTGCACCGCGCAACCGGTCGCGACGTCGAAGACGCGCCGCGCGTGCAGCCCATAGATCCAATCCGTGTCGACGCCGCTCGTGCCGCCCGAGAGCACCTCGCGCGCGCCGGCGTCGCGCAATGCCTTCGCCGTTGCGATCGCCAGCCGCGCGTACGCGTCGAGGTTCGGCGGCGCGTGCCAGTATGCCGCGAGGTTCGGCTCGTTCCAGAGTTCCCAGATCGGATCGAACGCGGCATAGCGCCGGTGAAACGCTGCTGCGCTCGCCGCATAGGCGGCGACGTCGACGGGCTGCGGCGCGTAATCCGAAATGAGGATCACACGCATCCCGCGCTGCGCGGCGAGGGAGAACAGCGAGTCGAAATACGGGAACTGACTGCCGTCGGCAGTGGCGCGCAGGAGCGTTGCTCCGCACGCGGCGAGCAGTGAGATGGCCTGCGGCACGTCGTCGGACGGATACAACTGGCTGCCGAACGCGGTCGGTCGTGCCGGAGACCCTCTGGTCGCCACGAGCCCGCTGAGGTTGGAAGCACACCCTGATGCAACGATCGGAGTCAGCGCTATCCCGGCAAGCGCCTTGGAACGGGTCATTGCAAGTTCACTATGCTCTGGGTCGAGGGGAGCCGCGCGCTTTCCACGGCCGCCGGAAGGACGACTGCCGGGCAACCGAGCCTCCGGCGCTCGCGCGGACGGACCCACGCGCGCGCACCGCGAACGTCTCGGCGACGGGTGATGGGACGCATGTCTTTGGTTGAGTCCTGATGTACGGCGCGGCTGAACGGGTCGTTGCGGCAGCGCCGGCGCTCAGCGCGCGCGTCGCGGCGCTTCTCCTCATCGTCGCCGCGGTGATCTTTGCGTTGGTCTCGGGTCGCGATCCCGGTTACGCCCGCCTGCACGTCGAGCGCGACGCGACAGCCGGGCGCGCGCATCACGCGTGGGCCGCGTTCGCTGTCGACGCGGCGCCGTTCTCGCGCGTCGAATTGCGCGTGAATGGGCGACCTGCAGCGTCCGGATACGTTCCCTGGAACGGGCGTCGGGTTCGCTTCGAGCGGGTTGCGCTCGACGACGGCAGCAACACGGTCGTCGCCCGGACATTCCTGTGGTACGCGGCGTTCGAACGTGCGCATGCCGACGAACTGCGCATCGTCAACCCGCCGTCGCCGGTGGATCGCCGGGCGGATCGGCCCGCAAGCGTGGCGACGCGCCACGCGCGCATCCTCACGCTGGCCGTGCGGGAGCGCGAAGCCGCCGCCGCCTTCACGGTCCGGCTCGCGGTATCGGATCGCGCGGTCGCCGCGCTCGCAAGGCACGGTGATCTCGCCGCGTTCGTCGAGGACGTCTTCGACGGCCCGCGCATGAACCGCGCTTCGATCGCTGCGTTCTTTCACGGCGTGCAGCCGCGTGTCGGGCGAGCCGGCGACGACGTCGTCGTGCGCGCCTCGTCGGGGTACCGCGACGTGGGGCTCGACGATCTGCCGGCACTTCGCGGCGACCTCGAACTTGCGAGCGACGGTGCGGCGACGGCGTCGTCGGCGCGGCGCTGGTCCCGCGATGTCGTGCGCTTGCAGCTTGCCGATTACCGCACGGTCGACCGGGTGCCGGCCCCGCTTCGCGAGGACGGCACAACCGCGATCTGGGAGCGAGCGACGTCTCCCGTGCGTGCGCCCGTCGTCGTCTCGCTTGCGTTCTCGCCGTTCTCGTCGATCGACGCGCTGCGGCGCGGGCTCGGCCTGCCGGTGTTTGCGTTCGTGCCGCATGTTGCGGCGCGTTTTCTCGCCTTCCTGCACGGGTTCGAACTAGCGTTGCCGATGTTCGCGTATCTCGCGCTCGCGCGCGGGCGCAACGCCCGGTATGCGCGCATCGCGCGGCGGCTGATCGCGGTCGCCGTCGCGGCGGACGTTTTCGACGCGTGCATCTCGGCGCAGCCCGACGTCGACGGCGAGCTGCTGCTGCTCGTGCCCGCGCTGCGCGCGCTCCCCGCGCCGCTGGTGAACCTGCTGCTGGTCCCCGCGGCGATCGGTGCGGTGCTCGCGCTGCTCGCGTCCAGCGTCGCGCACCTCTCAGTACGCAGCGCGACGCTCGCGGGACAGCTCGTTGCCGATGCGGCGAACGCCGTGTGCCTCGCCGCGCTCGGCTTCGTCGCGATCGCCGCCTGCGCGTGTGCGCTGCCGCTCCCGCTCGTTGCGGGCGACGAGTGGATGCGCGTGCCGGAGTTCGCCGGCACGGCGTTCGCGAATCCGCTCTCGTTTCTGCCGCTGAGCGCCTCGTTTCTGCGTTCGCTGGCGCCGTTGGGCCCGCTGCTCTTCGGCACGCTGCTGGCCGCGGGCATGCGCGCCGAACCCTCATCGCTGGGCCTCGATCGGGCGGCGCTGCGGCGCCTGATGCTGTGCTGCTACGGCGTGCTCGCGGGCGTCGTCGTCCTCGTCCCGATCAGCTTCGTGCTGGCTTGGTGCACGTATCGCGTCGTTGCGGCGCGCGACGGCGACGGCGCATCGACCGGCGGGGGCGAGCGTTCCCGTCTTTCGCCGCGTACGCGCGGCTTCGCACTCGTGCCGCTCGCGGTCGCCTTCGCGTCGGTCGATGCGCTGGTGCTGCTGCCGTCGGAGATGCAGCATCTGCGCGCGCTGCAGACGCCGTTCGTCGTGCTCGAAGCCGCGGGGTTCGCCGCGGTCATCGTGCAGTCGTTCGTCCTGCCCGCGTTCGCGCTCGGCGCGTGCGGAGACGCGGGCGGCGGACGCGCGGGGATGCGCCGCGGACTAGCGGTAGGCGCATGGGCCGCGGCGTGTTCGCTGCCGGCGTGGTTCCTTCAACCGGTTGCCGGCGTGACGGCGCTCGCCGCGGCGACGCTGACGATCGCGTTCTACGCCGCCGCGGGATCGCGCCTGACGTCTGCCCGGACCGCTATTTCATCGGGATCATGAGGTGGGCGTACGGCGTGCCGGCCCACATCACATAAGGCTTCGCCGTATCGGGATCCGGGCCGCTCGGATACCCGGCCAGCGCCGCCGCGTCCGGGCCGGCGATCATCACGTGCGGTCCGGTGGCGATCCGGTGATTGCCCGCCGTCGGTCCGCTCGCGTCGTGCCCTTGCGGATGACGCGCATCGTGCCGTCGGCCTTCATCTCGACGATCGTCGAGGCGCCGGCGACGACGGCTGCGACGCGTGCTTTCATCTGCACCGTTCTGACCTTGCATTCACGGCCGTACGTTCGTACCACCGAGGCTGGATGTGCCTAGTCGGGAACGGCACGTCGCGCGGCGGGCGTAACCCCGCCAGGTCGCCCGAGGCTACGCCCGCACGCCCGCAAAGTCAATCGGCTTGCTGCGGCAGCGGGCATGAGGTTCCATGACGGCCGACGTACGACGCGTGATCGTGACCGTAACGGGATCGCCGCGTTGACGAAGCGCGCGGAGGAACTGCGCAGCCACCGCTGGCTGGGGGTTGAAAACCTTCGCTCGTTCGGCCACCGTTCGCGTTTGCTACAGATCGGTTACGATCGCGAAGACTTCGCCGGCAAACCGGTGATCGGCATCGTCAACACGTGGTCGGATATCAACCCGTGCCACGCTCACCTGCGGACGCGCGCCGACGAGGTGAAGCGCGGCGTGTGGCAGGCCGGCGGATTTCCGCTGGAACTTCCCGCGATCAGCCTCGCGGAAACGTTCATGAAGCCGACGACGATGCTCTACCGCAATCTGCTCGCGATGGAGACCGAAGAACTCATCCGCAGTCAGCCGATCGACGGTGCCGTGCTGCTCGGCGGCTGCGACAAGACGATCCCGGGCCTGCTCATGGGCGCGATCTCGGCGCGCGTCCCCGCGATCGTCGTCCCGGCGGGGCCGATGCTGCGCGGAACGCTACGCGGCGGCGTCCTCGGCTCGGGTTCCGACACGTGGAAATACTGGGACGAACTGCGCGCGGGCCGCATCACGGACGACGACTGGCACGAGATCGAAGGCGGGATCGCGCGTTCGTTCGGGACGTGCATGACGATGGGCACCGCCGCCACGATGATGGCGATAGCGGAAGCGCTAGGGTTCACGTTGCCCGGCGCGTCGTCGATTCCCGCTCCCGACTCCGGCCACGCGCGCATGGCGAGCGAATCCGGACGCTGCATCGTCGAGATGGTGTGGGAGGATCGCACCCCCGATCGGATCGTCAGCGCCGCCGCCGTCGACAACGCGATCCGCGCTGAGCAGGCGTTGGGCGGTTCGACCAACGCGATCATCCACGTGCTCGCGATCGCGCGCCGCGCGGGCATTCCGCTGCAGCTGGACCGGTTCGACGAGATCGCGCGCGAGGTTCCGCTGATCGCCGACATCCGCCCGTCGGGCCGCTTCCTGATGGAAGACTTCTTTTATGCGGGCGGGTCGCGCGCGTTTCTAAACCGGCTCTCACCGCTGCTGGATCTCGCGTGCCTGACGGTCAACGGCTGCACGCTGGGAGAGAACGTCGCCGGCGCGCAGGTGTGGAACGACGAGGTGATCCGTCCGCTCTCCGATCCCGTCGCCGATGAGGGCGGCACCGTCGTGCTGCGCGGCAACCTCGCGCCGGACGGCGCGGTGATGAAATCATCGGCCGCCGATCGGCGTCTGCTGCGCCATCGCGGTCCCGCGCTCGTCTTCGAGAGCTACGACGAGATGGCGGCGGCCGTCGAACGCGAGGACCTCGACGTCACCGCCGACCACGTGCTCGTGCTGAAAAACGCCGGACCGCAAGGCGGTCCGGGGATGCCGGAATGGGGGATGCTGCCGATCCCGCTCCCGCTAGTCCGCGCGGGAGTGCGCGACATGGTGCGGATCTCCGATGCGCGGATGAGCGGCACGTCCTATGGCGCCTGCATCCTGCACGTCGCGCCGGAAGCGTACGTCGGCGGCCCGCTCGCGTACGTGCGCACCGGCGACTTCATCGAGCTCGACGTCGCGGCGCGGCGGCTGCATCTCGACGTCGACGAGGCCGAGCTGGCGCGCCGCAGGGCCGCGTGGCGCGCACCCGCGCCGCGGGCGGCGAGCGGCTATGGTGTGCTGTTCGCCGCGCACGTCTCGCAGGCGAACGACGGGTGCGATTTTGACGTTGCGCTCGCTGCGTCGGCGCCGCGGGAGCCCGAGATTCACTGAGGGTCGTTCCGCCCCGCGCTCGGCGCGGAGCGTGTACCGATCGGGCCTCATGAGTCGAACGGCGAAAGCCGGGTATGAACAGGTTGCCGTTGCCGGCGGAAAGGGACCAACGTTGCATCGTTCGCGCTACGCTTCGATCGCTGCACTTGCGGCGGCCCTCTCGGCCTCCGGCTGCTCGGGCGGATCCGGTGCCGGTGCGGTCCCTTCCGCCGCGAGCATGCCGTCGGCGGGAGCGCGGGCTCCGTCGACCGCCGCGTTTTCGCCGGCCGGTACCGCGTCGCTCGCGACGTACGACATCGATCCGGCGAAGGTGTTCGTCGCCGGAATCTCGGCAGGCGGCTTCTTCGGCGTGCAGATGCACGTCGCGCATTCGCGAACGTTCAAGGGTGCTGCGATCTACGCCGGCGGCGTGTACCATTGCGCCGAAGACAGCCTCACGATCGCGCTCGCCGCGTGCGGCGGCGAAGGGCTATACCAGAGCACGCTGGCCGCGTCGGAACAGTACCTGGACCAGCAGTCGGCGGCGGGGACGATCGATGCTTCGAGCAATCTGGCCGGACAACCCGTGTATCTGTGGTCGGGGACGAACGACACGGTCGTCAGCCCGCTCGAGATGAACGATCTCGCGAGCGAGTACCGCCGCTACGGTGCGCACATCGTCGCGTACGACAAGACCTATCCTGCTGGCCACGGCTGGGAGTCACCCGACGGTGAGCTGGCGTGCAGCACGCAAGCTTCGCCGTACATGGTGCGCTGCAGCAACGCCGCGGGCGCCTACGACTCCGAGCAGACCTGGCTGCAGGCGTTCTTCGGATCGCTCTCGCCGCGCAACGGAGGGACGCTTTCGGGTTCGCTCCTGCCGTTCGACCAGACGGCATTCGGCGCGAGCGCGAGCAACTCGATGGACAACACTGGCTACGTCTTCGTACCGCACAATTGTGCCAAAGGCGCGCGCTGCGGTCTGGTCGTTGCCTTGCACGGCTGCCTGCAGACGCAGGCCGATATCGTGCTGCGCTTCATCACCGAATCGGGAATCGATGAGTGGGCCGATCGCAACAGCATCGTCGTCCTCTATCCGTATGCGATCAAGTCGAGTTCGCCGACGGCCTACAATCCGCAGGGCTGCTGGGACTGGTGGGGATACGACGACCCGAACTATTCGCTGCGCTCCGGGACGCAGATGTCCGCGGTCTACGCGATGGTCCAGCGCATCACCGGACGCCCGTAGCGCTCGGCTTCCAGGTTCATCGCCCGCAAACGGACCTCGTGGGGATCAAGCTGGTCTCGCAGTCGAATCAGTTCGCGATCTATGCAACCGGGATCGAGACGTACCTCCTCGTGCAGCGCCACGCGGGATGCCGCGGACGGGGATCCGGCTCTCCGGCGACGCGGTCTTTCGGGTCAGCGGCCTGCTGTCCGAACCGAACCGCGACCTCTACCGCGAGATGGCCGCGCGCTTGTCGCCGGCCAACCGCCCCGCGCCGGTGTATGAAGCGCGCGTCCCGGAGGAGGCACCGCGCGACGGCTCACGCGACGCGTCGTGCGAACGGCCCGGTCTCTACGAAGACGACATCACCGAAGAGCGGCAAATCACACCGGTGCCGCGCGACGTGCTCGCCGCGTCGCTCGTGCTCGATCCGGACATCGCCTAGCGCGTTCAGGCCGCGCGGCGCTCCGCGCGCGCCGCTGCGATTTCATCGGCCCCGGTCCGCGACAAATACGTCACCAGCCCAACGATGATCGCGAGAAAGACTGCGCTGGTCAGCGTCGTCCCGATCCCGAGCCCGCCGTCTTTCGGCGACTGCGCGAGCAAATCGCCCATCGACGCGCCGAGCGGCCGGGTGAGGATGTACGCGATCCAGAACGCCAGCACGCCGTTCACCTTGAACGCGTAATACGCCAGCGCGGTGAGCGCGATGAGTCCCGCGAACACCAGCGCGGAGATGCCGTAGCCTAGACCGAACGACTCGCCCACCAGATCGCCGGTCGAGGTCCCGGACGCAAACGTCAGCAGGATCGCGCCGCAGTAGAACAGTTCGCGGCGCGTCGTCGTGATGCTGTGGACCGAGAGGTTTCGTTCGCTGAGCCACCAGGCGAGAAACACCAGGGCAAGTCCGGCGGCGAAGACGAGGGAGCTGGTGCGAAGACCGACGCCGAGTTTGTCGACGAGCGTATCGGAGAGCAGGGTCCCGACGACGCTGATCAGCACGACGACGGTCCAGTAGATCGCGGGAACGTAGCGGCTCCCGCGCAGTTGGACGGCGAGCACGGCGACGAACAGTCCGGTCATGATGCACGCCGTGGCGATCAGGCCGAGGTGCAGCCTCGTTGCGAGGAAATCGGCGGCGGTCTCCCGACCGTCGTGGCAAGGATCTTGATGATCCAGAAGAAGATCGTGACCTGCGGAACCTTGTTCTGCATCGGCGAGCGGCTGCCGATCATCGTGTCCGGGTGCGAGGCGGTAAAAGACATGGAAGCACTCAGGTACCCCGACTTGGCCCCGATCTCTCGGAAAGCAAACGCGCTTCGGCTGCGTTCACGGCACGTTCTGAGGCGGCCGGTATGGTAGAAGCCGCGAGAGGAGCCAGACATGCAGGACGGTGATCGCGACCTCGACGAGGCGCAGCCGGAAACATTCGTCGACCGGCGCGCGGCGGGCCGCTCGCTCGCCGCGCTGATGCGCCGGTTCGCCGGCCGGCGGGATGTCGTGGTTCTCGGCCTTCCGCGCGGCGGCGTGCCGGTCGCCTACGAGGTCGCGGCGGCGCTCGGCGCTCCGCTCGACATCTTCACCGTGCGCAAGCTCGGTGTCCCCGAACAGGAAGAACTCGCGATGGGTGCGATCGGGAGCGGCGGAGCGTTCGTCCTGAACCCCGACGTCATCGATGCGCTGCGGATTCCGCACGGGGCCGTCGTCCGCGTCGCTGAACGCGAACGCAAAGAGCTCGAACGCCGGGAACGTCTGTACCGCGACCACCGCGCGTTCCCCGAGCTCGCCGGAAAGACCGTCATCCTGGTCGACGACGGGCTCGCCACCGGTGCGTCGATGCTCGCCGCGATCAGCGCGTTGCGGCAGAAAGATCCGGAGCGCGTCGTCGTCGCGGTCCCGGTGGCTCCGGCCGATACGTGCGCGATGCTGCGTACGCACGCCGACGACGTGATCTGCCGCGGCACGCCCGAACCGTTCGGCGGCGTCGGCGCCTGGTACGATGACTTCTCGCAAGTCGGCGACGAGGAGGTCCGTGACTTGCTCGCCCGCGCCTCGCTGAGCCGCGCGTCGTGAGCGATCGGTAGCGATGCACGCCCGCCCGGAGGCCTCCGTCGAGCGCGTCGTGCGTATCGCCCTGCCGACGGACGACGGGATGCTCGCAACCCTGCGCGTCCCGCTCGGCGCGCGCGGTCTGGTGATCTTCGCGCACGGCAGCGGGAGCAGCCGGCTCAGTCCGCGCAAACGCCTCGTCGCCGACGTCCTCGATCGCGCGGCGCTCGCGACGCTCGTTCTGGACCTGCTCACGGGGCGCGAAGAAAACGCCGACCGCCGCACTTCGCAGTTCCTTTTCGACATCGAACTGCTCGCCGAACGCCTCGCGCTCGCGACCGATGCCGCCCTGCATTGGCGCGAGACCGCGACGCTGCCGGTCACGTACTTCGGCGCGAGCACCGGCGCGGCGGCGGCGCTGTCGCGGCGGCGCGCCGGCCGCGCACGATCGCCGCGATCGTCTCGCGGGGCGGGCGTCCCGATCTCGCCGGCGACGCTCTCGCGCGTGGACGCACCGACCCTGCTGATCGTCGGCGGCGCCGACACCGACGTGCTCGAATACAACCGCGCCGCGCTCCAGCGCCTGCGCAACGCGGAAGCCGAACTCGCGGTCGTCGCCGGCGCGACGCATCTCTCTGAGGAGCCGGGAGCCCTGGACGAGGCGGCGCGGGTGGCGCGAGACTGGCTCGCCCGTCATCTCGGACCGATCGGCGAAAGGTAACGCCGCCTCGAACTTCAACGAGCGAGCGCATGACGAGCGTCGTGCGGTGTCGCCGGATCGGCATGATCCTGGCCGCGTGCGTGGCCTGCGTGGGCGTCCCGCGGCAACCCGTGTCGGCCGCGCCATCGCCCTCGCCCGTACCGAGTCCGATCGCGTTCTCGGCGCGCGCGCATGCGAGCGTCTCCGGGACCGCGCAGAGTACCGCGATGAGCGGCACCGCGCAGTTCGGGATCGCCCAGCGCGGCGACCTCACGCGCATCGATCTGCTCGCGTTCAAGACCGATGCGACAGCGGTGCCGCCGCTGAGCCTGACGCTCGTCGTCGATCGCCGCGCGAGCACCCTCACGGTGTGGAACGACACGGCGAAGACCTATTACGTCCAGCCGTTCTCCGTGCGGCTCGGCACCAGCGCGAGCCCGTCGCCGGCGCCGAGCCCGTCGCCTTCCGCCGGGGCGAGCCCGCGTCCGCCGAATCCCGTTTCGCCGTTCAAGCGGCTCGAAGTGCTCGATCTCTCGCTGCACCTCATCGGACACACGACGACGATCGGCGTTGCGACGACCGGCCTCGCCCTCGATCTCAATGTCAAGGACGCCGGCGATCCGGCGGTCTCGCATCTCACCGCGATGACCCAGCTCGCCGATGACTTCGCTGCGTTTCCGATGACGCTCGACGTCGCGGTCGAGCCCGGCACGGCGCCGTTTCACGCCAAGCTCTCCTACGCGGTCGACGAGTTCACGCGCGGCGTTCCGGCGGCAGCGCGATTCGCGATTCCGGTAGGGTACGCGAAAGCGTCGTCGCTGCTCGCGGTTGTGTTCGGCGCGATGCCCCCGAAGCCGAAGTAGTTTTACGCGATCCTGACGCTTAGGGCACGATCACCGCGGCACCGTCGACCTCGTCGAGCCGAATTGCCGCCAGCGCGTCGGCGACGCGGTCCAGCGGATACACCGTCGCCTGCGGGCGCAGACCGATGCGGGCAGCCATATCGAGGAAAGCGTGCGCGTCGTCGCGCGTCATGTTCGCGACGGAACGTATCTGGCGCTCGCCCCACAGCAGCGCGTCGTAATCGAACGCCGGGATACGGTCGAGGTGGATCGCGTTGATCGCGACGACGCCGCCCTTGCGCAACGCACCCAGCGCGGCGACGACAACGTCGCCCGACGGTGCGAAGGTGACGGCGCGATCGAGCGCATGCGGCGGGCGATCCGCGGCGTCTCCCGTCCAGTCGACGCCGAGGCGCCGTGCGAACGCGCGGTGCGCGTCACCGCGTGTCGCGACGTAGACCGAACAGTCCCACGCGCGCAGAACCGGCACCATCAAGTGGGCCGACGCACCGAACCCGTAGAGGCCGACCCGCTCGCCGCGCTCGACACCGGCGACGCGCAGGGCGCGAAATCCGATGATCCCCGCGCACAGAAGCGGCGCCGCGTGCGCGTCGACGAGCCGCTTGTCGAGCGGATAGGTGAAGTCGGCGCGAGCGAGCGCGTACTGCGCGAAGCCGCCGTCGCGATCGTAGCCGGTGAAGCGGATCGCGTCGCAGAGGTTTTCGCGGTCGCTCGTGCAGTACGCACAGGTGCCGTCCGTCGACGCGATCCACGAGACACCGACCCGCATCCCGAGCGGGCGTTCCGGCGTTGCACCGCCGGCGACCTCGCCGACGATCTGGTGGCCGGGGACGACGTGCGGAAGGCGGGCGGGCAGCTCCGCGTCGACGATGTGCAGATCTGTCCGGCACACGCCGCAGGCGCGGACCCGCAGCAGCAGTTCGCCCGGCTGCGGGGCCGGGACGTCGCGCTCGACGACGTCGAGCGCGTGCCGCGATGCGTCGTACACCGCGGCGCGCATCGTCACGTGCCCGGCGCGACCTCGCGCAGATGTCCCGTGTGCACGTCGTAGACGAAGCCGCGCACGCGGTCGCGGTGTGGCAAAAACGGGTGTTCGCGCACTAACGCGATCGCGCGGCGCACGGCCTCGTCCAAGTCGGTGAACGCGCCGAACCGATAAGGCGGCTCGGCGCCCGTTTCGCTGCGGATCGCGGCGCGCATCGCCTCTTCGTCGGCGTTGTGCAGGCCGCAGTTAGTGTGGTGGACGAGCACGACCTCGCGCGTCTGCAGCACCCGCTGCGACACCACGAGCGACCGCAGAACGTCGTCGGTGATCAGGCCGCCCGCGTTGCGGATGATGTGCGCCTCGCCGCTCTCCAAGCCGAAGATCGCGAAGTTGTCGATGCGCGAATCCATGCAGGTGACAATCGCGACGTGCCGAGCCGGCACGACGGCACGCATCCCCGGAAAGTCCGCCTCGTGGTCGTGCGCGTTGCGCACAAGTTCGTCGATTTCCGTCCCTGCCATCGGCTCCCTAGCTTGACTCCGTCACGGCTCACTCCTTCGCCGGCGCACCGGAAAAGCGAATTCTACCGACGAAACGTAGCGACCGCATGCCCTTGCGTCGTCGCGTTCACGCGAGCAAGCCGTTCGTCTTGCTGGTCTCCGTCCTTCTCGCGTTCGTCTCTCGCCCCGCGTACGCGCAGCAGCCTCCGCCGCCACCGGCGGTGGAATCCGTCGCGGCGCCTGCGCCGGCGGGCGTCATCCCCTCCGCGCTCTCGGTCGACGTCACCGGCTCGCCGGCTGCGGACGGGCTCTTTCTCGACGCGCAGATCCGCGACGCGCTCGACCGCCGAATCCGGCCGACGCTGCGCCCCGGCGCGTCGATCCGTTACGGACCGGTCGTTCCGTGGCCGCTGCTGCCGCTCGCGCCGGGGCAGCGCGCCGCGGTGAACGTCACCGTCTCCGTCGCCGGCGACGATCCGAGCGCCGCGGTCACCGCGACGACGACCGTTACGCTCAACAGCGTCCCGGTCGCGCCGGCCTCGCCGGCCGTCCTGTTCCTCAGCGATGATCCGGAATATTTCCAGAGCGAGGGACTCGTCTTTCACAATACCGTCGCGATCGAACGCCCGGCGCGACTTTACTACTATCATTCCGACGTCGGGGTGCCGCGCGATCTCGACGTCGTGCTCACCGCGAGCGTTCCGTCACGCGTGCAGATGATCGCGTCGAGCTCGGGCCCCGATCTCGACGTGATGAGCGTCGGGCACTCGGTGTCGCGGGATTTCCTGCGCTATCAGCAGGCGAACGAAGGCGTCGTCGTCGACGTCGAGCCGGGAAGGCCGCTGGTCGTGCGCCACACGCTGATGCTGCAGGGCGAAGTCGTGGCCGGGTCCCTCGACCTGCATGTCGTGAGCGGCGGCGGCGTCGGCGTTTCGGTGATCGGTTCGCCGGCCGGCGGACGGCCCGATCAATTCTTGAACGGGCCGCGCGTCGCGTACGACGGACACCGCCGTCACGGCGTGTTCGATCTCGCGAGCTACGGCGCGATCGCCGGCGCGTTCACCGTGGGCGGACCGCCCGCGGCGGTGCAGTACGGCGCGCGCACGCCGACGCCGCGCAACCTCGATCCCAATGACGACGGGCACGATTACGGCGACTACGGCGTTCTGCACCGGATCACGTTCGCGCTCGCCAATCCGACCGACGATCCGCATCGGGTCTATCTCTACGAAAAGCCGCTGGGCGGACCGGTGCGCAGCAGTTTCGTCGTCGACGGTCAGCTCAAAGAGATCGGGTGCGTGCGCGTCTCCCAGCCGTACTGGATCGCCACCTATCAGTTGCCCCCGCATTCGACCGGCGCGACGACGACGCTGACAATGACCGACGGCGGCTCGTTCTATCCGCTCGAATTCGGCGTTACCGAGGCCCAGCCGCAACCATACACGCCGCCGGTCGGCGCACCCGACGGCTGTTCCCCGAATACGCCGGCGTTTCCGACCGTCGGCTCGCGCTAGGCTCCGGCGGCTCAGTCGTGCAGGACGACGCTGAGCAGCGAACTGTGGACGTGCAGACCGCCGTTGTATTCGATGAAACCGAGCCGCCGGAACTTGTTCATGAAGAAACTGACGCGCGAACGGGTCGTTCCGATCATGTCTGCGAGCGTCGCCTGACTGATCTGCGCGACGACCGGCTCCGGCTGCCCTTCCTTGCCGAAATTGGCCAAGAGCAGCAGGATGCGCGCCAGGCGCTTCTCGCTGGAGTTGAAGAGCTGATCGACGAGATCTTCCTCGATCCGGATATTTCGCGAGAGCAGATGCGCGATGAAAACGCCGCCGAATTCGGCGTCGGAGCGCAGCATCGCGATCATATCTTCGCGTTTGGTGCGCACGAGCGAGGACGGTTCGAGGGATTCCGCGGTGGACATGCGCAGCGGCTGACCGGCCAGACAGCCTTCACCGAAGAACTCGCCGACGCCCAGCATGGCGATGACCGCTTCTTTCCCGCGTGACGACATCGCGGTGAGCTTCACTTTGCCGCGGCGCACGTAGAAAACCGCATCCGCTGCATCGCCCTGCGAAAAGATCCGCTGATTTGCTTGGAACTGTCGCGCCGGACGCCCGACCCCGAAGCGCGCCAGCGCTGAAACGGGCACCCGCGCCGCGCTTGCGCCGTCCGCCTTGCGCATGCAAAGAGGGTGCCAGATACTCCGGACCGCTTCCTCCCCGGTACGACGGGGCAGGGCTGCCGAGAACGCGGACCGCGAGAACCGAAGCGTCGTCGTGGAAGCGGGCCGGTAACCGCAGTTGATCTGCGATGTACTTGGCGGCGTCGCCGACCGCGCCGTGCGCCCGGCGAGCGGCGAAGTGAAGTCGTCTTTGGCCGAAATGCGATCGTTCGTCGAATTCGACGACGCCGTCGGTGTAGAGCATCAACAGCGTTTCCGCTTCCAGCGGCACGACGTGCGACCGCAGCTGGAGGTCCTCGGTGACGCCGAACGGCATGGCGCCGGCGCCGGCACCCAAGTGCCGGATCGCACCACGCCGCACGAGCAGCGGTTTTGGGTGTCCGGCGTTGGCAAACGTGAGTTCGCGATTCGTGAGGTCGACGGTCGCGAAGATCGCGGTTGCGTGGCGCGCGCTCTCATCTCGGCAGAGTGCGGCGTTGGCCCGTGCGAGGAGCTCGGCAGGCGCGGCCCCGAGCGCGGCCTCGCGCCGGATCATCGCGCGGATTCGCGTCATCGGCAGTGCCGCCGCGAGGTCGTGGCCCGACACGTCTCCGATCGAAAGAGCGATGCGGTCATCCGGCAGGGCAAAGGCTTCGCACCAGTCTCCGCCGTCGCCGCCGCGGAGGGCCGGCATGCTGTACGACGACACGGGAAGGCCGTGAAGGGGAAACCGCGCCGTCTCGAAGTGGGTGCAGCCGATTCGGTCTGCAAGCATTGAAACTCGTCTCCGCCAAGCCGGGGATGGCCAGCATACCGCGGCGAGGGCCCGCCGTCAGTTCAAAACAGCACACCGCGAGGACCGCTCCTGCGGTGCTCGCGAACCGCGGTCGCGATGCGCTTCGCGCTTGCGCCCGGGCTGGTCGTCGCCGCTTCTCCGATTCATGGCCGCGGCTGCTTCGCGACGCGCCGGTTCGCGCGCTGGAAGAAGATCGCCGAATACACCGGTGAGAAAATCACCAACGCCGAGGCGGAACGGCGCGGCCGGCGCCGCGTGCTGCGCATCAGCGGGCTCGACGGTCGCTACAGCATCGATGGCAGCCGCGGCGGCAACGGCACGCACTACATCAACCACTCGTGCAGCCCCACGGCGTTCATGCGGACCGTGCGCGGCCATCTGCTCGTATTCGCCTTGCGCGATCTGCGGCCGGGCGACGAGATCACGATCGACTACGTTGCGACGATGCACTCCGACCGCAAGCGCTGCACCTGCGGCGCACCCGACTGCCGCGGCACGATCAACCGCTTGCGGCGGCGTTCAGCCGGGTGAACGCGTCGTTGCAGAAAGCGCCGGCGCGGCCGGTGGTGCGGCAGCCGGCGCGGCGTCGGCGGCCCGATGACGCAACCCGAAAAGACGGGCGACGAACGAGTGCGAGCGTTCGAGCCGCACCGGCGGCGGCGTTGCTGCGAGCGGGACGCTGTTCGGATCGAGGGCGTCGAGATACGGCGAGCGGTATGCCTGCGAGACCGCGGCGAGCGCGCCGTGCGCGCGCCGCAGCGTGTGCGCGACGCGGATCGCATTCGACGCAGCAGGCGGCGCGGCGCCGGGAGCCGGCGCGCCGACGAGCGCGACGAGGCGCTCCCAGCGCTGCATCACCGTCTGCACGTAGCGCTGCGTCTCGCGATACGGCGGGACGCCGTGATACCGCGCGACGGCCGCCGGACCGGCGTTGTACGACGCGATCGCGAGCCGCATCTGCGTGCGCTGATCGCGCCCGGCGTAACGGTTGAGCATGCGGCGCAAGTAGCGTGCGGTGCCGTCGAGGTTTTCGTACGGTTCGAGCGCATCGACGTCGAGCGTCGCCGCTGTCCCGGGCATCAGTTGACCGAAGCCGATCGCGCCGGAGGGCGAGACCGCGTGCGAGTGCCACGACGACTCCGTCGTGACGAGGGCGACGAGCAGTCGCGGATCGATCCGATAATAGGACGTGAGGAGAAGCACCCGCTGGGCCAGTTCGCGCCCGGCCGGAGCGGTCAGCCGCGTGTTCTGCTCGGCCAGCACGGTCGCGTAGCGCGAGACGAGAATCTCGTCGCGCGGGCTCGCGGCCGCGCAGATGCCGGCGGCGACCGGGAGAACGACGGCGACGGCCGCCGCACTTACGCGCAGACGACCGGTGAGCGACAGCATCGGAGTGTTCTCATGGTCGTCGCGGCAGGGCGCTTACTTGAGTGTTTTGCAGGCACCGTGAGGCTGCACACACGATCGCGCCTTCGCGCGCAGGGATCGCCCGGCCGGACCGGCGACGTTCGACCGGGATGGATAGCGGCACGACGGCAGAGGGCGACGGGTTCGGGGCGCTCGGGATCGAGCCGGCGCTGGTCGCGGCCGTGAATGGCCTGGGCTACGAGGAGCCGACGGCGATCCAGCGCGCCGCGATCCCGCCGCTGCTCGCCGGCCGCGACGTCCTCGGCCAAGCGGCGACCGGGACCGGGAAGACGGCGGCGTTCGCGTTGCCGCTCCTCCAGCGCGTCGCACGCCGCGGCGGCGAGCCGGCCGGCGCGGTGCGCGCACTCGTCCTGGTGCCGACGCGCGAACTGGCGATGCAGGTCGCCGAAGCGGTGCACAAATACGGGCGCGCGCTCGGCGTCGCGGTGCTCCCGATCTACGGCGGACAGTCGCTGCAGCAGCAGCTGCGCGCGCTGCAGCGCGGCGTCGACGTCGTCGTCGCCACGCCGGGCCGTGCGCTCGACCACGTCCGCCGCGGCACGCTCGACCTGCGCGCCGTCGACGTCGTCGTGCTCGACGAAGCCGACGAAATGCTCGATCTCGGGTTTGCCGAGGATCTCGAAGCGCTCTTCGCCGCCGTTCCGGCGGAGCGGCAGACCGCGCTGTTCTCCGCGACGATGGCGCGGCGCATCCTCGCGATCGCGCAGCGCCATCAGCGCGATCCCGAGCACGTGACGATCGTCGACGAAGTGCAGCCCGCCGGCGAAGGGCCGCGCGTGCGCGAGGTCGCGTACGTGGTGCGGCGTGCGGACAAGGTCGCCGCGCTCGCGCGCATCCTCGACATGGAAGATCCGACGTCGGCGATCGTGTTCTGCCGCATGCGCACCGAGGTCGACGAACTCACCGAGACCCTCGCCGCGCGCGGGCTCGGCGCCGAGGCGCTGCACGGCGGCCTCACGCAGGAACAGCGCGACCGCGTGCTGCGCCGCTTCCGCGATAACACCAGCGACGTGCTGGTCGCGACCGACGTCGCTGCGCGCGGTCTCGACATCGAACACGTCTCGCACGTCGTAAACTTCGATCTGCCTGCCTCGCCCGACGCCTACGTCCATCGCATCGGGCGCACGGGACGTGCCGGACGGGCCGGCGTCGCGATCACGCTGGTCGAAGCGCGAGAGCACCGCCTGCTGCGCAACATCGAGCAGACGACGAAGCGCCGCATCGTCACCGAGAGCGTTCCCACGGTGCACGAGATGCGCGCGCGCCGGCTCGAGCACACACGCGACGCGCTCGAAACGACGCTCGCCGAGGGCGATCTCGAACGGTTCCGGCCGCTCGTCGAGGCGCTCGCGGCCGAGCACGACGTCTTCGACGTCGCGGCGGCCGCGGTCAAACTCGCGCTCGACGCGCGCGACGGCGCGCAGGATGACGAGGAGATCGTCCACATCCCGCCGCCTCCGCCGATCCCGCCGGCGCGTCAGGCCGCGAAGCGGCGGCCTCCGCCGCCGAAAGCCGGCGTCGAGCGGCTGTACGTCGGCCTCGGCCGCAACGCCGGGATCCGTCCGGCGGATCTCGTCGGCGCGATCACCAACGAAGCGCGCATCGACGCCCGAGCGATCGGCGCGATCGAGATCGCCGACCGCTTCTCGCTGGTCGAAGTCCCCTCGGATGCGGCCGACGCGATCATCCGCGCCCTGCGGCAGACGACGATCCGCGGCAAACCGATGCGGCCGCGCCGCGAACGGTTCGGCTGAGCGGGTTCGTTTGCTGCAATACCGCAGCGAAGACCGGCAAGGCCATCCCTTCGTCGGTCCCGCCGGGAACCTGCTGCGCGACGCGATGCGCGAGGCCGCGATCGATCCGGCGCACGTCTACATCACCAACGCGGTCAAGCATTTTAAATTCGTCGAGCGCGGGAAGCGACGCATCCACGCGTCGCCGAAACGCATTAAAGTGCGCGCGTGCGAGCCGAGGCTCGTCGCCGAGATCGAGGTGGTGCGGCCGCGGCTCGTCGTCGCGCTGGGAGCGACTGCGGCGCAGGCATTGCTGGGACCGTCGTTCCGCGTCACCGCGCATCGCGAACTCGTCTCCGCACCGCACGCCGAGCGCGTGGTAGCGACCGTCCATGCCGCTCGCCGTGTCGAGCTTTCGGCGTTCGTCGACGATTTGAAGATCGTCGCCCGGCTGATGCGGGACGCCTAGATTCCGAGCGCCAAGGTGAGAACATGGAATTCCGGTGCGCCGTCTGCAAGCAGCCCAAGGATGTACGGACGCTTCGCAGCTCCGTGTGTCCCGAGTGCCGGGCGGAGCAGGAGCGTGCCGCCGAAGCGCTGACCGATCATGCGGCCGGTCTCAAATACGCCTACGAGCAAGCGCTCAAGAAATGCCCGCATTTCAGCGGCGAGCCGGAGACGTGGACCCCGAAGGATCCGGTGCTGTACGCCGACGGCGAGCATTTCGTCTGCCCCGGCTGCAAGCGGCGCGCCCACCTCGTGCACGACTTGAGCCTCCGCTGGAATAAGAAGCCGTACCCGATTCCGAACAAGTACAGCCTGTGCGACCGCTGTCATCGCCGCGAGGTCGAGGACGATGCGCCGGTCTTCACCAACCGCTTCAACCGCGAGCGCTAGGCGTGCGCAAAGTCAACGTGGCCGAGGTCGAGGAACTGCGCTGGTCCTCGCCGCGCGCGACGTTCGCGGGCGCAGGGAGACAGATCTCCGAGGCGCTGGGGCGCGATCCGCAGTCGACCGATCTGCTTGCGCGCCATCCGTTCGATGTCGAAATCGCGCGGATCGCACCGGGCGCGACGCCGTATCCGTATCACTCGCACAGCATGCAGTGGGAGTTCTATCACGTGATCGCAGGGAGCGGCGAGGTGCGCGACGCCGGCGGGACAACGCCGATCGCGGCGGGCGATGCGTTTTTGTTCAAGCCCGGCGAGCCGCATCAGCTGCGCAATTCGGGGACGACGGATCTGGTGCTCTTCGTCGTCGCCGACAACCCGATCGGCGAGTCGACGCATTTCCCGGACAGCGACAAGTGGGTCGTGCGCTCGCCGGAGCGGCGCGCGATCCGCTCGGAGCCGCTCGACTACTTCGACGGCGAGGAGTGAGCCGGCGGGTCGTCGCGATTCACGGTGCGGTGGTGAACGGCGCAGCGTGGCGGCCCCTGCGGCGTGCGCTCGGCGCGCGATTCGCCGTCGAGGCACCCGATCTGCCGGGGCACGGCGCGCGCATCGGTGAGCGATTCGATCTGCCGCTCGCGGTCGACGAACTCGTCGCGCGTTGCCGCGCGGGCGAGCCGCCGATCGTGTGCGGCGACTCGCTCGGGGGATATCTCGCACTGCTCGTCGCGGCGCGCGCGTCCGTTGCCGCCGTCGTCGCAGGCGGCTGCACGTTTCCGCTGCATGGGTGGTGGTCACGCATCGCGCGCGCGACGGACGTGCCGCTCCCCGATCGCGTCGGCCGGCTCGCGGTGCGCGCGATCGCCCGAGGAGCGCGCGTGCGCGGCGACGGTGATGCGGTGCTCGCTGCGGGGATCGCGCCGGCGCAGCGTTCGCTCACCCTGCGCGCGTTGTTCGGGATCGATTACCCCGCGCTCGCGGGCACGATCGTCGCGCCGCTGACGTTCATCGACGGCGCATTCGATCCGGCGCGGATCGGAGCGCATGCCTATCGGCGCGCGGCGCCGCGCGCGCGTTTCGTCGTCGTGCCGAACGCCGGTCACGGCGTCGGCTTTCTGCGTCCCGCCGCGATGGCGCGCGAGATCGCGCGCATCGCAACCCCGGAGGAGCGATGATTTCGACCCTGACGACGCCCCGGCTCACGCTGCGTCCGCATCGCCTCGACGATTTCGATGCGCTCGCGGCGATGTGGGCCGATCCGCGCGTCACGCAGTACATCACCGGACGTCCGTCGACTGCGGAATTGTCATGGGCGCGGCTGCTGCGCTACGCCGGCCATTGGGCGCTGCTCGGCTTCGGGTACTGGGCGCTTGAAGACTGCGCGAGCGGCGCATTCGTCGGCGAGGCGGGGTTCGCCGACTATCATCGCGAGATCGATCCGCCGCTGGTCGATGTCCCCGAGATCGGCTGGGTGCTCGCGCCGGCGTTCTTCGGGCGCGGGTATGCGACCGAAGCCGTGCGGGCGATCGTTGCGTGGGGCGACGCGCGGTTTGCCGGAGCGCGGACCGCTTGCTTGATCGATCCGCAGAATCGCGCGTCGGTCCGCGTCGCCGAAAAGTGCGGGTATCGCGAAGCCGCCCGGACGACCTACCACGGCGATCCGACGCTGCTGTTCGAGCGTTTCCCGGCGGGTGCGGCGAACGATTCCGGATGATACCGGCGCCGGTGCGCCGCTGGGCGAGCGTAATCGCGTTCGCCGGGCTCGCGGCGGGATGGGAGTACGGCTTCACCCGGTACGCCGACGCGGCGGGGTGGGAACCGGTCGTCGCGCCCGCGAGCGTCGCGTTCCTGTTGGCAGCCTTCGGCTGGAGCGCGCGCGGCGGCGACGCTCCCGCGACGGTCGGACGCGCGTTTCTCATCGCCTATGCAGCGTGGCTCGGCCTCGCCTGCGCGCGCACCGCGCATCCGAGCGAGCTCTTGGAGATGTGGCACCTCGATCCGCTGCGCGAGCGCGTCGCGGTCGTGCTGCTCGCCGGGATCGCGTACGCGCTCGTGCTGACCGTCTTCGTCGCGCTGCCTGCGTCGCTCGGCGCGCGGCGGCGGCCGCATCCGTCCGGCCGCGACGACGAGTTCTGGTCGTTCATCCACGACCGCGCCGGCCGCTGAGGGACGATGGTGCCGCGCGCGCGGCGGCGAACGCGCCCCGCATGCCTGCACCTTTGCAAGAGATTCCCGTCAACCGCATCGACGGATCGCCCACCCGGCTCGCCGAGTTCGACGGCACCGTCCTGCTCGTCGTCAACGTCGCCTCGCAGTGCGGGCTCACCCCGCAGTACGCCGGCCTCGAGGTGCTCTACGAACGCTTTCGCGACCGAGGCTTCGCGGTACTCGGTTTTCCCGCGAACCAGTTCGGTGCGCAGGAGCCCGGCTCGAACGCCGAGATCGCGCAGTTCTGCGAGACGTCGTTCGGCGTGCAGTTTCCGATGTTCGAGAAGATCGTCGTGAAAGGCGACGATCGGCATCCGCTCTACGATGCGCTGATCGCGGCGCAGCCGGCGGCACGCAAGAACGCGGATAGCGCGCTGGAAGCGCGACTGACCGAGAAAGGTCTCATCACCGGAAAGAAGCCCGACGACATCACCTGGAACTTCGAGAAGTTCCTGATCGGTCGCCATGGCGACGTCGTCGCGCGCTTCGCGCCCGACGTCACGCCGGATGATCCGGCGCTGCTGGCCGCGATCGAGGCCGAACTGGCGAAGAGCTGACGCGATGTCAGCGCGAACCGCCGCCGCCGCCCTGCGGCGCGTGCGCGCGCTGTGCACGGCGCTGCCGGAGGTGAGCGAGCGTCTCAGCCACGGCGCGCCGTGCTTTTTCGTGCGCGACAAGTCGACGTTCGTGATGTTTCTCGACGATCATCACGGCGACGGGCGCTTGGCGCTGTGGTGCGCGGCGCCGACGGGCGCGCAGGAGGCGCTGATCGGCGCCGACGGCGAGCGGTTCTTCCGCCCGCCGTACGTCGGTCATCGGGGCTGGATCGGCGTGCGCCTCGACCGCACGCCTGACTGGCCGGCGATTTCGGAGATCGTCGAGGAAGCGTATCGCGTCGTCGCGCCGCGCACGCTCCTCGCGGCGCTCGACGCACCCAAGGGCTCCTCCCAGCGAAACCGGGAACACTCGAGCGGATGACGATTCGCCGGTTCCGCTTTGCCTTCTTGCTGTGTGTCTTCACAGGCGCCCTGACCGGTCAGGCGCCGTCGGCGCCGGCGACCGACGTCGTGCACGCGACGCTCCGCAACGGGATGGGCGTGGTGATCGTCCGCAACGCGATCGCGCCTGCGGTTTCCACCGAGATGACGTACCTGGTGGGTTCGCGTGACGATCCGGCCGGCGTCCCGGGGATGGCGCACGCCCAGGAGCACATGATGTTCCGCGGGACGCGCAATCTTTCGACGAGCGAACTCGGGACGATCGCGACGGCGCTCGGCGGCTCGTTCAACGCCGCGACGAGCGACACGCTCACGCAATATCAGTTCAACGTCCCGCGCGAGGATCTCGACGCCATCCTGCGCATCGAATCGGACCGGATGCGTGAAGTCCTCGACGCGCAGGACCAGTGGCAGAACGAGCGCGGTGCAATCGAACAGGAAGTGCTGCGCGACGAATCCACGCCCGGCGCCGATTTCTTCCGCGACGCCCAGCGGATCGCATACGACGGCACGCCCTACGGACACGAAGGCGTCGGGACGAAGTCCGCCTTCGACCGGCTCACCGGACCTCAGATCAAGGCGTTTTGGGAGCGCTGGTACGCGCCCAATAACGCGCTGCTCGTCATCGCCGGCGACGTCGATCCGGCGCGCGCGCTCGAGCAGATCCGCGCGCGCTTCGAGAGCATTCCGGCGCGCACGATCGCGTCGCATGCGGCGGCGCATCTCAAGCCCGTGCCGCGCACCGTGCTCAAGCGGACGACGACGCTGATATACCCGCTGGCGGCCGTCGGTTTCCGCATGCCGGGGCTCAACGACGCCGACTTCCTCGCGTCGTTCGTGCTGCAGGGGATCCTCGGCGCCGAGCGCGGTCCGCTCCATGCGCTCCGCGATACGGGTCAAGCGCTCGACGCGGGGTGGACGTCGTTCCCGTACGTCCCCGAAGCGCAGCTCGCGTTTGCGACGGCGGCGCTCCCGCCCGGCGCCGATCCGTCCGCGATGACGGAGAAACTGCAGTCGATCCTTACCGGGTATGCCAAGCGCGGCGTTCCGCGCGAACTCTTCGAGACGACGAAGCGGCACTTGATCGCCGATCAGGAGCAGAGCCGCAACTCGATCGAAGCGCTCGCCTCCGACTGGTCGACCACGATCGCGCTCGACCGTGAACCGTCGATCGCGCACGAACAGGACTTGATCGCGAAGGTGACGCTCGACGAGGTCGACCGCGTCGCGCGCACCTACCTTGACCCGCGTCACGCGATCGTCGGGGCGCTCACGCCTTCGGCGAGCGCGTCGCGCACCGACGCGCCGACGCCGCCGCAGCGCGGGCCGGAAAACCTGCTCGCCGCCCAGCCGCCCGTCACGCACCTCCCGAGTTGGGCGGAAGACGCGATCCATCACGTCGACGTTACGCCGTCGTCGCTCGCGCCGACGCGCACCACGCTGCCGAACGGGCTGACGCTCATCGTGCAGCCGGAGACGATCTCCGACTCGGTGTTCGTGTACGGGCGGGTGAAATCGAATCCCGATCTCGAGGAACCGGCGGGGAAAGAGGGCGTCTCGGCGGTGCTCGACGCGATGTTCCCCTACGGAACGCGCACGCAGGACCGCATCGGATTTCAGCGCGCGCTCGACGACGCCGATTCGAACGCGGTTGCGGGGAGCGGCTTCGGCTTGCAGACGACCTCGAAGCAGTTTGCGCGCGGGGTCGCCCTTCTCGCCCAGAATCAGCTCCAGCCGCGTTTCGACGAGCCGACGTTCGAACTCGCGCGCAAGCGCGCGATCGACGAACTCCAGACGACGCTCTCGAGCAGCGGGACGATTGCGAACCTGCGTGCCGCGCGCTTTCTGCTGCCGCCCGACGATCCGGAACTGCGCCAGCCGACGGCGCGCGGGATGCAGATGCTCGCGCTCGACGACGTGCGCGCGTACTATCAGCACGCGTTCCGCCCCGATCTCACCACAATCGTCGTGGTCGGCAACGTGACTGCCGAAGCGGCGCGCAGCGCGATCGAGCGAGAGTTCGGCAACTGGCGCGCCAGCGGTCCCGCGCCGCAGGTCGAGCCGTCGCCGCTCCCGCCCAACCGGCCGGGCGAGGTGCGCATCCCGATCCCGAGCGGTCAGGACAACGTGCAGCTGCAGCAGATCGTCGGGCTCGAACGCAACGCGCCGCAGCTGTATCCGCTGCTGCTCGGCAACGCGATCCTCGGCGGCGGCTCGCTCGGCCCCGAACAGAGCCGGCTCTTCCGCGATCTGCGCCAGAACGCCGGACTCGTCTACACGGTCGCGTCGCGGCTCCAGCCGCGGCGTTCGCGCTACCTGCTCTCGATCGAGTTCGCGTGCCTGCCGAGCAACGAAGGGCGGATCCTCTCGCTGATCGAGACCGAGATCTCGCGGATGAAAACGCAGCCGGTCGGCGAGTTCGAACTGGCGCTGGCGAAGGCGTCGATCGTGCATCAGACGGCGATCGGCACCGCGTCGGTCAGCGCGATCGGACAGTCGCTGCTCGAAGACGCGCTGGCCGGATACCCGTTCGATCAGGCGCAGATCGACGCGCGGCGCATCGCCGCGACCGACGCGGCCTCGATTCAAAGCGCGTTTTCGACCTACGTCCAGCCGGAGAACTTCGTCCGCACGATCCTCGGACCGCAGCGCTGAGTTCGCGGCGCGCCTAGATCATGTCGTGTGCGAACTCGTCGCCGATCCGTCGAAGCGGTCGTGGATCTCGCTCGCGCGATCGAGCGCGGCATGGACGTTCGGAAGGATGTTGGTCGGCCCGATCTTCCCGACGAACTCGGCGCGCTCGAGGAAACGCTTGGGCTGATCGCGGGCGCCGCAAAGCAGGAGCGTGCGGCCCGAACGTTTCAGCCGTTCGCTCAGCAGCTCGAGCGCGTGCAGCCCCGTCGCGTCGATTGCCGTCATGTTGCGCAGCCGCAGAATGACGATCGGGGCGTACCGCTCGACGTCGCCGGTCTGCTCGAGCAGCGTCTCCGTCGTCCCGAAGAGGAACGGGCCGTGGATGCGCACGATCGAGACGTACGGCGGCATCGGCTTGTCCTGCAGAATGTGGATGCGCCCGTCTTCGACGTCTTCGGGCGTGACCAGCGAAACGGTCGTGGTTTGCGAAATGCGGTAGATGTAGAGCAGCGCCGCGAGCGCCATCCCGACCTCGACGGCGAGGGTCAGATCGGCGATCACGGTCCGCACGAAGGTGACCAGTTGTACGCGACGACGACGAGGATTGCGGCCAGCGTCGCGAGCGGTATCGACGACGCGAGCCGCGCGAAGAGCAGCACGATCGCGAGCAGGGTCGCGGCGTGCACGATCGCGGCCACCGGTGTGCGTCCGCCCGAGCGGACGTTCGTCGCCGTCCGCGCGATCGCGCCGGTAACGGGGATGCCGCCGAAGAGCGGGACGACGAGGTTGGCGACGCCTGTGCGACGAGTTCGGCGTTGGAGTCGTGACGGTCGCCGGTCAGCGAGTCGGCGACGACCGCCGAGAGCAGGCTCTCGACCGCGGCGAGAATCGCGACGGTGAACGCGGACGGGATCAGCGAGAGGATCAAGTCGGGGCGGAACTGCGGGATCACCAGCGGCGGCAGACCGGCCGGAATGCCGCCGAACCGCGAACCGATCGTCGCAACGTGGACGTGAAAGAGCGCGACCGCGCCGGTCGCGACGACGAGCGCGACGATCGCGCCCGGCACCCGGGGCACCAGCCGCGGCATCGCGATCAGCAGCGCCAGCGAGCCGGCGGCGACGAGCGTCGTCGCGAGATCGAACGTCGGTACGGCGCGTGCGAGTGCGGCCATGCGCGCGAAGAACTCCCCGGCGCCGGCGGCGACCTGCAGGCCGAAGAAGTCCTTGATCTGCGTCGAGACGATCAGGAGCGCGATCCCATTGGTGAAGCCGATGACGACCGGGCGCGGGATGAACTTCACCGCCGATCCGAGCCCCGTCAACCCCAGGACCAGCAGGATGCAGCCCGCATCACGGTGACGAGCAGGAGGCCGGAGACGCCGTGCTTCGCGATGATCGCGGCGACGATCACGACGAATGCGCCGGTCGGTCCGGCGACCTGCGTGCGCGAGCCCCCGACGAGCGCGACGAGAAAGCCGCCGATGATCGCCGTGTAGATCCCCGCCTGCGGCACAACGCCGGATGCAATCCCGAACGCCATGGCGAGCGGAAGCGCCACCAGGCCGACCGTGATTCCGGCGATCAGATCGGCGCGAAAACGTGCCGGCGAGTATCCCCGCAGTGCGTGAAGGATCGCCGGCCCGCGGGCGGACTGAACGGCCATGCGACCGCGCTTACGGCGGTCCGGCCCGGTCGCCTGCAGAATGGGCGGCGCACGGATGGCGAAGCTCTACTTTCGATATTCCGCGATGAACGCCGGGAAATCGACCGCGCTGCTTCAAGTCGCGCACAACTACGAAGAACACGGACGGGTCGTGCGCCTGTTCACTTCGGCGATCGATCACCGCTACGGCGTCGGGATCATCACGTCGCGCCTGGGGCCGCAGCGCAAAGTCGAGGTATTCGACGAGGTCATGGATTTCTACGCGCTGCTTGCCCAAGCGCAGGAGCTCTCGTGCGTCCTGCTCGACGAAGCGCAGTTCCTCACTCCGGAACAGGTGCGCCAGCTGCACCGCGCCGCGCACGTCCTCGGCATCCCGGTGATGTGCTACGGGATTCGCAGCGACTTTCGCGGCGAACCGTTCCCCGGCTCGGCGTACCTCCTCACGCTTGCCGACAGCATCGAGGAGATCAAGACGATCTGCGCCTGCGGGAAGAAAGCAACGTTCAACGTGCGCATCGACGAGTACGGCAAGCGGATCGTCGAGGGCGAGCAGATCGCGATCGAAGGCGACGTGCGCTACATCCAGCAGTGCGCGCAGTGCTTCTACCTGCATCGCGTTCCGCCGCTCTTCGACCTCACCTGAGCGTCGCGGGAGCGGCGGCCCCCGCACGAGAAGGCGGCCGATGATGTCACTGCGCGGCCGGACGGCGATCGTCGCCGGTGCCTCGGGCGGGATCGGCTCCGCAACCGTGCGCGCGCTGCTCGCGCGCGGGATGAACGTCGTCCTTGCGGCACCGCAGGATGCGCTGCTCGACGCGATCGCCGCCGAGATCGCGCCGTTCGGCACGCGAACGCTGACGGTGCCGACCGATATCACCTCGCGCCGCGACGTCGATCTCGCCGTCGCGCGCACGTTGGTCGCGTTCGGGCGCGTCGACGCGCTCGTCAACGTCGCGGGGACCAGCACGAGCCCGTCGTTGGCGGATGCGAGCGATGCCGACATCGAACGCGTGCTGGCGGTGAACCTGCTCGGGGCCGCGCGGATGATGCATGCGGTAATCCCCGTGATGCAGGCGCAGCGGGCCGGCGCGATCGTCAACATCGGGTCGATCGCGGGCGAAGCGGGGATCATGGGCGTCTACTCTGGTTCGAAATTCGGGCTGCGCGGCTTGAACGACTCGGTGCGGCGCGAGATGCGGCAGTACGGTGTCGGCGTGACGCTGATCGAGCCGGGGTTCGTCGCGACGCCGATGAACGCGGCGATGGCGAACCTGCCCGGCCCCGAGATCGTGGCCGACGCGATCGTTCGCGCGATCGAACGGCCCCGCCGCCGCGTCATCGTCCCCGCCTCGTATCGCCTTCCGGTGCTGCTGGTCCAGGCGTTTCCGGGTTTGACCGACCTCGTCTTCGGCGACCGCCGGATCCAAGCGCTCCTCAACCGCGACGCGCGCGCCGAGCGCGCGAACGTGCCGTCGTGAGCGCAGCGGCTGCGGGAGAGGCGATCGTCGTCACCGGCGCGTCGACGGGGATCGGCGCCGCCACCGCGCTGCATCTGGCGCGCGACGGCAGCATCGTCTTTGCCGGCGTGCGCAGCGACGCCGACGCGGCGAGCGTTGCCGCGCTGCACCCGAACGTGCGTGCGGTGCGGCTCGACGTCACCGACGACGCGTCGATCGGCGCCGCGCTGCAGCAGGTGCGCGACGCAGCGATCCCGCTGCGGGGGCTGGTGAACAATGCCGGGATCGCGATCGGCGGTCCGCTGGAGTTTCTGCCGGTCAGCGAACTGCGACGCCAGTTCGACGTGAACGTGTTCGGCGCGATCGCGGTGACGCAGGCGTTTTTGCCGATGCTGCGCGCCGCGCGCGGCCGCATCGTCTTCGTCGGTTCGATCTCGGGCCGGCTGGCCTCGCCGTTCATCGGACCGTACAGCGCCTCGAAGTTCGCGCTGCGCGCGCTGACGGACGCGCTGCGGATCGAGCTCGCGCCGTTCGGTGTCGGCGTGACGCTCGTCGAGCCGGGCGCGGTGAAGACGCCGATCTGGGGCAAGGGGCGCGCGTCGGTCGCATCGCAGCGCGCGATGCTGCCGCCGGAGGCGCTGACGCACTACGGGCCGGCGATCGAACGCCTCTTCGCGGTGATCGACGGCGAAGAGAAAGCGGGGCTGCCGGTCGAGCGCGTCTCCGAGGCGATCGCGCACGCGCTGCGAGCACCGCACCCGCCGGCGAACCGCCTCTTGGGCGGTCCGGCCAAGGCGGGGAGCCTCTTGGCGCTCGTCCCCGCGAGGCTGCGCGATCGCGCGATCCGGCGCTCGATGCGCCTTCCCTAGCCGCTACGCGCCGTGCTCGCTGCGCTCAACCTCGTGATACTTCGCCCGAATCTCCTCGATATCGACGGACGGCGCGCGCGTCTTCGGATCGATCGTGCGCAGCGTTTCGGCGACGATCTGTGCAACCGCCCAGTTGCGGAACCACTTGCGGTCGGCGGGGATCACGTACCACGGCGCGCGCGCGGTGCTTGTTTTCTCCAGCACCGCTTCGTACGCGCGCATGTAGTCGTCCCAGTATGCGCGCTCGGTGTAGTCGGACTCGCTGATCTTCCACTGGTGCGCCGGATCGTCGAGCCGCTGCGCGAATCGCCGCAATTGCTCGTCGCGGCTGATGTGCAGGAAGAACTTCAGGATCGTCGTGTTGCCGCGGACGAGGGTCTTCTCGAACGCGTTGATGCGCGCGTACCGCTTCGACCACACCTTTTCCGGGACAAGGTCGTGGACGCGCACCACGAGCACGTCTTCGTAGTGCGAACGGTTGAAGATCGCGATCTCGCCGTGGCCCGGCGTCACCTTGTGCACGCGCCACAGAAAATCGTGCGCCGCTTCCTCGGGCGTGGGCTCCTTGAACGCGTGCGCGTAGGCGCTCAGCGGGCTGAGCGCGCCGAAGACGTGGCGGATCGTGCCGTCTTTGCCGCCGGCGTCCATCGCCTGCAGCACGATGAGCAGCGCGTGACGGTGCTCGGCGTAGAGCCGATACTGCAGGTCGGCGATCGCCGCGAGGGCGTCATGCGTCGCCTGATGCGCGTCGGCCTCGGCGGTAAAAGAGCCCGTATCGCCCGGATCGATCTCGGCGAGCCGCACGCGCTCGTCCGGCGGGATCGCGAAGTGCTTTCGAGCGTTCACATGCACGGTTGCCCTGCCGTCGCGAAGGTGTCGTCCCCCTAGCGGCCCGACCCGCTTTCCGGTATAGTAGGAGGGTTCCCGGCGTCCGCACTAACGGACCGCCGCCGGGTCGTGTCGCCCTCGGGCGCCACGTGTGTAGGGTCGAGTTCCTCTCGGCCATCACCACCTACATCACCGAAAGGTCACTCCTCTCATGGCTGCTCCCAAAGGCAAGCGCGCGGCGGCGAAAAAAGATCGCCGGCCGAAGCGTAAAGTCTGCAATTTCTGCGCCGACAAGCAAGACGACTTGGACTACAAGGACACCACGCGTCTGCGCAAGTTCATCTCCGAGCGCGGCAAGATTCTTCCGCGACGCATCTCCGGCAACTGCGCGGCGCACCAGCGCTCGCTGACGACCGCCGTGAAGCGCGCCCGCGTGATCGCACTGCTCCCGTTCGTCGTCCAGTAGGAGAAGCGCCGTGAAGGTCATTCTCACCAGCGACGTCAAGCCGCTCGGCAACCGCGGTGCGCTCGTCGACGTCAAGGACGGATACGCGCACAACTACCTGCTCCCGCAGAAGCTCGCGGTCGTTGCGACGCCCGGCGCGATGAAGCAGCTCGAGCAGCAGCAGAACGCGAAAAAGCGCAAGCAGGCCGAAGAGGTCGCGAACGCTCAGGACATCGCCACCCAGCTCGAGCAGATCACGATCCGCGTCGCCGCGAAGGCGGGCGGCAACGGCCGTCTGTTCGGCACGGTGACCAACACGCAGGTCGCCGACGCGCTGCAGGAACAGCTCAACGTCACGATCGACCGTCACAAGATCGAGATGAAGGACGGGATCAAGGCGCTGGGGACGTACCCGGTGGAGATTCGTCTGGGGAACAACATCGTCGCGAAGTCGGCGGTACAAGTCGTCGCGCTGAAATAGCGTGCGACGCAGCCCGGAGGAGCGGTTGCGCCGCGAGATCGCGGCGCTGTACGACGTCCTCACCGAAGCGCTGGGGACCGAGAAGGTCGTCATGCGCGCCGGGAAATTGGGCACGCTCAAGGAGATGCGCTCGCAGGCGATCCCCGATCGCCTGCTCGCGCTCCAACGGCTCGTCTTCGAAGATCCCACGCTCGAGACGCGTCCGGGGAAAGCGCAGTACAAGGCGGTCATCAACGAGATCGAAGACCGCCTCGCCGATCTGCTCGCGCAGCGCAGCGTCGGCGACGCGCTCGAAGCGAAGGTCAACGCGAAGATGGTCGCCCGCCATCAGGAGTATCTGCGCGAACTGCGGCTCGAAGCGCTCCGCGAGGACGCGGGGCCCGAGACGCCTGCGACGCAGAGGCGGCTCTCCGAACTCGAAGCGCTCGATGCGCGCGGGCTCGCCCGCGCGGCGCTCGACGTCCTGCGTCCGCGCGCGCTCGACCAGGTCGTCGGTCAGGAATCGGCGATCAAGGCGCTGATCGCGAAACTTGCGTCGCCGTATCCGCAGCACGTGATCCTCTACGGGCCGCCCGGCGTCGGCAAGACGACCGTCGCGCGGCTCGCGCTCGAACTCGCGAAGACGCGCGCGCACGCACCGTTCGCGGCGGCGCCGCCGTTCGTCGAGGCCGCCGGGACGACGCTGCGCTGGGATCACCGCGAGACGACGAATCCGCTGCTGGGGAGCGTACACGACCCGATCTATCAGGGTGCGCGGCGCGACTTCGCGGAGGGCGGCGTCCCCGAGCCGAAGCTCGGCTTGGTGACGAAAGCGCACGGCGGGGTGCTGTTCATCGACGAGATCGGCGAGATGGATCCGGCGATGCAGACGCGCCTGCTCAAAGTGCTCGAAGACAAGCGCGTGCACTTCGAATCGTCCTATTACGACGAGCTCGACCCCAACGTCCCCGCCTACGTGAAGAAGCTCTTCCGCGACGGCGCGCCGGCCGACTTCGTCCTGATCGGCGCGACGACGCGCGATCCCGACGCGATCGATGCGGCGATCCGCTCGCGCTGCGCCGCCGTCTACTTCGAGCCGCTCACCCAGACGCAGGTGGCGCGCATCGTGCGCGAAGCCGCCCAGCGGCTCGGGGCGAAGCTCAACCGCCGCGTCGCCGATCTGATCGCGTCGTACACGATCGAGGGACGCAAAGCGGTGCAGATCCTCGCCGACGCCTACGGTCACGCGCTCGAACGCGCCGGCGGGCGCAGCGCCTCGGTGCGCGAGGAAGACGTCCTCGAGGTCGTGCAGGCCGGGCGCATCGTCCAGCACACGCCGTCGCGTGCGCGGCGCACGAAAGAGATCGGGAAAGCCCATGGCCTGGGCGTGCTGCAGTACGTCGGTTCGATCGTCGAGATCGAAGCGGCCGCGTTCCCGGCGCGCGAGCCGCGCAAGGGGATGGTCCGCTTCAACGATACGGCCGGCTCGATGGCGCGTGACGCCGTCTTCAACGCCGCGTCGGTGCTGCGCGCAATCACCGGCACCGATCCGAGCGACTACGACCTGCACGTCAACGTCGTCGGCGGGGGAAACATCGACGGTCCGTCGGCGGGGCTCGCGTTTTTCCTCGCGCTGCATAGTGCGTTAGCGCGCGTTGCGCTGCCGCAGGACGTCGCGGTGACCGGTGAGATCTCGCTCGCGGGCAGCGTTCGCGGTGTTGGCGGCGTCGTCGAAAAGTTGTATGCTGCCCGTCAAGCCGGGATGCGCGCGATCGTGATTCCGCGCGAGAACGCTCGAGATATCGAAGCTGCACCGGAAGGGATCGACGTGATCGCTGTAGGGACCGTCGTCGAAGCGTTCGCGGCACTCGGCCTGCGCGTCCCCGTTCCGCCTGCGCCGCGCAGCCGCTCTCGAAAGGTATCCCGGTGAACGTCGCCTCGTTCGTCTCCAGCGTCGATCGCCTCCCGCCCAACAACCTCGAGGCGGAGATGGCGCTGCTGGGGTCGGTACTGGTCGACAAGGAGATGATGGCGACGGTCAGCGAGATCGTCCAGCCCGGCGATTTCCACGCGCCGCTCCACGAAACGATCTACCTCGCCCTCTTCGCGCTGTACGAGCGCGGCGAACCGCTCGACAAAGTCGCACTCGCCGAGGAACTCAAGAATCGCGGCCTGCTCGACAAAGTTGGCGGGATGGCGTACCTGAGTTCGCTGATGGACACCGTGCCGACCGCGGCGTCCGCCGAGTACTACGCAAAGATCGTCCGCGAGAAGTCGAGCCTGCGCGGATTGATCCACGCCGGCACGCAGATCACGCAGCTCGGGTACGAGTCCGAAGACGACGTGCCGGGCGCGCTCGACCGCGCCGAGCAGGTCGTCTACGACGTCGGCAACCGCGGCCAGCGCAACGCGTTCGCGACGGTTCCGTCGCTGCTGCTCGGCGTGTTCCAGTCGCTCGAGCGCCGTCACGAGCAGAAGGGCGATCGCACCGGCGTCACCTCCGGCTTCCGCGACATCGACGACTACACCGCGGGCTGGCAGCCGGGCAACCTCGTGATCCTTGCGGCGCGCCCGGCGATGGGCAAGACGTCGCTGGCACTCAACATGGCCGTCGCCGCCGCAAAAGACGAGCGCAAACCGGTCGCGGTCTTCTCGCTCGAAATGACGAAACAGGAGCTCGTCGAGCGGCTGCTCTCGTCGGAAGCGAGGCTCGATGCGTCGAAACTGCGCCGCGGCGCGATCGCCGACCGCGACTGGGAGAAGATCGGCCACGCGATGGGCGTGCTGCACGAACTGCCGATCTATCTTGACGACGCCGGCGCCGTCACGGTCACGGAGATCCGCAGCCGCTTACGCCGCCTCAAGAGCGGGAACGGTCTGGCCGCAGTCTTCATCGACTACCTGCAGCTCGTCCGTCCGGCGACGCTCGGCAAAGTCGTCAACCGCAACGAAGAACTCTCCGACATCTGCCGCACGCTCAAAGCGACGGCCAAAGATCTCGAAGTCCCGATCATCGCGCTCGCGCAGCTCAATCGCGCGGTCGAAACACGCGCCGACAAACGCCCGATGCTCTCAGACTTGCGCGATTGTCTCGCGGGCGAAGCGCGCGTAACCAACGCCGATACCGGTGAGCGTGTTCCGGTCCGTGAAATCGTTGAGCGCGGATTGCGGTTCAACGTCTGGGCCGTCGATGATCGCTTCCGGCTCGTGCGCAAACCGATCACCGACGTCTGGGTCGTCGGTACAAAGCCGATCTTCCGCGTCACGACGAAGAGCGGGCGCGTCCTGCGGTGCACCGACGGCCATCGTTTCCTGACCGCGTCCGGCTGGAGCGAGCTCAAAGACCTCGAGCCGGGCCGCTGCGTCGCCGTACCACGCCGTTACGAGCCGCCGAGCAGCCGCGCAAGCCGGATCCCGCAGGATAAAGCGCTGCTTCTCGGCTGGCTCCTTGGCGACGGCCACCTGGGAGGAAGCGCAACCCTGACGGTGGCGACTGCTGAAGAAGCGCAGCTCGCCTCTGATCTGGCAATGGCCGAATTCGGTCTACGTCCGATCGTCAAGCCGGAGCGCCCCGAGACGTCCGCGCTGCGCGTTGACTTCACGACCGGCACAATGTGCGGAGCGGGCAAGAACCCCCTGACGACGTGGCTCCGCAGCCTCGGCCTGTGGAAAACGACCGGCGCACGCAAGTTCGTTCCGGAAGTGTTGCTTCGCGAGGATGACGAGACGGTCGCGGCGTTCCTACGCGGCCTCTTCCACGCCGACGGCAGCCTGACGAGGAGCGCCACGTCCTCGCGGGTCACGGTTCGCCTCTCGACGATCAGCGAACTCCTCGCGCGCGATGTTCAGCATCTGCTCCTGCGGTTCGGAATCAACGCGATCGTAAAAGCCGACATGCGAAATATCGGCGGGTATCGCTCGACGACGGCGGCGATCTGGACCGTTGCGATCATGCAGCGGGATGCCGTTTGCGCGTTCATGGATCGGATCGGCTTCCTCGGCATAAAGCACGAACGCGCAGCCGAAAAGGTCATTCGCCGCAAGGAAAATGACGCCGGCCAGTTCGATCGGATCCCGGTGGAGGTCAACGGCCACGTCCGTTCCTTACGGCTTGATCGCGACCTCTCACATGCATCGCTCGGGTGGAGGGATCAGGGCAAGGCGATGTCGCGTGAGACGGCCGTGATGCTCGCTGATCGTCTCGATGATGAATTGCTCATCGCTCTCGGCACGTCCGACGTGCTGTGGGATCCGATCGTTGCGGTGGAACCGCAGCGTGAGGAAACCGTCTACGACCTCACCGTCGGGGACCTCCACAATTTCTGCGTCGACGATATCGTGACGCACAACTCTGGCGCGATCGAGCAGGAAGCGGATATCGTGACGTTCTTGTATCGCGACGTCTATTACAACAAAGAGACGTCGCCCGAGCCGGATGCGACCGAGCTCATCATTGCGAAGCATCGCAACGGGAAGGTCGGGACGATTCGGCTGCGGTTCCAGCCGGAACATACGCTCTTCGTGCCGTACGGCGACGAATCGCACTATCCGAATCCGTGAGGGACTGAGCAGCATGCACGCGGCCGGTGGGATCGTTCCCTCGGGCTTGACGCTCGGCGTCGCCGATATCGAGGCGACCGAGAGATTCTACCGCGACGTGCTCGGCGTGAGCGCCGTCCGGCACGGCGACGCGGTGCGGATCGCCTTCGGGGACTTCACGCTGGTCTTCGAGCATGAGCCACCGACGGAGCGTGCAAAATTCGAACTCGCGCTGCGCGTCGAACGCCCCGAAGCGCTCGACGAGATCGCGCAGCGCGTCGGAACGGGGACGTACGCACGCGACGGCGGCGGTCGCGCTCTCTTCGTCACCGATCCCGATCACTACACGATCGAGATCTTCGCGCGCTGAGCCGGATCACGTTGGTGCCGCGAATCGCCCTGATTCTGTCGACCGGCTCGCAAGGCGCCGAGTACCAGGCCGCAGTTCGCGAAGCCGGCGGCGAGCCGGTACGCGTGAGCGCTGCGGATCCCGACGCGGGCGTGCACGTCCTCGACGGCGTCGAGGCCCTGCTGCTGTGCGGCGGCGGCGACGTCGCTCCCGAGCGGTACGATGCGGCACCCTCATCGCTCACCGACGACGTCGACACGGCCCGGGACGAGCTCGAGATTGCCCTGATTCGTGCGGCGCGCGAACGCGGGATCCCGACGCTCTGCATCTGCCGCGGCATGCAGGTCGCAAACGTCGCGTTCGGCGGGACGCTGATTCAAGACATCCCCGAAGCGCTCGGACCGGACGCGCCGATCCGGCACGCGCTGCGAGATCCGTCGGGCCGCGGCGAACGCGGACTGATCCCCGGGCACATCGTTCGCATCGAGCCCGCGAGCATGCTGGCGCGGATCGTCGGAACGCACGATCTGCCGACCGGAGCGCGTCATCATCAAGCCGCGGAACGGATCGCCGCAGACCTTTGCGCGGTGGCGCACACCGACGACGGGATCGTCGAAGCGCTCGAAGCCCGCTTTCCCTCGCCGTTCTGGCTCGCGGTGCAGTGGCATCCGGAGTCGACGCGCACCCTCGACGGGGGCGCGAGCCTTGCCATCTTCCGCGCCTTCGCCGACGCGGCGGCGCGGGTACCGTCGCGTGCCCATCGATAGAGCATTCATCGGCTACGAAGCGCCGCCGATGACCGTCGACGTCGAACGCGGCCGGCTGCGTTTCTTCGCGCAGGCGATCGGCGAAACGTCCCCGGTGTTCAGCGACCTCGCCGCCGCCTGTGCGGCCGGCTATCGCGACCTCCCCGCGCCGCCCACGTTCGCATACACGCTCGAAATGGAAGGGTCGCGTCCGTTCGCCCTGCTGGAGCGCCTGGGCGTCGCGATCGAACGCGTGCTGCACGGCGAACAGCGATTCGCGTATCACGTGCCGATCGTCGCCGGCGACACGCTCACGGTGCGCGCGTCGATCGACGACATCTACACGCGGCCGCCGAGTCCGTACGAATTCATCGCCGTCTGCAGCGAGGTGCGGAACGCGGCCGGCGAACCCGTCGTCACGCTGTTCAAAACGCTGGTCGTGCGGCCGGAGTCCGCCGCCTCGTGAGCGCGCGGCCATTGCGCAAAGGTGACATCGCAGCAACGATGACCGTGCCGCCGATCACGCGAACGGCGCTCGCACTCTACGCCGGTGCGTCGGGAGATCACAACCCGATGCACATCGACGCCGACGTCGCGCGCGCGCACGGCATGCCCGACGTGTTCGCTCAAGGGATGCTCGTGATGGGCTATCTCGGACGCTTGCTGACCGACACGTTCCCGCTCTCGGCGATCGCGGAGTTCGGCGTGCGGTTCGTCGCGATCACCCGCGTGCACCAAGCGCTGACGTGCACGGCGACCGTCAGCGAGATCACCCCCGACGGCGCTCTCCGGCTCGATCTCCGCGCGACCGACGCCGACGGGACGACAACCGTCATGGGGTTCGCACGGATCACGGCGGTGCAGCCTACAGGCCCGTAACCCGCTGAATCGCAAGCGACGACAGCGCGACCGCAACCCACAAGAAGAACCCCAGCGCGAGCGGCCGTGGACCGGCGCGCAGGAGCCGCCGCAGTTCCGTGTTCACGCCGATCGCGGCGAGTGCCGTCGCGATCAGGAAGGTCGCGAGCACGCCGATCGCACCGTGCCATGATGCCCGGACGATCCCGGCTCCGCTCGCGAGCGCCGCGACGAGAAACCACAAGATGAACCACGGCACGATGTGGCGCCAGGGAATCTCCTTGGCCGCACCGCTGCGCGCGCGCAGCGCGACGATCCCCGCGACGATCGGCAGGATCAGCGTCGCGCGCGTTAGTTTGACGATTGTCGCGTAGGCGCCGGCCTGCTGGCCGTAGACGTAGCCCGCCGCAACCACCGACGAGGTGTCGTTGATCGCCGATCCCGCCCACAGTCCGAATTGCGCCTGCGTCATCTGCAGCGCGTGACCGATCGGCGGGAAGACCAGCACGGCGGCGATGTTGTAGAAAAACACCGTTGCGATCGCAAGCGCGATCTCCGTCTCTTCCGGCTCGATCACCGAGGCCACGGCCGCGATCGCGGACGCACCGCAGATCGCGGTGCCGACGCCGATCAGCGAGCGTACCGCGCCGCGCAGCCCAAGGGCGCGTCCGACGAGCGGTGCGAGGAGGAGTGCGACGGCGACGCTTCCGAGCGTCACCGGAAGCGTACCGAGGCCGGTGCGGATCACTGCGCCGATCGAAAGCGCGAGACCCGAAAGGACGATCGCCGCCTGCAGCAACGTGCGCGACGAAAACGCGAGCCCCGGTCGACATCGTTCGGGGAGCGGCATCACGGCGCGCAGCGCGATGCCGAGCACGATCGCGAGCACCGGCGCGCCGGCGAGCGGGACGTAGCGCGCGGCGAAGGTCGCGACGAGCGCGACGGCCGCCGCGAGCGCGATCCCGGGGAGGTTACGAAGCGACGTGCGACTCCGCGATCTCGTGCATCTCGGGATCGCCGATCCCGTGGCGGAGATACGACCGCGAAAGCGCGACGTACTCCGGTCCCGCGTGCTCGACCCACGCGACGGCGGGGCCCTCGAGCTGTTTTTTCACCGTCGCCGGGGCGCCGGCCGCGACGACCCGCGGCGGGATCTTCGCGTTCGCCGCCACCACCGCACCGGCGGCGATCAGGCTCTGCTCGCCCACGACGGCGCCGTTGAGCACCACCGCGTTCGAGCCGATCAGCGCGCCCTTCCCGATCCGGCAGTCTTCCAGGATGGCGCAGTGGCCGACCGTCGCGTCCTCTTCGATCACCGTCTCGCAGTGCTCGCTGACATGCACCACCGAGTTGTCCTGGACGTTCGCGCGCGCGCCGATCCGGATCGGTCCGTTGTCGCCCCGGATCACCGTTCCGAACCAGACGGAGGCTTCCTCGCCGATCTCCACGTCGCCGATCAGCACGGCGGTCGGCGCGACGAACGCGGTCGGCGCCACCTTCGGGCGCTTCCCGCGGTATTCGATGATCATGCGTCTCCCTCGAAGAATGACGGCGAATCTGGAGCGGATCATTTGAGCGAACATCGCCATCGCACCCCCCTGCGCGGGACCAAGGTCATCCCGCGCCCCAAGGCCGACGATCCCAACTACACCGCCGTGAACTACCGCTATGCGGGGGTCGAAGGCCACATCCACGAGGTCGTCGAGATCGGCGGCCGCGAGCTTGCCAAGGTCGGCTTCGACGACCGCAAGATCGTGTATTACTACCTCGACGACCTCGAAAAAGAAGAACGTGCGCCGAAGCGCACGTTCCACGATTTGCCCGACCCTTCGACAAGCTCAGGATGACGGGGTTCGGCTCGGGGTGACGGGGTTCAGCGTACCCGCGTGCTGACGGAAAACACGAAGGAGCGTTCGGGGAGGCCGAAACGCTCGCCGAAGTTTCCGTTGAACTGTTCCTGCAGCGCGTTCGCGTCGCTCCCGAACGCGTTCTCGTGGAGATACTGCGCGTAGCCGAAGCGGCCGTACTGATCGTACTGGCTGTTGAACATGTTCGACACGCCGATGTTGAGCGTCAGCCCGTGCTGCAACGGCGTGCTGAAGAACCCGTCGGCGTACGAGAACGGCGGCCGATAGAGCGCGTTGTTGCGGCCGACGAAGTACCCGTCGAACCGGACCTCCGCCTTGCTGTTGAACGTGAAATCGAGCCCGAGGTTCGCTTTCATGAACGGCACGCCGACCAGCTGACCGCCGTTGATGAGCGTGACGTTGTTCTGCTGGGAGAGGATCGGCACGCCGTAGTAGCGCGCCGAGAGCACATCGAGGCCGGCGTCGACCAGGAACGAGCGGGTGACGCGGTAGCGCTCCGTCGCGCTGATGCCGCGGAAACGGCCCGCTCCGGCGTTGGTGGCCGACGTGAGCGCGAGCTGCGCGATCGTCGCCGGACGTCCGCAGTAGCCGCTGATGCGGGCAAGATAAGCGGCGAGGTTGGCCGGCACGGCACTCGGGCCGAACGTCGTGAGCGGCAGGACGCTCGAGAAGATCGGATTGCTGATTTCCTGATCGTAGCCGACGATCTGAAAGTTGCTGTCGTTCGAGAAGCGGTGACCGTATGAAAGCTCGATCGAGTTCGCTTTTTCGTCGACCAAGGTCGGGTTCGACGAGCTGCCGATGCTGTTCAGTCCGCCGCAGTTGGGGTTGAGCGCGCCCGGCTGCGTCGTCACGTTCGGAGGCGACGACTTGAGCGAGGCGTTCGGCGCCTCGGTGCCGCGGCCGACCGAGACGCGATAGATGTCGACACCCTTCGGGTTGTACACCAGCGACAGGCGGGGATCGAGCGAACTCGTTGCGGTGACGGAACTGTGCTGGAGGTTGAGGTTCGCGAACGCCGTCAGTGCGGGACCGAACTTGTAGATGTCGCGCAGGAACACATTGTTCGTCACCTGCGGAACATCCGGCTTGTTCTTGACGCCCTTCGGGCCGTACGTGCCGCTCTGATAGATTTGGGCGACGCTCAGGAACCCGATCCCGAGGTCGTTGTGATCGGTCACGAAGTCGTCGCTGATGCGTCCGCCGACCGTGCGGTACTTATTGGTGAAGCCCGCCAGATTGCGATCGTAATACTGGTAGAACGCGTTCTGGAAGCCCTCGACCACGATCGTGTTGGCGCCGAGCGCCGTCGTGAGCCGGTAATTATAGTCTTGCAGGTGCAGGGTCTGAAACGCGAGCGGCGTGCCGCCCGAGGGTCCCGAGAACGTCGAGGCATACTGCGCCGGAGTGAAGCAGGCGTTCGGGTTCGCGTCGGTAGCCGCAAGGTAACCCGTGCTCCCGTCCGGGAGCGTGCACGTGTTGCCGCCCTGCTGTGCCGAGTAGAGCGCAAACTCCGGCGTCACGAAGTCGTTGTCGCCTTCGCCGGTCTTGTCGTCCCACGACGTCGCGTCGTAGAAGCCGAGCGCGACGGAGGTTTTCGGCGAAAGCTGATAGCGCAGTTTGCCCAGCGAGTTGCGCAGGACGTAGTTGCCGGTGACGAGCCAGGTGTTCGCCGCGACGTTGGCGGAGGTGGCGTCGCCGGCGAGCAGACCGGACTGCGTGACGACCTGCGGGTCGAACCCGCCGACGCTGCCCTCGACGCCGTGCACGAACGCGTAGCCGAGGCGGCCGATCGTGCCGGTCGCCTGCGCGACGGTTTGCGAACGCGCCTGCGTCCCGAAGCCTTGCTTGAAGGAAAATTCCGGCGTGCGCGTCGGGTCGATCGTCTGGAAGTCGATCGTCCCCGCGAGCGCCTGCACGCCGGTGAGCGCGGCTCCGCCGGTACCGTAGGTGATCGCGATGTTGTTCAGCGCGAACGACGGCGAGAGCTGATAGTTGAAGCCGCCGCCCGTACCGTTGAACACGCCTTGCGGCCCGACCGGGTGACCGTCGATCAGCAACTGCGCTTCCGACGGGCGCTGCCCGCGGATCGAGATGTTGAGGTCGTCGCCGGGTGCGGAGTCGAGGTTGAACGAGGTAAGGCCGGGCGCCGCAAGCAGCGCGTCGCCGACGCGCAGTTTTGCTTCGCTCTGAATCGCGATCGGGTCGATGTTGCGGTTGATGACGGTGGTCGTCGCGAGGGCTGACCGCGTCGCATTGACGCGACCGATGATGCGCAGGGAGCCTTCGCCCGTGGCGCGGGTGAGGACGACGCGCAGCGTGATCCCCGCCGTTCCCGGCGCCACGGCTTGATCGGTCAGTCGGGCGCGCTGATAGCCGTTCACGGCGAATTCGAGATCGTAGATCCCGGCCGGCTGGTTCGCGAACGTGAACGTTCCCGCGTTGTCCGTCGTCGTCTCGGCGATCCGACGGCCCGCTTGGAACAGCACCACGCTCGTACCGGACAGCCCGAGCCCCGTCTGCTGATCGACGACGTTGCCGGTGATGGTCGCGGTCTGCGCCGCTTGCGCGAGCACAGGGGAGGAGCTGAGGACCGTACCGGCCCCCGTCGCAAGGAAGAGCGCCGCCGCGATAGCGACGCGCATCGTGTGTCTGTTCATCTCTTGCACAGGGTCCTGGCACGACCTTAATGACAGGTTGCCGTTTTGTTAAGCGCCGTTTATGCGGAGCGGGAACGCGGTGAATTGCGCGTACCGTCGTTGCGATGGAGGAGCTGCGGTGCTCCGTTCGAACGGACGTCGCCGTGCTGACACCTGCTGCTCCGCCGCAACCCGTCCCCGTCTACAGCGGCTTCGATTACGTTACCGTCGACGCGGCGCGGCGGCGCGTCTATGCCGCGCACACCGGTGCGCGGGCCCTGCTGGTCGTGGACGCCGACTCCGGAGCGGTCCTCGGACAAGTGCGTACCGGCGCGTCGCACGGCATCGCGGTCGATCCGTCGACGGGTCACGTGTTCGTCGGTGCCGAGAAGTCCGTCATGGAAGTGGATCCCGTGGCGATGAAGGTCGTCAAGAGCGTTGAGGTGGGCTCAGCCGTCGACGCGCTCGCGTTCGACCGCTCCACGGAACGGGTGTATGTCGCGGAGGACGACGGCACGCATCTGTACGTCGTCGATGCGAACTCGTTCAAGGTCGTGAAGTCGATTGAGATCCCGGGCCACAAGCCCGAGTATCTCGCCGTCAACCCGAAGACGCACGAGGTGTATCAGAACATCGACAACGTGCACGAGATTGCGGTGATCGACCCGTCGGGGCTGCGGGTGTCGCGAACGATTCCGACACCCGAGCTGGTGCACAACCACCCGCTGCAGTGCGATGCGGAGTTCGATCAGATCGTCGTCGGCGGCGGAGATGCGGCCGACCCCGCCAAGGGCCTCTTCGTCGCTTATACGCCGGACGGGAAGAAGATCGGGCAGGTCGGTTCGGCCCGCTTCGACCAGTGCGACCTCGACGCCAAGCAGCATATCGTCGCTTGCGGCGGCGGGGGCGGCGTGACGCGCTTCCAGTTGACGAAGAACGGCGCCCCGACGGTGCTCGATACGACGAAGGTCGATGCGGCGGTGGGCACGGTCGGGATCGATTCGTCCAATCATGCCGTCTGGACCGTATGGGGCGACCGCAACGCCAAGGGCACCGGCGACTTCGTCCAGCGCCTCAACCCGAGCCCTTGACGCCGGGCGCGGGCGCGTGGTAAGGTCCGGCGCATGAACCGCCGGTCCCTGGCGATGATGATGTGCTGCTGTTCCCCGCGGGGGACGGTGTAGTTCGTCGTCGCCCTTCGGCGTTCTGATGACACTGCAACGGCCCTCGCCTCCCGGCGAGGGCCGTCGTGTTCTCCGGCCCCATTTTTTCGCTCGACGCATTCGTGAGAAGAGGTCCACGATGAGCAGTACCCTCGACCCGGCCGCTGCGCGCGGCTTCGAAACGGTCGCCCTGCACGGCGGCCACGACGGCGATCCGACCACCAAAGCGCGTGCCGTTCCGATCTATCAGACGACGTCGTACAACTTCGACGATACGTCGCATGCGGCGCGCCTGTTCGCGCTGCAAGAGTTCGGCAACATCTACACGCGCATCATGAACCCGACAACCGATGTGTTCGAACAGCGCGTCGCCGCGCTCGAAGGCGGCGTCGGCGCGCTCGCGGTCGCCAGCGGCCAGGCCGCGGTCGTGTACTCGATCCTCAACATCGCACGCGCGGGCGATCACATCGTCAGCGCCGCGTCGTTGTACGGCGGCACGTATAACGCGTTCGAGCACACGCTCCCGCGGTTCGGGATCGAGGTGACGCTGGTCGACGCGTCCGACCCGGCGGCGTTCGCCGCGGCGGTCAAGCCGAACACGAAAGCGTTCTTTGCCGAGACGATCGGCAACCCGGCCGTCGACGTCCTCGATGTCGAAGCGATCGCGAAAGCGGCGCACGACGCCGGCGTTCCGCTCATCGTCGACAACACGCTCGCCACGTCGTATCTGCTCCGCCCGATCGAGCACGGCGCCGACGTTGTCGTGCACTCCGCGACGAAGTTCATCGGCGGTCACGGCACGACGATCGGCGGCGTCATCGTCGACTCCGGTAAGTTTGACTGGACGCAAGGCCGGCATCCGGAGTTCACGACCCCCGATCCGTCATACCACGGCCTGAAGTACGTTGAAGCGCTCGGGCCGCTGGCCTACATCCTGAAAGCGCGCGTGCAATTGCTGCGCGACGTCGGAGCGGCGCTCTCGCCGTTCAACGCGTTCCTGCTGCTGCAGGGACTCGAGACGCTCGGTCTGCGCATCGAGCGCCACAGCGCGAACGCGTTGCGGGTCGCCGAGTTTCTGCGCGATCATCCGGCGGTGCGCTGGGTGCGGTATCCGGGCCTTCCCGGCGATCCTGCGTACGCGCGCGCGCAGAAGTATCTGCCCAAAGGCGCGGGCGCGATCCTGACCTTCGGCGTGAAAGGCGGCGCCGACGAGGCGCGTGCGCTGATCGATCGTCTGCAGTTGTTCTCGCTGCTGGCGAACGTCGGCGACGCGAAGTCGCTCGTGATCCATCCGGCGTCGACGACGCACCAGCAGCTCTCGCCGGCGGATCAGATCGCGAGCGGCGTGAGCGACGACTTGATCCGCCTCTCGGTGGGGATCGAGTCGATCGACGACATCGTCGGCGATCTCAAACAGGCGCTCGGGTGAGCGAGGTTCTCGAGCGCGACGTCGAGGTCGGCACGATCGAGCTGACCTCCGGCGAAACGCTCCACAGCGTCGTGCAGCGGGTCACGCTGTACGGCGCTGCGCCGCGGCCCGACGGCAGCAACGTCGTCTTCGCGCCGCACGCGCTCACCGGGTCGTCGCGGGTCGCCGACTGGTGGGACGGGATTTTCGGCCCCGGCGCCCTCTTCGACCCGGCGCGCTGGTGCATCGCCGGCGTCAACGCGCTCGGCGGCTGCTACGGTTCGACCGGACCGACGTCGCTCGCGCCCGACGGCACGCGCTGGGGGCCGCGCTTTCCGGTGGTGACCGTCGCCGATATGGTGGAGGCGCAGCGGCGCGCGCTCGCAGCGCTCGGGGTCGAGCGTTTCGGCGTGATCATCGGCGGCTCGCTCGGCGGATTTCAAACGCTGCAATGGGTGCGGGCGCACGGCGACCGCGTCGCGCACGCGATCGTGGTGGGCGCGTACGATCACTTGCGCGCGCAGGGGATCGCGCAGAACGGTGCGGCGCGCGACGCGATCGCGCTCGACCCCGCGTTTCGCGGCGGCTGGTACGACGCGGCGCCGGTCGCGGGGCTGCGGCTCGCGCGCGCGATCGCGACACTGACATACAAGAGCGAGTATCTCTTCGAAGCGCGTTTCGCGAACCGCCCCGACCGCAAAGGCGGCGATCCGTCCCGCCGGCTCGACGACCGTTTCGACGTCGAGGGATATCTCGACCATCAAGGCGATCTGTTCGCGGCGCGCATCGACGCGAACAGTTACCGGACGCTGACCCGCGCGATGGATCTGTTCGATCTGCGCGGACGCGAAGCGCCGGCGGGGCCGACGCGGCTGACGTTCGTGGGGATCGCCGGCGATCAGCTCTATCCGCCCGAGCACGTCTGGTCGTGCGCGGCGCGCTGGGCCGAGGCCGGGTGGGACGCCGGCTACCGGCATCAGCACAGCGATCACGGGCACGACGCATTCTTGGCGGAGCCCGATCAGCTGGCGGCGCTGCTGCGCGACGAACTCGCGCGCGGCGCCGAAGGGGCGTCCTCTTGCGCGGAGGGCGCCGAGCGTGCTACGGTCGCGGCATGTTCGCGCACGGCGTGATTACGACCACGATGACGACTACCCTCGGCGAGGGCGGGTCTGGATCGACGTCGGCGTAAACCACACCGCTCACGAACGACAGATACGGCCCTCGCCTCACGGCGGGGGCTTTTTCGTTTCTCTGATGCTGCTGCGATCATGGAGGATTCCGTGCTGACCCTCTCCGGCGTTCCGTCTCCGTCCGATGCCCCGTCGATTGCGACGGCCGGCACCGCGACGACGCGCGTCGACGGTATCGGGCTCCTCGGTTGCGGGACCGTCGGCGCGAGCGTCGCGCGGCGTCTGCTCGCGCTGCATCCGCAGCTGGTCCGCGCGATCGCGGTGCGCGATCCGCACAAGCCGCGCGCGGTCGAATGGGCCGATTTCGAGAGCGATCCGTTCGAGGTGGTCGACGATCCGGCGGTGCGCGTCGTGGTGGAGTGCATCGGCGGCGTCGGCCTCGCGCGCGAACTGGTGCTGCGGGCGATCGCGCGCGGCAAAGACGTCGTCACCGCGAACAAAGACCTGATCGCGACGGAGGGGCCGTGGCTCGCTGCGTTCGCCGCCCGCACCGGCGCGTCGCTGCGCTACGAAGCCGCGGTCGGCGGCGCGATCCCGATCGTGCGCGCGATGGCCGGTTCGCTCGCGAACGAGGACGTGCTCGAGATCGGCGGCGTCGTGAACGGGACGACCAACTTCATCCTCGACGCGATGAGCGACGGCGCCGGCTACGACGAGGCGCTCGCGGAGGCGCAGCGGCTCGGCTACGCCGAGACGGATCCGCGCGCCGACGTCGACGGGCACGACGCGGCGCACAAGCTCGCGATCCTCGCCGGGCTGGCGTTTCATCGTCCGTCGGTCTCGGGACGCATCGCTCGCCGCGGTATCGGCGCTTTGACCGCCGAGGACGTGCGGGCGGGCGCGGAGCGGGGCTGGCGGCTCAAACTGCTCGCTGTGGCGCGCCGGGTGGAGGAACCGCCGGCGGCTGAGGGCGACCGTGCGCTGGTCGTCGAGGCGGGCGTGACGCCCGCGTACGTCCCGGCCGACCACCCGTTCGCACGCCCGCGCGGCGCTGAGAACGTCGTCCGGGTCGTCGGTGCCGGCTGCGGCGAGCTGCTCTTCGCGGGAACCGGGGCGGGCGGCGACCCGACGGCCTCCGCCGTGGTCGCCGACGTCGTCGCGGCGCTCGAATCGCGCGAGCGCCATGTCCCCGCGCATGCCGGCCCCGATCTCCAGACGGTGCCGCTCCGGCTGCCGGCGTTCGAGCGCGTGCGGGACGGGGTGCGTTCGGCGATTCCGGTGTGGGCGGCCGCGTAGTGGGAACACTCAAAATCCGATATGTCGTCAGCACTCGCGCGGCGGTGGGCCGTTCCGGCGTTGTTGCTGGCCGCCGCCTCCGGCGCCGCGGCTGAGCCGCCGAGTGCCCGCGACGTGCTCTCCCGGTACGTTGCGTGCGATGCGCCGATCGCGTCCTACGCCGTCCCGGTGCACCTCGACGTCCGCCTGCGCAAACTGATCGGCCTGCGCTTCGGCTTGAACGGGATGCAGTATTTCAAGCGGCCGGGGCGCTTGGCGCTCGAGATCCGCAGCGTCCCCGAACAGTACCGCCGGCTCTTCGGCGAGATCGGCACGCCGCTGACGTGGACCGAACGCTACAACTTGCGCGTCGCCGGCGGCGGCCCCGGGACGACGCACATCGAGGGGACGCCGAAACATGCCGGCGACATCGCGCGCCTCGCGCTCGACGTCCCCGCCGACCCGCGAGCGCCGCTGCAAGGGACGTGGTACACGCGTGACGGCGTTGCGATCGCGATGACGATCGACGAGCAAACGGTGGGCGCGTACGAGCTCCCCAAGCGCACGCAGGTCGATCTCGCGACGAGCGGATATCACGTCCACGCCGTGTTCAACTACGGCGACTACACGGTGAACACGGCGGTCGCGGACTCGCTTTTCGGCACGTAGAGGCGCACCGGCATCGCGCCGGGCGGCGGCGAATCCGAGCGTTCGCATGAATGCCTCAGAGCGCCGGGCGCCCCGGCTCTTCGCGCCGGTCGACGTGCGCCGCGAACGCCGGCCGGACGGATCGGAGCGGCTGTGGAACGTCCAGCCGCTCGAACCCTATGCGCCCAACGTCGGGGCGCTGCTTCGCCGCGGGGCGGCGGAGCGCGGCGAGCGCGTCTTCTTGGGCGAGCGCGATGGGGACCAATGGCGCACGATAACCTACGGCGCGATGCTCGACGCGGTGCGGCGCCTCGCGTCGGCGCTGCTGCGGATGGGGTTGGGGCGCGAAACGCCGATCGCGATCCTCTCGGAGAATTCGATCGCGCACGCGATCGTTTCACTCTCCGCGCTCGATGCGGGCATCCCCGTGGCGCCGATTTCGCCGGCGTACTCGACGCAGTTCGGTGATCTGCGGCGATTGCAGTTCATCCTCGGCGTGCTGCAGCCGCGGCTCGTGTTCGCCGCCGACGGCGATGCGTATGCGAATGCGCTCGCGCTCGTGGGGGACGACATCGCGGTGATGATCGACCGCGGATCTTCGCCCCGCGGCGATGCGCTCGTGCTCGGTGAACTGCTGCGCGGCGAGGTCGATCCGGCGCTGGATGCCGCGGAAGCGCGCGTCGGCCCGGACGACGTCGCGAAGATTCTGTTCACGTCGGGATCGACCGGCGAGCCGAAAGGCGTGATCAACACGCACCGGATGCTCTGTTCGAACCAGCAGAGTCTCGCGCAGCTGTGGCCGCTGCTCGGCGATCATGAACTCGTGCTCGTCGATTGGCTGCCGTGGCATCACACCTTCGGCGGCAACCACAACTTCAACATGGCGTTGCAGCACGGCGGCGCGCTCTACATCGATCGCGGGCGGCCGCTGCCGGCGCACTTCGATCGCTCGGTCGAGACGTTGCGCGACGTCCCGCCGACCGTGTACTTCAACGTCCCGCGCGGGCACGCGCTCCTGGTCGCCGCGCTCGAGCGCGACGACGCGTTCGCACGGCGCTTTTTCTCCCGGCTGCGGCTGATCGGAAACGCGGCCGCAGGGCTGCCGCGCACGACCTGGGAGGCGCTGCGTTCGCTGGCGCGCCGGTACGGCGGCGCCGAGGTCGCGGTCACCGGCGCCTGGGGTCTTACGGAGACGTCACCGATGGCGACGGCCGTGCACTACCCGCTACGCGATCCTGCCGACATCGGCTTGCCGGGCCCGGGGACGGAGCTGCTGTTCGTCCCGTTCGAGCACAAGCGCGAAGTGCGCGTGCGCGGCCCGCTGGTCACGCCGGGCTATTGGCGCCGCGACGATCTGACCGCGGCAGCGTTCGACGAAGAAGGCTTCTATCGCACCGGCGACGCGGTGCGCTTCGCGGCCGACGACGATCCTGCGCTGGGCCTGCTCTTCGACGGAAGGCTCGCGGAGAATTTCAAGTTGACGACGGGGACGTGGGTCGACGCGGGCGCGGTGCGCATCGCGCTGCTCGGCGCGCTCGCGGGACTCGTGGACGACGTCGTCGTCGCGGGCGAGAATCGCGACGCGATCGCCGCGCTCCTGTTCGCGCGCGCGCCGCGGCACGACGCGATCGCGCGCGCGCTGGAGGCGTACAACGCGTCGGCCGGCGGATCGTCGTGCTGCGTCGGCCGCGCCGTCACGGTCGCCGAGCCGCTCTCTCCGGCCGACGGCGAACTCACCGACAAAGGCTCGGTGAATCAGCGCCGCGTCCTCGAGCGGCGTGCGGCTACGGTCGAGCACGCGTACGCCGATCCGCCGGCGGACGACGTCTTGGTTTTTGCCTAGGCCGTCTAACGCCCCGGCGCGTCCTCGCGAACGAGTCCGACGATGTCGCCCACTGTGCGATGCTGCTCGAGGGGATGCCGCAACGGCACGTCCATGCTCACCGCGTAGTTGGTGCGGCGCCCCTCGCGCCGGCGCTCGATCACGCCGGCGGTCTCGAGGTCGACCAGGATTTGCAGCACGGCGCGCTCGGTGATGCCGACCGCATCGGCGAGGTCGCGCACCCGCGCGGCCGGGTCCTTGGCGATCGCGACCAGCACGTGACCGTGGTTGCTGAAGAACGTCCACGCGTGGCGGCTGCCGGGCTTGACTGAAGGAGAGTTCACCGTTATATTTTTCACGAATATGATTTCATGTAATGCTGTTCCGTGATAACGGCGGCCTTCGCGCTCGTCCCCGCCGCCCCCGCCTTGGCGGCCCTCGTGCTGCTGGGGCCGATTCGGCGCGACGCCTTGGTCGCGCGCGTGACGCTGCTGGCCCTCGCCGGATCTGCGTCGGCGCTGGCGATCGCGGCAGCGCTCGGCGGCGACCGGATCGCGGTCTTTGCCGGCGGCGCGGCCGTCGTGCTGGCCGCGCTCGTCGCCGCATTCGCGACCCGCGCGATCCACGGCGGAACGACACCGTACCGGCGTTTTTTCGCGACCCTGCTGTTCGCGGCAGCCGGCGCGCTCGGCGTCGCGGTCGCGTCGGATCTGCGTTGGCTGGCCTTCGCCTGGATCGGCACCGGCATCGCGACGAGCGCGCTGCTTGCCGTGGCGCCCGGTGCCGCCGCGCGACAGTGGGCGTTTCGTCACGCGCGCGTCGAAGCGATCGGGGATCTGGCATGGATCGTCCTCCTCGTCGTCGTCGGGCGCACGTACGGGACGTTCGATCTGCACGCGATCGGCACGGCGATCGCGCCGGGCACGCCCGCGGTCGTCATCGCCTGCGCGATCGTCGCTGCGGGCGCGGCTCGCTCGGTGCTTCTGCCGCTGCATGCGTGGCTGCCGAATTCGATGGAAGCGCCGACGCCCGTCTCCGCGTTCATGCACGCGGGACTCGTCAACGGAGCGGGCGTGCTGTTCGCAAAGTGCGCGCCGCTCGTCGCTGCCGCCCCCGGCGTGCTCGTCGCCGTCGGCGTACTCGGCGGCCTGACCGCGCTCTACGGTGCGTGGATGAGCGCGGTGCGGCCGGAAGCGAAGCGCCGCCTCGGCTGGTCGACCGTTGCGCAGATGGGTTGGATGACGCTGCAGTGCGGCTGCGGCGCCTTTGCCGCCGCGCTGGTGCACCTCGCAGCGCACGGCGGATACAAAGCGTCGCGGTTCCTCGGCGTCGCGGGAACGGTCGTCGAATCGCGGCGCGCCCGCGAACGCGGTCTGCGCCGCGCACGTCGCGCTCCCGTCGCGACGGCGTTCTTCGCGCTCGCGGTGCCGTCGGCAGGCGTCGGGTTTGCGTTCGCCGCGGCGCACGAGGAGCTGCTGCGGCTCCCCGCGCACAGCGCCGTCGCGGCGCTCGCATGGATGACCGGCGTCGTCGCGGCGCGTGCGATGGCCGACACCGTGCTCGACCTGCCCGCGCGAATCGCCGGCGCAGCCGCGGTCGCCGGCGGCGTCGGCGCGTATCTGCTCGCCGCAACGGCGCTCGACCGATGGCTCGGCGCGGCCTTGCCGCACGTCGACGTTCCGGTGCTGCCGCCGCTGGTCGCAGCGCTGGCCGTCGCGAGCGGACTGCTGCGTGCGAGCGGCGTACGCACGGCGCTCGCGCGTCCCTTGCGCGACCGGCTCTACGTGTTCGCGCTCACCGAAGGTCGCGCGATCGCGGGCGGCGCGCGATGAACGTGCGTGAAGCCGAGCGGATCGCGGTGCGCGAGGCGGCGGCGGCCGCGGGGCGCACCGTCGCACCGGCATGGCCCTTGTCGTCGTTCGTCGCGGTCAATCCGCTCGCCGGATTCGAAAACCGGCGTTTCGAGGATGCGCTGTCGCATGCCGCGGTGCTCTTTCGGGCGCCGGTGCTCCCTACGGCGGATGATGCGGCGGACGACGAAGCGCTCGATGCGGCGCTCGCGGAGCATGCCCGCGACCACGGCGACGCGCAGATTCGCATCGGCTCGCGGACGATCGACGCGACGGCGATACGGCGCGCGCTGCTCGACGGTCGTCTCGCGACGCCGCCGGCGCTCGCACGCGAACGCGTCGCGGCGTTCACGTGGAGCGAGACGCTGGGCGATTGGGCGCGCACGCTCGGGTGGGGTGACGTTCCGATGTTCGTCGGCGAACGCGTCGCGCGCTGGCTCGCCGCATATTTGGCCGACGGCGCAGCGCCGTGGGGAATGCCGTATCGCGAACGCGGGTTCTATTCCGCATGGCTAGCGCTCTCGCGCTACGAGCGTCGCGGCGCCCACGCGCGCAGGGCGCTCCCCGAACGCGCAGACGATCTGCTCGTCGTCTCTCTGCAAGCGCTGGGTGTGCCCGAGCGGCTGTGGGCGGCATACTTGGCGCGTCATCTGGCGCAGCAGCCCGGATGGGCCGGGATGGTCAAACGCGTCGCGGACGGTCGCGAGCGGAACGTCGATCTTGTCGCATTGCTGGCGATCCGCGTGTGGTATGAACGCTGCGAGATCGAACGCTGCGCCGACCGGCACGGCGTGGTACCGCGCTACAGCGCCGTCCGCGACGCGGTTCTCGTGCGTACCGGCACGGGAGGCGAATGCGCGGACGACGAGCAGCTGCTCTCCGGGCTGGTCGCGGCGCTTGCCGTTGACGCGTCCGAGCTGCACGCGCTGCATCCGGACGATGCGGCGGCCGCGCTGAGGATCGTGCGCGGTTTCGACGCGACGGCGCAAGCGCTCGTGAGGCTGGAAGCGCGCGAGCGCATCTTCGAAAAAACGCTGCTCGCATCGCTGTCCACCGCGCGTCGTGCCGATGCCTCGGTTCCCGACGCGCAGTTTGCGTTCTGCATCGACGCGCGTTCCGAACCGTTCCGGCGCGCGATCGAGCAGACGGGCCGGGGACGCTACACAACCTTCGGTTTCGCCGGATTCTACGGCGTGCCGATTCGCTTTCGTGCGTTCGGAGACGTCTGCGATGCCGTGCAGGCCCCCGTGCTGGTGAAGCCCGTTCGCACGGTGATCGAACGTCCGCAGCCTCCCCAAGCGCGACGTCTGCGACGAACGCGCGCGCTTTCGCGCGCAATGGGAGCGGCGGTCCGCAGCGTCGCGGCGGACGGTTTCGCGGCGTTTGCGGCCGTCGAGATGCTGGGGCCGTTCGCCGCGCTGCGCGCTCTGCTGCGCACGCTCGTTCCCGAGCGATCAGGTGCCGCGGTGACGTCCGCGCCGCTCACCGTCGACCGGGACGGCGAACTCGGTCTGCCCCACGAAGAGCAGGTGCTCTACGCCGAGACGGCGTTGCGTATGATGGGATTGACTCGCAGCTTTGCGCCGTTGGTCTTCCTGTGCGGTCATGGCGGCGGAACGGTGAACAACGCGTTCGCGGCGGCGCTCGATTGCGGTGCATGCGGCGGCAACCGCGGGCTCGTCAACGCGCGCGTCGCCGCAGCGATCCTCAATCGCGAGGCGGTACGACTCGCACTGCAGGCTCGCGGCATCGCGATTCCAGGCGAAACGGTCTTCATCGGCGCCGAGCACGACACGACGCGCGACCGGCTGCACGTCGTCGTCGAGGATGTGCATCCCGCGCTTCACGCGGCGCTCGTGCGGGCGATCGCGGATGTCGAGCGCGCCGGAGCCGCCGCGCGTACGCGTCGCCGGGCGACGCTCCCGCGCTCGCCGTTCGGCGCCGACGATCCGCTCGAGCGCGCCGGCGATTGGGCGCAGGTCAGGCCGGAATGGGGACTCGCCCGCAACGCGGCGTTCGTCTGCGGACCACGCGAACTGACGCGTGACGCCGATCTCGACGGCCGCTGCTTCCTCCACTCGTACGATCCGTTGGCGGATCCCGACGGCGTCGCGCTCGAGCAGATCCTCACCGCGCCGCTCGTCGTCGCGCAGTGGATCAACCTGCAGTACTTCTTCGCAAGCGTCGATCCGGTGCGCTGGGGCAGCGGCGACAAGATGCTGCAGCAGCCCGTCGGCGAACTCGGCGTCGTGCTCGGCAACGGCGGCGATCTGCGTTCCGGCCTGCCGCTGCAAGCAGTCGCCGTCGGCGACCGCCCCTATCACGAACCGCTTCGCCTGCTCGCCGTCGTCGCCGCGCCCGTCGCGCGCATCGACGCGATCGTTGCCCGTCAACGTGTGCTGCAACGGCTCTTCGACAACCGCTGGGTGCGCTTGATCGCCGTCGACCCCGACGACGGCCGCTTCCGCCGATACGCCGGAGCGGGCAGGTGGGAACTCATCCCGGCCAAGGAGGACGCATGCGCGCTGCCGGCCTGACTCCGATGAAAAAAGTCGAGATCGTCGTCCCGTCCGACGTTGTACCGGCGGTTCGCGATCTGCTGGATAGCCGCGCCAGCGGTTACACGCAGATCGCGCCCGTTTCCGGCCGAGGTCACCATGGCTTTCACGAGGGTAAAGTGCTGTTCAACGATCTTGCCGGTCACACGATGATCGTGACGGTGATCGACGCCGAGCGCGTCGAAGCCGTGCTCGCCGGCCTCGTTCCGATGCTCGAACGCGAGAGCGGTGTCGTGTGGGTGAGCGATGTCGCGGTCAGCCGGGCGACCTACTTCGCGCCGGTGCCGGCATGATGAACGTCGACGAGCGGTCTCTTCACGACCTGCACGACGCATGGGCGGACCGCTGGCGCGATCCGCCGCCGGACGTCAGCGTCGAGACGAGCCCGCCCGGCGGACGCGCGCAACGGTCCGGTGAGATCGCGGCCTACATCGCAGCGGAACTCGCGCGCGGCCGTTCGATCTATTCCGTCGTGCGCGATGGATTCGTGCGCGAACGCATCGGCGCCTTCGACGGCCGCGCGCTGCCACCGTAGGGGCTTCACGGTCGGCGCGGTGCGAGCCTAGGGCGCCGGCCTCACGCCCGCTCGTACTCGCCTGCACGAGATGTCGGCGCAGCCGTTCGTAGGAGGGTCCGTTGGCGGGCTCGCGAACGGACGTCGCTCGCGTCCTCCGCGCGAGGATTTGCCGACGTAGCTCAGTTGGTAGAGCAGCTGATTCGTAATCAGCAGGTCGCCGGTTCGAGTCCGGCCGTCGGCTCCAGCAAGTAAGCCCGTAACTACGGGCTTTCTCTTTTTACGCCGTTTGGTACGGGCGCAAAACGCTGATAGTGCACGCTTGAGTTCGGGCGGCTCCGGAGATATTGCGCACCGACGGTTGATCTTCGCGCACGCGATCCAGGTCGCCGCTGGAGTTAAGATTCGCACGCCGCGCCGGTGTACGGCGACTATTCCTGCGCAGCGTGTACGCAGTCGTTGTTGTGCGACAACGTCACGCATGCGTTCGCGGCGTGCGAGATGCGTGACTGTGCGAGAGCGTTCTGAATGCAAAACGTCCACGCGTGCACGGGACCATCGTCCCTTGCTGTCTTTGCTGCGCCGTGCTTTAACAGCCCCGTGAAAAAATCGGCGCGTGGTTCGCGAACTGCCCGTTCAGCACGGTTTTCGGGAGGTCGGCGGACCTCTCGAAGCCCGTTGCCGAGCGGTTCATCTCGAAAACGCCCCTCGGGTCAGCATCACTTCGCATCATGTCGCGGCCCTCAGATTGCGTATCCTGATCAAGTTGTACGCCGCGGCCGTCCAGCGCACAATGTCGCCGACCAGATCAAGCCCGCGGAAATGCACCTTGCGCAATCGGCCGATCGTCTTGCCCCACCCGAAGCTCTCCTCGATCAACTTGCGCCTGCGTTGACTCACCGTGTAGCCCGGATGGCGGACGGTTCGGCGGTCGATCGCGCTGCGGCGACGGGTCGTATTTTGAGCAACGTGCGGCGTCACGTTGAGCGCTCGCAACGCCTCGACAAAGTCTTTGGTATCGTACGCCTTGTCGGCGCCGAGCGTGATTCGGTTGCTTCCGCTGACCCCGCGAATCAATTCCAGCGCTGCTTCGCGTTCGGCGATCCCGGTCGCGCGAGTGGTCTTCACGCCGACGATCAAGCCGTTGCGATTCTCCATCAGAGCATGTCCGAGATAGCCGAGAATCGCCGGCGCGCCGCTGCTCTTGCGGTACAACCGCGCGTCCGGATCGGTACTCGAGACGTGCGTCTCGTTGCTGCGCGGCCGGCCACGAAAGTTCACGCCCTCGTTGCGACCGCCGCTCGAGGTCGGCGGTTCGTCGTCCGACTTGGGCCGAAAGCTCTTGTGGCTGGCCCACGCCTCGATTAGCGTCCCATCGACGGTGAAATGCTCGTTCGAGAGCAGTTCGTCGGCACGCGCCCGCTCGACCACAGCGGCGAAGAACCGCTCGGAGATTTCGCCATTCAAGAACCGATCGCGGTTCTTGCTGCGTCGAGGGGTCCCAGATCTTGTCGTCCATGCTCAAGCCCACGAACCAACGAAAGAGCAAATTGTAACGCAACTGCTCCAGCAGCATCGGCTCGCTGCGGATCGAGTAGAACATTTGCAACAGCAAGGCTCGCAGCAGCTTCTCCGGCGCGATCGATGGCCGGCCCCGTCGGGAGTAGAGCTTGGAAAACTCCGGCGAGAGTTCGCGCAGAATTTCGTTGACCATCACGCGCATCGGGCGCAACGGATGATCGCCGGGCACGGTGTCTTCCGGCTGCAACGTCGTCCAAACGGATGCACGCTGCTCATCATGAGTCCGCATCGGCCGCAACCTCACCAAGGTATGAGGAGACTTGCTCTTATAATACGCGAAAAACGCCGTCACGCCAACATCAACTCGGCCGATTTTTCATCGGCCTGTTAAAGCGCGCACGGGGGCGGGTGCGGTGTACTGACTCCTCGCTCTCTGCGAGTGTATGAGAACGAGGAGACTTTGCTATGCGCATAGCGTACCGCGTGGTTCCGCTTGCCGTTGTTCTTGGGCTGTCGGCGTGCGGCGGAAGAACCGGCGACTCATCGGTGCCGGCGACAAATTCGCCCCCGACGCAGTCGACGAACCGTGCCCCGTCGTCAATCGGAGGACCGAATTGTAACGTTCCTGCCGATTATCCGACCATCCAGGCCGCGGTGAACGTCGCCGCCTGCACGACCGTCAACGTCGCGGCAGGAACGTACGCGGAAAACGTGATCATCGCGCACGCGCTCGTGCTGAAGGGCGCGCAGGCCGGGGTCGATGCGCGCAGCACGCGCGGCGCCGAGTCGACGATCAACGGCGGTGCCGGCGCCGCGATCACGGTGAACGCCGACAACGTCACCGTCGACGGGTTCACGCTCGGCGGTCCGGTCAGTCAGGGATCGGCGGCGATCGTGATGATGGGCGCCAACTCCGGCGAGACGATTCAAAACACGATCGTTAACAACCCCGGCCGGGCCGCGTCATTCAATACGAGCGCGACGATCTTCCGTCAGAATCGCGTCGTCAACGGCACGACGAGCGGCGACGGCTTCCAGGCAAACACAAGTCCCGTTCACGACGTGACCCTTGCGAACAATGCGTTCGGCGGCGCTACGGCGGCCGCCTACAACGCCGACATCACGATCATCGAGGGAAATAAGAACATCGTCGTCACCGGCAACTCGAGCACCCGCGACGGCACGCTGGTCGCACTCTTCAAGACGGACGGAGCGCTTGTTTCGGGCAACACGGTCGTCGGCGATCCGAGTTCATCCGCGATCTATGTCGGCGGAGCCGACACGAACGTCACCGTGAGCGGCAACGTCGTGAGCGGTGCCGGCTCGGCGGTGAACGTGGCCAATGCTTTCGGGGATGGAGCAAACCTGAACGTCCGCATCACCAGGAACACGCTGAAGGGCAACGTGAACGGTGTAAAGGTCGGCCAGACTGCGGTAACCGGGTCGAGCGTGGTCGTGGCGAACCGCAACATCCTCACCGGCAACAGTACCGCCGGCGTGAACAACCTCAGCTCCATTCAAGTTGACGCGACTTGCAATTGGTGGGGAGCGAAGGACGGCCCGGGGCCGATCGGTCCGGGTTCCGGCGACAAGGTGACGGCGAATGTGACCTTCTCTCCGTGGCTGCGCAGCACTGATCTCGACCATCCGTGCAACGCGCAGGACGAGAGCGAGGGCAGCTGAGGGCCAGGGCGACTGCCTTCGACGGCGCACGCGAGACGTCGGGAGTGTCTCGCGGCAATGCGCTGCGACGAGCAGCGCAGCGGCGTGCCGCGCATGCGCTGCGACGGTCGGGTCGTTGCGGGTACGTGCCGAGGTCAGCGCACCGTCGAAGAGCAGCATCAGTTCCTCGCCGAGCGCGTCCGGATCGCGTGCCCCTGCGGCGTGCGCGGCGCGCACGAACCAGTCCCGCAACGCACGCTTGTGCCGTGCGGTGATCGGTCCGGCGAAAACGATCGTCGCACCATTCTCGCCGACGGCATTGGTCAGCGCGCACCCGCGAAAGCGTTTGGTGCGGAACTACGTGCCCAGCGCGTCGAACACCGCCTCGATGCCGGCGGCGTTTTCGACGAGCGCGCGGCCGGAGACGTCGCGCCGGCGAAGGTACTCGGCGACCAGCGCTTCTTTCGTGGCGAAGTGATAGTAGAGCGTTCGGCGCGTGACGTCGGCCGCAGCGGCGACGGCCTGCAGACCCGTCGCCGCGACGCCGTCTTCGTAGAAGAGCGCGTCGGCGGCGCTCAGAATTGCCCGCCGCGCCGCTACGATGTTCCCCTCGCGGCCGCCTCCCGCACGAGACCGCGCAGTTCGGGACCGGTGTAACCGCGTCCGCCGATCCCCCACCCGCCTTCGGCGGCTTCGGAGACGAGGACGGTGACGTACGGACGCAGTGCCGGCGGCGCTTCTTCGGCGGCGACGATCGCGTCGGTCACGAGCTCGACGATCTTCTGTTTCTTCTCGACGCTCAAGGCGCCGGCGGGGACTACCACATGTGCGAACGGCATGTACGAGATATACAGCACTGTATAATTTCGCTGCAAGCTGTCACAAATCCGTAGCGAGCCGTGCCGGCGTTACCGGCGCAGCGTCAGTTCGACGATCGCGGCCGCGGCCTCGACGATGCTCAGTTCGAAGGGTTCGGGCGGGCGCGGTTCGCGCATCGCGACCCCGAGCATGACGTCGAGGCCGTTGCGGCCCATGATCGGCTGCGTGTGGTAGGCGTAGACCCCGACGCGCTCGATGCGTGTTCGCAGGTCGGGACACGGCGACGTGCGCAGGTCCGGTTCACCGTACCCGCGGCCGTCGTGAACGTGCTGCATCGCGTACGAGACGCTCGCGCAGGGCTGCTGATGGCCCATGAGCGCGTCCGCTCCGGCGCCGGTCGCGCCGACGAGCTCGAGCTGCTGGCGGTCCTTGTCGTACGCGCGCATGTAGCCCAGGCCTACGTCCGGGCACAGCGCCGCAACCGCCCGCGTCGACGCGGCGGCGAGCTCCGCGATCGACGATGCGGACGCGCAGGATCGCGCGAGTTCGCGCAGGCCGTCGACGGTTGTGCCGAGCCCGATGTACGCGCGGGCGACACCGCCCGCCGTCGCGGCGGCGATGTCGGGGCGCGCCAGATCGAGCAGTTCCAGCCGCTCGGAACGCGTCATTCGGAGGACGTCGGCGACGCGATGGAGCGCCGAGACCGAGAGGATCGCGTGGCCGGTTTCGAAGCGCGTGTACCAGGCTTCGCTGATCCCGGCGAGTTCGGCGACTTCCCCGCGACGCAGCCCTTTGACGCGGCGCCTGCCGCCGCCGTGGAGCCCCACGTCCGCGGGGGTGAGCCGCGCCCGCGCATCGCGGATGAACGCGCGCAGCGCGTGGTCCTTGCGTTCAGCCACGAGATCGTTCCCTTCGGTCCGGCCGCCAAGCGCCGGAGCGCGCCTGTTCGCCCGCTCCGGCCGCTTTGCCTCGTGCCGTCACGGCGAGGGAGGGAGCCGTTTCCAGTAGATGCGCGTCCCGGAGAGCGCGCCGTACGGCGTGAGCGCGTAGCCGGGGATCTCGCCGGCGAACGTGTAGCCGAGCTGCTCGTACAGCCCGGCCGCCCGGCCGTCGCTCGCGGTGTCGAGCACGAGCAGCGTGCGGCCGCGCTCGGCGGCCTGCGCCTCGGCGGCTCGCACGAGCGCCGCACCGATGCCGCGGCCGCGATGGCTCGGACGCGTCATGAGCTTCGCGATCTCCGCGCGGTGCGGCTGATTCGGGGGAGCGTCAACTGCAGCGTGACCGTCCCGACCAGTGCGTCGCCGTCCCGGGCGCCGAAGACGATCCGCTCGTCGCGTTCGGCGGCGGCGAGCGACGCGGACCAGAACGCGCGCGCCGCCTGCGCGTCGAGCGGGTGCATGAAGCCGACCGATCCGTCGTTCGCCACCGTCTCGATCAGGAGCGCACTCAGCGCTTCGCACGTTTCGGGCGAGCCGCGCAGCGCGGCGACCGGATAGGCGTTGAAGCTGTCGCCCATCTGCGTAGTCTCGACAGCTAGCGCAGCAGCGTCGCCACGGCCGGCGAGTGCGCGATCTTGCCGCTGGTCGTGTACGCTTCGTGATTGTCGTCGATCTGCTCGGGACGGTAGAGGTAATTGACCATCATCCCGGCCGAGTCGCGCAAACCCTTGGCGGAGCAGTCGCCGAGCCAGTTGATGCGCTCGATCCGCGCGCCGTTGCTCAGATGGAAGTGCGCGACGGGATCGCGCACCGTCCCGTCCTGCCGCCGTTCCTCGACGAGGTAGTGCGCGCACAAGCGCAGCAGCGGTTCGCGCACCGCCGCAACGATGCTCGCGTCACGGTACCAGCCGCGCCGCGCGAGCGCAACGGCGAGCGGCGCATCGGGTCGTTCGCGCGCGGAGAGCCACGGCAGAAAGCCCGGGATCGGCGAGAGCGTCGAAAACGTGCGCAGCTGCGGAAACTCGCGCGCGAGATCGCGCACGACGCGCTTGATCAGCGCGTTGCCGAAGCTGATCCCGGCAAGACCGCGCTGACAGTTCGAGATCGAGTAGAAGATCGCGGTCGTCGCTTCGCGCGGATTCTCCAGCGGCGCCGCCGTGTCGAGCAGCGGCGCGATCGATTCGGAGACGTTCGAAACGAGCGCGATCTCGATGAAGATCAGCGGTTCGTCGGGCATCAGCGGGTGGAAGAACGCATAGCAGCGGCGATCGGTGTCGAGCCGATTCTTCAAATCGCGCCAGTTGCGGACTTCGTGCACCGCTTCGTATCCCGCCAGCCGCTCCAGCAGCGACGCGGGCGCATCCCACGTGATCCGCTGCAGCGTCAAAAACCCGATGTCGAACCACGATGCCAGCAGTTCGTGCAGATCGCGTTCGAGCCGCGCGAGCGCGTGGTCGGTTTCGCGGAAGCGCAGCAGATCGGCGCGCAGGTCGACGAGGAACTTGATCCCGGCCGGCAGGCTGTTGAACTGGCGGAAGACGCGCTGCGCGGGAGGTTCGAGCGCCGCCCGAAGGTCGCGCAGGCGGTGCTCGCGCGCGCCGGCCCGTTCCTCGGACGGCATCTTCGCCAGCTCGGCGACGGCGCGGCCGTCGGGCTGATACTCGGCGAGGATGCGCAGGAACGCCGTGCGGCCCGGATCGCCGAGCCCGAGGTAGAGTTGGCCCAAGGCCGCCGCGCGCCCGCGCGAGGAGACGTCGCCGCCGCGGCCGGCGATGCAGGCCGCGAACTCGTCACGCACCCGGTCGGCCTCGCGGCGGGAGAGTTCGGTGCTCTGGCCGCGCACGAACGCGCCGTGCGCGGATTCGGCGATCGCCCGCCAACGCTCGCGGATCGACGCGATCGTGCGGACCAGCGCCGTCGACTCCACCGCATCCGCGACGGCGGCGCTCTCGTCGGTCATCACGGCCTCTACAAGGTCGGGACGAGCGATTCCCCGCATTTCTCCTGCATGTGCGAATCTCGTCGCGCCTTTCTCGCTTCGGCGTCGGCGGCGGTGCTGAGCGCGTTCGCCGCGCCGGCATCGGCGCAGACGGTCGTTCCGGGCGTGTTCGCCAACGGCGACCGGCCGCTAGTCGCGTTTCCGCAGAAGCGGCCGCTGATGGTGCTGACGCCGCGGCCGCCGCAGTTGGAGACGCCGTTCGCGGTGTTCGACGACGGCGTCTTCACGCCCAACGACGCGTTCTTCGTACGCTGGCATCTCGCGAACATCCCCACGTCGATCGACGGCGCCGCGCACCGCATCGCGGTCGGCGGCGCGGTCGCCAAGACGCTCTCGCTCTCGGTCGCCGACCTGCGGCGCATGCCGGCCGTGCAGATCGCGGCAGTGAACCAGTGCTCCGGGAACAGCCGCGGGTTCTTCGATCCGCGTCCGGCCGGCGGTCAGTGGCAGAACGGCGCGATGGGCAACGCGCTGTGGACCGGCGTGCGGCTGCGCGAGATCCTCGACCGCGCCGGGCTGAAGCCCGGCGCAAAGCAAGTCCAATTCAACGGGCTCGACGAACCCACGATCGCCGCGACGCGCGACTTCAAGAAATCGCTCGATGTCGACGTCGCGCGCGGCGACGACGTCATCGTCGCCTACGAGATGAACGGCGCGCCGCTGCCGGTGCTCAACGGCTTCCCGGTCCGTCTGGTCGTGCCCGGCTGGTACTCGACGTATTGGGTGAAGATGCTCAGCGAGATCACGGCGATCGACCACGTCGACGATCAGTTTTGGATGAAGACCGCGTATCGAATCCCCGATACGCCGCGGCACAGCGTCGCGCCGTCCGACAAAGACTATCCGACGATCCCGATCAATCGGATGGCCGTGCGTTCGTTCGTCACCAACATCGCGAGCGGACAAACGATCAAAGCGGGAAGCGTCACGGTCCGCGGGATCGCGTTCGACGGCGGCAGCGGGATCAAGTCGGTGGAGTTCTCGCCGGACGGCGGCACGACGTGGACGCCGGCGAGGCTCGAGCGCGACTACGGAAGGTACTCGTTCCGCCGCTGGACGGCCGATGCGACGCTGCGCCCGGGCGCCGCGACGCTCGCATGCCGCGCGGTCGCCAACGACGGCGCAACGCAGACGACGGCGCCGATCTGGAATCCCGGAGGCTACATGCGCAACGTCATCGAGCAGTACAAGGTCACCGTCGCATGAGGCCGCTCTCGTTTGCTGCCGCTGCCGGAGCGTGCGCGATCGTCGCGCTCGCCGCCGTGACGGTGTCGCGCGCGGCCGTCGCACCTGCCGCCGCCGGCGTCTCCACCGCGAGCATCACCCTGCCGGGCGATCTGTCGTTTCAATACAAGCCGGGTCCGGGTTCCGTCGCCGCGTCGACGTACTGCCTGACCTGTCATTCGTCGGCGTACGTCTCGACCCAGCCGCCGCTCGACCGCGCGCATTGGGACGCGGAAGTCACGAAGATGCGCAAGGCGTACGGAGCGGCGATCCCCGACGTGGCGGCGGCGCAGATCGTCGACTATCTCACCGCGTCGTACGGGCCCTCGCCTTAACCCGGCGCGATCGTGAGATTGAGCGGCGAATGATGCCGCAGACCGGTGCGGTCGCCGCTCCGCCGGGAGTCACCGCCGCGCTCGCAGTGCGCGCCCTGGCGTGCCGCGATGAGCCCTTCGATGCGGCGATCGTCGAGCACGCGAAACAGGCGCTGCTCGACCTGATCGGGTGCGCCGTGCGCGCGCGGTTCGAAAGCGCGACCAGCGCGGCCGTCGAGCGCGCGCTCGGCGCGCTCGGTGCCGGCGGGATCTGCACCGGGATCGGGTACGGGCCGATGTTCGCGCCGCAGTATGCGGCGCTCGTCAACGGGTGCAACTTCCACGTGCTGGATTTCGACGATACGCACGAGCGTGCGTCGCTGCATCCGGGCGCGCCGGTCGCGGCCGCTGCCCTGGCCGAAGCGGAACGCCTGCATTCGGGCGGCATGCCGCTGATCGCCGCGATTGTCGCCGGTTACGACGTCGCGGTGCGCATCGGCCTCGCGCTGAACCCGATGGCGCACTACGCGCGCGGCTTTCATCCCACGGCGACGGCGGGCGTGTTCGGCGCGACCGCGGCGGCGGCGCTCCTGCACGGAGATGACGCCGAGACGCTCGCGAGCGCGTTCGGCATCAACCTGAGTCAGGCGGCGGGGTCGCTGCAGTTCGCCGTGGACGGCGCGGCGACGAAGCCGGTGCAGGTCGGTTTCGCGGCCCACGACGCGGTGCTCGCACGCGAATTCGCCGCGAGCGGGATTCGCGGTCCGGCGGCCGCGCTCGAAGGCCGCAGCGGCCTGCTGCACGCGTACACCGACGACGCGGATGCAGCCGAGCTGCTCGATCGTTGGGACGGCGTCCACGAGATCGGGCGCACGGCGTTCAAGCCCTATCCGTGCTGCCGCTACATGCACGCGGCGATCGACGCGCTGGCCGCGATCGTGCGCGAACATCGACTCGATCCGGCGCGCGTCGAGCGCATTCGCGTCGCGCTGCCGGCCGCCGGATTGCGGCTGTGCGCGTATCCGGAAGAGCAAAAACGCGCGCCGCGGTCGATCGTCGACGCGCAGTTCAGCATGTACTACACGGCGGCGGCGGCGCTCGCGTGGGGGAGCGTGCGCTGGGATGATTTCGCTCGCCGCGCCGATCCGCGGCTCGCGGTGCTGATCGAGCGCGTGACCGTCGAGGAAGATCCGGCCGTCGAAGCGCTGGTGCCCGCGATGGCCGCGCTGGTCGAGGTCGATGCCGGCGGCGTCCACGAACGGCGCCTGGCGCGTGCGCCGCGCGGCGAACCCGACACCCCGCTGGAATGGCCGGAACTGATCGAGAAGTTCGACGCGCTCTCGGCGATCGCGTACGAACCGTCGCGCCGCCGCCGCATCGTCGAGTTCGTCCGGCGTCTCGACGCACTCGACGACATCCGCATCCTCACCGCTGAACTCGGCCCGTAGAGCCCTGCCAGGAGATCTCGTGATCGCACACGACGACCGCACCGTCGGCTTGGATCCCACCCCTGACCAGCGCGCGCTGCGCGACGCGGTGCACGCGCTGTGCGCGTCGTTCGGCGATCCCTATTGGCGCGGGATCGACGCGCAGCGCGGCTATCCCGACGCGTTCATCGCGGCGCTCACCGAAAACGGCTACCTTGCGGCGCTCATCCCGGAAGAGTACGAAGGCGCGGGGCTGGGGATGGCCGAGGCCTGCATCATCCTCGAAGAGGTGAACCGCACCGGCGGCAACGCCGCTGCGTGTCACGCGCAGATGTACATCATGGGAACGTTGCTGCGGCACGGCAGCGAGGAGCAGAAGCGCAGATATCTCCCGGCGATCGCACGCGGCGAACTGCGACTGCAGGCGTTCGGCGTCACCGAACCCACGGCGGGCAGCGACACGACGAAGATCACCACGACGGCCGAGCGCCGCGGCGACCGCTACGTCGTCAACGGCCAGAAAGTGTGGACCTCGCGCGTCCAGCACAGCGATCTCATGCTGTTGCTCGCGCGCACGGCGCCCCCGTCGGACGATCCGAAGCAGAAGACGCTCGGGCTCTCGACTTTGCTGGTCGATCTGCGCGCGGCGCCCCCGGGGACGATCGACGTCCGCCCGATCCGCACGATGATGAACCACGAGACGAACGAGGTGTTCTTCCGCGATCTCGAGGTACCGGCGGAGAACCTCATCGGCGAAGAAGGCCGCGGCTTCCGCTACATCCTCGACGGGATGAACGCCGAGCGCATCCTGATCGCCGCAGAGTGCGTCGGCGACGGCGGCTATTTCATCGACCGCGCGGTCCGGTATTCGAGCGAGCGCGTCGTGTTCGGAAGACCCATCGGGCAGAACCAAGGCGTGCAGTTCCCGATCGCGCGCGCACACGCGGCGGTGATGGCGGCCGACCTCGTGCGGCGTCAGGCGGCCGCGCTCTTCGATGCCGGGCGGCCGTGCGGCGCCGAAGCGAACACGGCGAAACTGCTCGCCTCGGAAGCGTCGTGGCAGGCGGCCAACGCCGCGATCGACGCGCACGGCGGGTACGGATTCGCCGAAGAATACGACATCGAGCGCAAGTTCCGCGAGACGCGCCTCTACATCACCGCGCCGATCGCGAACAACCTCATCCTCTCGTACATCGGCCAGCACGTGCTCGGAATGCCGAGGTCGTTCTGAGCGACGGAGGGCTCCCGCTCGCCGGGATCACGGTGGTCGCGATCGAGCAGGCAGTGGCGGCACCGTTCGCGACCCGTCAGCTCGCCGACATGGGCGCGCGTGTGATCAAGATCGAACGTCCCGACGGCGGCGACTTCGCGCGCGGATACGACGCGAGCGTCAACGGCCTGTCCTCATTCTTCGTGTGGCTCAACCGCGGCAAAGAGAGCGTCGCCGTCGATCTCAAAGCACCCGGCGCGGCGCGCATCCTCGACGCGCTGCTCGCGCGGGCCGACGTCTTCGTGCAGAACCTCGCCCCGGGCGCGGCGGAGCGCCTCGGCCTCGGCGCGGCGGAGCTTCGCGCGCGCTACCCCGCGCTGATCGCCTGCAGCGTCACCGGCTACGGCGACGGCGGCCCCTACGGGCAGAAGAAGGCATACGATCTGCTCGTGCAGGCGGAGTCCGGCTTGCCCGCGATCACCGGCGACGCGGAGCCGGCGAAGGTCGGGATCTCGATCTGCGACATTGCGGCGGGGATGTACGCGTTCTCGTCGATTCTGCTGGCGCTCTTCGCGCGCACGTCCGGCGGCGCGGGTGCGTCGCTTTCCGTTTCGCTCTTCGATGCGCTCGCCGAATGGATGTCGGCGCCGGCCTACGCGACGCTCGGCACCGGCCGCGAACCGCCGCGCACCGGGCTCGCGCACAACACGATCTATCCGTACGGCGCGTTTCGCTGCGGCGACGGCGGCCGCGTGATGCTCGCGGTGCAGAACGATCGCGAATGGGCTGCCCTGTGCGCCGGCGTGCTGGGCCGTCCGGAACTCGCACGCGATCCGCGCTTCGCGACGAACGTCGCGCGCAACGCGCACCGCAGCGAGATCGACGCCCTGATCGAAGCCGCGTTCGCCGGACGCACGCGCGACGAAGCCGGCGCGCTGCTCGAACGCAACGGGATCGCGTCGTCGCGCGCGAACAGCGTCGCGGAATTTCTCGAGCACCCGCAGCTGCGCGAGCGCGGACGATGGAGCGAGGTGGACACGCCCGCCGGCCGCACCGCCTCGCTGCTGCCGCCGTTCAGCGGGCTCGGCACGCCCGCGATGGGACCGGTGCCCGCGCTCGGCGAGCACACGGCCCGCGTCTTCGAGGAGTTCGGCTTGCGCGAACCTGCCTGATCAGCCCGCCGGCTGCGGGTTGACGTCGTAGTACGGCGTCGCGGGCTCGCGTCCCGGCGGCACGTCGCGCGGTGCAGGCGCACCGGCCGGTCCCAGCGAGCGAATGAAGCGGTAGATCGCGCGGCGGTCGTCGAGGCCCAGCGCGCGCAGATCGGTCCACTTCATCGGCGGGTGCCCGGCGCGCGTGGCGATCTCGTGCAGCCAGTCCGACTCCGTGCTCTGCTGAAAACGCAGGCGTACGTTGGTGGGATAGATCGTCCCCCACGGGCCGCGGAACCCGATCGCCGTTCCGGTCATCCAGCGCGCCGCCGGAAATGCGTCGCTCTCGCGCCAGCCCGGCGTGTGGCAGTCATTGCAGCTGCCGTAGGCCACCAGCATCCGTCCGCGTTCGAGCAGCGCGCGGTCGCGCGGGGACGGTGCGGCCGGCGTTCGCCCACCCGCGCCGAGCGAGAGCGCGACCGCGATCGCGAGCACCGTGAAAAGACCGCCGACTCTGCGCTGCGTCATGGAGCGGGATACGCCGCGCAGGTCGCGATTCCCGAAGCGAGGAACGCCCGCGCGGCGGCGAAGGAAAAGACCGATGGGACCGATCGGAATCGCCTGGCTCGTCGCGTGCCTGGCCGGCATCGTGCTCTCGGTCAAAAGCGCGACCATCCTGGGCGCGCGTTCGCGTTGGACCGCGATCGGCTGGTGGCTGACGCTTGCGTACTTCGCGCTTGCGATCCCGCGCGCGTGGGGCGCCTACGCGCCGCTGCACGTCGAGTACGTCGCGCTGGCGGCACTCGTCGTCGCGTTCGTCGCTGCCGGCCGCGCCGACGAGCCGCAGGCCGAGCCGTGGTGGTGGCCGACGCACGCCGGGCTCACCGGCGCGGAGCGGCGGCGCGATCGGTCGTGAAGCGCAAGCCGACTTCGAAGGTGCGCGGCGCGGCGTAGTGGTTGCCCTGCGCGTTGCGGAACGTCACCAGATAGAGGTCGTTGAACACGTTCTGCATCCGCAGCGTCAGCTCGACGCCCGGCGCCATGACGATCCCGCGCTCGAGGTCGAACGTGAGATGCGGCGTCCGCTTGCACGGGCCGCCGATGTTCTGCGCGAGCCCCGCCCCGGCGCAGGTGATCCCGCCGGCCGGGTTCAGCGACGACGAGAGCCCGCTGCCGTACTCGCCGTCCGCCGCCCACCATCCGCCGGAACGGTCGTTGAGCACGATCCCGGACGTCGCGCTGATGCGCTGATCGTGATCGGCCGGCGTCCAGTCGCCCGACGCGCCGAAGCACGGTGCCAGCAGCTGCGTTTCGCAGCCCTTGTTCGCGGCATACGTGTGCGTCAGCGAGGAGTAGAATCGGCCGCCGCGTGCAAGCCCGAGTTGATAATACGCGGTCTGCGTCGCGATCCGGCCCTGCGCGTAGTTGATGTCCTGGTGCAGGTTCGTCGTGCCGACCTGCGTGTCGTCGATCACGTCCGTAGCGTTTTTCTGCATGATGCGCAGGCCGAGATCGCCCCGTCCGAGCGTGACGTGCGCGCCGAGCTCGTAGACGGTGTCCCGCTGCGGCTTCAGATCGAACTGCGCGACGGAACTCTGCAGCGGGAGGTTCAGGGTGTACGCCGCGAGCGGCGAGACGTTCTCGAGCGAGAACGGCGTGAAGAAGCGGCCGTAGTACGCGTACACGCTCTCGCGCGCTCCGAAATTGCGCGTGAGCTTGATGCGCGGACTGATCATCCCGAAGCCGGCGCGGAACTGGCTCGACGAAACGCCGAACGTATCGGCGCGCACGCCGTAGTCGAGCTGCCACGCCGTCCCCATCTTCCATGCATCTTGGACGTACGCCGCGCCGAGGTGACCGATGTTCGGCGCGCTGTCGACGACCGTGTAGGCGGCGCCGGGTGCGCCGGGGGTGAAGATCGGCGCGAGGAAGTTCCCCGGCTGCAGGGTGACGTCGTACGCTTTGGCGATGTGCGTGGCGTCGAACTGGGCGCCGGCGCGCACGGTGTGGTGCGTGCTGCGGTTTTCGTAATCGACGTTGCCGCCGACGTCGATCGCGGTGCGGTCGCCGGAGAGCGAGAACGCGCAGGTCGCGTTCCCGTACGCGACCGCCGGGTTGGGCACCGGGTTCGTCACCACGCCCCCGACGACGGGACCCGTCGACGTCAGCGCTTGCGCGCAATCGGTCGGACTGCCCGGCGCATTGGCGATCCCGTACGCGAAGTCGTTCGCCGGATCGCCGAGATCGCGAATGCGCGAGCGTTTGTACGACGGTCCGAACGAGAGCGACCCGTGATCGCCGACCGGGTGACGGTACTGCATCGCGGCAAACAGATCGTCTTGGGTTTCGTTGTCGTTCGTGGCGGCCGGCTCGCCGCCGGCGACGTCGTTCGGAATCTGGTAGCTGTGATGCGCGTGGCTGACCGTAAGGTTCAGGTAGTCGTTGCGGATCGGCTGGGTGAAGCGCACGAACTGGTTCGCGTTGCTGTATTGGTTGTGGATCGAGGCGGCGTTGGGCGGATCGAGGCCGCGATCGCTCTGTTCGAGCCGTGACGCGAGCACGAGCGACGCCGAGCCGAGGTTGGTGTGATACGCGACGTCGGAGTCGAGGTGCGTGAACGTACCGCCGAGCAGATTCGCCGAGAAGCCGGGTGGGCCGCTGCCGTTGCGCGTGTTGATGTTGATCACCGAGGCGAAGCGCTCGCCGTACTGCGCCGGGTAGGCGCCTTGCAGCGCTTCGACGTACGCGATGTCGTTGGGATCGAACTCGGTGCCGACGGTGCGGTTGAGCTCCTGCGGGATCGAGACACCGTCGACGACGTAGTTGATGTCGCCGTGGTCGCCGTTGATGTGGACCACGCCGTTGGCGCCGCGCGCGGCGCCCGGCAGCTGCAGCAGCAGCGCGGGAAGGCTTCCGCTCGCCGGCGATTTCGCGAGCAGGTCGCTGTTGAGGCTCACGTCGGTCCCGGAGCCGGCGCGCGGCGGCCGCGCGGTCACCGCGGTGCGGCCGATCTCTTTGATCGGGGCGAGCGAGAGCGTGACGTCGGCGCCTGCCGACGGGACGTCGACGCGCAGCGATGCGCTGAGCGCCCCTGCCGTGACGTCGACGACGTACGTGCCGATCGGCACGGAGGTGAACGCGAACCGGCCCTGCGCGTTGGTTCGCGTGTGCAGGTGCAGGTTGGATCCGGTCGCGTTGACGACCGCGCCGCTCACCGGGCCGCTCTGGCCGTTGATGGTCCCCGCGAGCACGGTGGTCGCCTGCGCGGACGCGTTTACGCGCGCGACGGCAACCAGCAGGACGACCGCCGCAACGGCAGAGGCGAGAAGATGCGCGGCCGGCTTCGGCGCGCGCGAGCGTGACAACACCATGAACTCCTGAACTCCTCCGGCGGCGGCCCGGCGGCCGCGCGCGATCGCGGTTAGGGCGAAGCGGGGGAGAGTCGAGGAGGGGCGCGGCCGCTGCAACGGCGGCGCGCGGCGAGGTGCCGCGCGAGCGGGGCGGTCGCTGCGGTTCGCGTGACGACGGCACGCGAGCGCACGCGGGTCAGGACGAGCGCGGCGGCGATGCGCGACAGCACCGCTTCGTCAACTGCGTAGAGCAGCAGGGACGCGACCAGCATCCCGCACGCTGCGGCGACCAGCGCGAGGACGACGCGGGCGGGGTCGACCGCAACGCCTTCGAGCGAGAGGGTGGCGGCCGCGATCGCGCTTTGCGCGGCGATCCCCGTCACGCAGACCGCGGCTGCGTTGGGCAGCGCGGCCTGCAGCAGCGCAGCGCGCCTGCGGCGTTCCGAGCGTTCCCCGCGGCGCAGGGACGAGAGCGCCGCGGCGAAGCCTGCCGCGGCCGCGGCGCCGAGCAGTGCGTGATCGATCTCGACGCTGCCGTAGCGGCCGACGACGCGCCCCGCTTGCTCGAAAAGGACATGACCGAAGAGGCCGATCGGAAGCGTGAGACCGGCGTAGATCAGCCACGCGAGCAGCGATCGACGGCGCACGTTCCCCGATTTCGAGTGCGCGCGCGCATCGTCCCCCACGGGGCGCGCCGGCCCGTCCTCGCCGGCTCCGACAGCGGACGCATCCCTCGGGACGCGCCCGCGGTCTCTTAAAGGCAATGTCGATCCTCGAAACTGCGGCGCCCGATCGTGCGCACATCGCGCCCGTCACCACGCGTGAAGAACTGATCTATCTGCTCTCGCGCGCAAGCGAGCTCGAGCACGGGCTGGCGTGCGTCTACCTTTACGCCGCGCACTCGCTCAAGAGCGACGTCGACGAAGGCGGCCTCACCGTCGAGCAAGCGCGGATGGTGCGCGACTGGAAACGCAAACTCGCCGGGGTCGCGATCGAGGAGATGCTGCACCTCGCGCAGGTGACGAACATGCTCACCGCGATCGGCGGGGCGCCGCACTTCCGACGCACGAACTTTCCGATGCCCCCCGAAGCGTTTCCGTTCGGGATCGAATTGTCGCTCGAGCCGTTTTCGCGCGGGCTCATCGAGCGGCTCGTGTGCTACGAGATGCCCGAAGCCGGCGTCCTCGCGGCGGAGAAGCAGTCGGCGTACGACGAGATCCGGTCGCGGGTGGTGCGCGAGCGCGAGGCGGAGATCGATGCGATGCCGACGCACTGCGCGGTCGAACCGTTCGAGATCGATTTTCGGACCGTCGGCGAGTTTTATCACAAGATCGAAAGCGGATTCCGGTGCATCCCCGAGGACGTGCTGTTCATCGGTCCGCGCGAAGCACAGGCCAACGCGCGCTTCGTCGATCTCGACGGCGAATTGATCGCCGTGGTCGACCGCGACTCGGCGTGCCGCGCGATCGAGATGATCGTCTCGCAGGGCGAGTCGCCGTCGACGGACCACCCGGACGCGCACTTCTGCGTGTTCGACGGGATCCGCATCGCGTACGAAGCCGAGGTCTCGCGTGCCCGTGAGGCCGGAACGATCTTCGATCCGGTGCGAAAAATCGTCCCCAACCCGATGACGCACTTCTATGAGGATGCGAACGGCGGGACGATCCTGCGCGACGAGCTGACGCACAACGTGGCGGACCTCTACAACGTCGCATACGACACGATGCTGCTGATGCTGCTGCGCTTCTTCGCCCACACCGACGAAACCGAACGCGAACTGGAGGTGCTCTCGCGCGGAACGATCCGGATGATGGCCTCGGCGCTGCGCCCGCTCGGCGAGGCGCTCACGAAGATGCCCGCCGGCGCGCCGTATCCGGGGCTCTCCGCCGGTCCCGGCTTCGGCTACAACCGCGACGTCCATCTCCTCCCTCACAAGGCCTCGGCGTGGATCTTCTTTGCCGAACGTCTGGGCCAGCTCGCGCGCAAGGCCGCCTACATCCGCACCAACTTCGCCGTCCCTCCCGAGATCGAAGAGGCCGCCGCCGCCCTGCAGGACATCGCCGCGAAGATCGGTGCGCTCTCGCCGCGCGGCGTCGCAGCGACCGAGGCGGAGATCGCCGCGTTCGAAACGCCGATCGGGGCGACGATCACGCCGGAACACAACGGCCCGTACCTCGTCACCAACGTCGCTTCGCTTACGAACTCGAAGGGGGAGACGCTGGACGCGCGCACGGAGATGGCGCTGTGCCGCTGCGGGCAGTCGCGGATGAAGCCGTTCTGCGACGGCTCGCATGCCGACGCGCACTTCAGCAGCGGCAAATTGCCCGATCGCACGCCGGATCGCCGCGTCGACTACGTCGGCGCCGAGGTGACGATCCACGACAACCGCGGCACGTGCTGCCACTCCGGCAACTGCAGCGACAACCTCCCGTCGGTGTTCCGCAACGGTCAGGAACCCTGGATCGATCCGAACGGTGCGCCGGCGCAGCAGATCATCGACATCGTGCAGCAGTGCCCCTCGGGCGCGTTGAGCTATTCGAAAAGGGGCGTCGCGCACCGCGACGTCGACCGCGCGCCGGGCATCTACGTCTCGAAAGACGGGCCGTACCACGTGACGGGCGGCATCGAATTGCTGCACGAGCAGCGCAACGCCGGCGCGTCGACGGAACACTACGCGCTGTGCCGCTGCGGCCACTCGAAGAACAAGCCGTTCTGCGACGGCACCCACTGGTACGCGAAGTTCACCGACGAGGCGAACTAGCCGGACGCGCTACGAGGCGGCCGCGGCCGTGCTCGCGAGGTCTTCGAAGGTCGCCAGCGCGGACGCCACGACCTGGTCCATGTTGTAGTAGCGATACTCGGCGAGCCGCCCGACGAAGGTGACGGCGCGCTGGGCGCGGGCGAGGTTCGCGTACTTGCGGTAGAGCTCGCGGTTCTCCGGGCGCGGGATCGGATAGTACGGATCGCCCTCGGCCGACGGATACTCGCGCGAGAGGATCGTCTTTGCGAGCGTCTGTCCGGTGAGGTGCTTGTATTCGGTGGTGCGCGTGTGCGCGACGTCGATCGCCGGTTCGTTGATGCAGCCGACGGGCTGAACGTACCCGACGTCGCGCGTTTCGAACTCGAAGCGCAGCGAGCGGTATGGCAGCCGGCCGAACTTGCAGTCGAAATACTCGTCGATCGGCCCGGTGTAGATCACGTGGCCGAACCGCGCCCGATCGGCGATCGCGGCGAAGTCGGTGCCGAGCACGACGTCGATCTCCGGACTCGCGAGCATGCGCTCGACCATCGCGGTGTATCCCTCGGCAGGCATCGCCTGGAACGCGTCGGTGAAGTAGCGGTCGTCGTCGCCTGTGCGCGTCGGGATGCGGCCGCAGACGCTCGCGTCCAGCTCGGCGGGGTCGAGGCCCCAGTGCTTGCGCGTGTAGCCGCGGAAGAACGTCTCGTACAGCTCGCGGCCGACCCGCGAGACGATCATCTGCTCGGAGTTCTCGATCCGCGCGAACGGCACGGCGCGGTCGGCGAGGAAGCGCGCGACGGCGGCTGCGTCGAGGTCGAGCCCGTAGAGCGTGTTGATCGTCGTGCGGTTGATCGGGATCGGCACGAGCCGGTCGCCGGCGCGCGCGAGCACCCGGTGCTCGTACGGCCGCCAGGCGGTGAACGCGCTCAGGTACGCGACGACCTCGGCGCTGTTGGTGTGGAAGATGTGCGGCCCGTACTGGTGGTAGCGCAGGCCGTCGGCGTCCACCGGATCGTGCGTGTTCCCGGCGACGTGCGGCCGTTTGTCGATGACGAGCACGCTCGCGCCGAGCTGGGTTGCAAGCCGCTCGGCGATCGTGCTGCCGGCAAGCCCTGCGCCGACGACCAGGTAATCGTACACGTGATCCTTCGTTCCCACCGCGGATGACACCGCAATGCGCCCGGAAGTTCCCGGGTCCGGCTACGTGCGCTCGAGACGATCGTTCAGCTTGCGTAGAAGCCCGCGGAGCGTCGCGATCTCGCTCGGCGCGAAATCGGCGGTCGCGGCGTTGATGACCTGCGCCGCGGCCCCGAGGAGTTCGTCGCGCAGGCCGCGGCTGCGGTCGGTGAGATAGAGCTGGATCTTGCGGCGGTCCTGGCGGCTGCGCGTCCGCACGACGAGGTCGCGCGCCTCCATCGCGTCGATCGTCGCGACCGCCGACTGTTCGCCGATCCCGATCCGCGCGCAGAGCTCGCGTTGCGTGACGCCCTCGTTCTGCCAGAGTTCGCGCAGGATGAAATATTGGCCGAGCGTCACGTTGTGCGGCTCGAGCAGCGCCTGCAGCCGGCTCAGGATCATCCGCGAGCTGTCGCGGATGAGGTAGCCGATGCTGTTCGCCGGCTCGGGGTCGAAAGCGCCGGAGAGCGGCTTCGCGCGCGCCACGGTCACGGTTCCCGCAGGATCGCGCGCAGCGCCGAGGCGAGCGCGCCGGCGGTGCTTTCGCGCGCGTGCGCCGACGCGCCGGCGCCGATCCCCAAGTAGCGCTCGACGATCTGCGGCGAAGCGAGGAGGGCGCGGCCGGTGTCGGCGGCGACCACGGCGCCGTTTTCCAGCACGTAGCCGCGATCGGCGATCGCGAGCGTCATCCGCGCGTTCTGCTCGGCGATCAGGACCGTGACGCCGAGTTCGCGCAGATCGCGCACGATCGCGAAGATCTGATCGACGAGCGAAGGCGCGAGGCCGAGCGACGGTTCGTCGAGCAGCAGCAGCCGCGGCTTCGCCATCAGCCCGCGGCCGATCGCGAGCATCTGCTGCTGTCCGCCGGAGAGCTCGGCGGCCGAACGCTCGAGCCGATCGCGCAGCACCGGAAACCGTTCCAGCACGGCGTCGCGCAGCGCGTCCAACTCGCGCGCCGAGCGGCGGCGTCCCAGCGCGTACGCGCCGAGATCGAGGTTCTCGCGAACGCTCAGGCTGCCGAAGACGTCGCGGCCTTCGGGGACGTGCGCGATCCCGAGCGCGACGCGCGCCGGCGCGCGCACCGCCGCCAGCGAAGCGCCGGCGAACGCGATCGTCCCCGCGGTGGGGCGCACGAGTCCGGAGATCGACTTCAGGAGCGTCGATTTGCCGGCGCCGTTGGCACCGACGAGCGCGACGGTCTCGCCCTCGTCGACGTGCAGCGTGACCCCGCGCAGCGCACTGACGCCGCCGTAGCCCGCGGCGACGTCGCGCATCTCGAGGATCACGGCGCGGCCTGCCCGACGTACGCCGCGACGACCGCCGGATTCGCTTGGATCTCGGCGGGCGTGCCGGATGCGATCAGCGCCCCGGCGTCGAGGACGAGGACGCGATCGGCGATCCCCATCACCAGCGACATGTTGTGCTCGACGACGACCACGGTCGTCCCGGAGCGGTGGATCGCGAGCAGCAGGCTCGCGAGCGCGTCGGTCTCGGCGTCGTTGAGTCCGGCGGCCGGCTCGTCGAGCAGCAGCATCCGCGGCCGCGCGACGAGCGCGCGGGCGAGCTCGACGATCTTCTGCGTTCCCAGCGGCAGAGACGCCGCCGGCCGCGCGCGCAGCTCCGCGATCCCGAGCGCGTCGAGCAGCGCGTCGGCGCGCGCGACCAGCGCGCGTTCGTCGTTCGTTGCGGCGGGAAGGCGCAGCGCCTGCGCGAACGCCGGCGCGCGCGCCGTCATGTGCGCGCCGGCGAGCACGTTTTCGAGCACCGTCATCCCCGCGAAGACGCGCGCCGTCTGGAACGTGCGCACCAGTCCCATCCGCGCGATCGCGTCGGAGCGCCGTCCCGCCAGCGGTTCGCCGAAGAACGCGACGCTGCCGGAATCGGTGCGATAGAGGTTGGTGAAGAGATTGAACAGCGTCGTCTTCCCGGCGCCGTTGGGGCCGATCAGCGCGGTCAGCGTCCCGGCCGGCACGTCGAACGAGACCTCGCGAATCGCCTGCACGCCGCCGAACGCTTTCGAGACGCGCTCGACTGCCAGCGCGGCCGGAGCGTTCACGTTGCCGCTCCGCGTGCCGGCACCGCGGCGTCGTCGCGCGCAGGTGCGCGCCGCAGCAGGCCGGCGATCGCGCCAAGGATTCCGGAGGGCAGCAGCAGCAGGCCGCCGACCAAGATCAGCCCGGCGAAGAGCGTCTTCGCCTGCTGCAGCGCCTGCACGGCGTTGGGGAGCAGCACCAGCAGCAAAACGCCGAGCAGCGGCCCCGCCAGCGTTCCTTCACCGCCGATCACCAGCATCGTCACGAACTCGAGCGAGCGCGGCGTGCTCACCATCTCGGGCGAGATGAACTGAAAGTAATACGCGTACAGACTGCCGGCGATCGACGCGCACGCCGCGCTGATCAGAAACGCGTACAACTTGTACCGCGGAACGTCGATTCCCAGCGCCAGCGCCGCGGTCTGGTCGGTGCGGATCGCGCGCAGGGCGCGTCCGAAATCCGAGCGGAGCAGGTTCGCGAGCAGGACGAACGCGACGATCGCGACCGCCCACACGAGATAGTAGTTCGCGCGCTGGCCGTCGATCGCGAAGGCGCCGAAGGCGACGTGCGGGATCCCGGTGAGCCCGGAGGGTCCGCCGGTCCAGTCGCCGAGCCCCACCGCGAGCGAATCGACGAGCAGACCGAACGCGAGCGTCGCCAGCGCCATGTAGTGCCCGCGCAGGCGCACGGTGAGCCCGGCGAGGACCGCGGCGCACGCGAGCGAGACGACAAGCGCGAGCAGCGCGCCGAGCAGCGGCGGCACGTGAAAGCGCACCGCCGCGATCGCGGCGACGTAGCCGCCGATCGCGACGAACGCCGCATGCCCGAGGCTCACCTGCCCCGCAAATCCCATCAGCACGTCGAGTCCCATCACCGCGATGAAGACGATCCCCGCGATGACCAGCGAACTGAGCGCGCCGTCGGGGAGCACCAGCGGGAGCAGCAGGATGACGACCGGCGCGGCGATCGCCGCCGCGCGCACGATGCGCGGATCGAAGCGCGCGCCGAGCGCGCCCGCATGCGCGCCGCCGGTGCGATTGTCTTCGCGGCGCGCGCCGCGGCCGAAGAGGCCGCTGGGGCGGAAGACGAGCACGACGATCAGGATCGCGATCGCCAGCGTCGTCGCGAAGATCGACGAGACGTAGAACGCGCCGAGCTGCTGTACGAGGCCCAGTCCGAGTCCGCCGAGCAGCGCGCCGGCGAACGAGCCGAGTCCGCCGATCGCGACCGAGATGAATCCGTACACCGTGAAGAACCGTCCGCCGTCGAACTGCAGCGAGACGATCGGACCGATCGCGATCCCCGAGAGCGCGCCCAGCACGCACGCCGCCGTGTACGAGAGGACGCGCACGCGCGCGACGTCGATCCCCATCAGCGTCGCGGCGGCGGGATTCTCGGCGCACGCGCGCAGCGCGCGCCCGAACGTCGTGCGCTGCAGGACGTACCACAACAGCGCGACGACGACCGCGGTGATCCCGAGATCCCAGAACGACTGCGTCGGCACCAGCAGCCCGGCGAACGCGACGGGATGGTAGCCGGAGAACGGCGGGAGCTGATACGGCTGGCTCCCCCACACCAGCAGCGCGGCGCCTTCGAAGACCGTCAGCAGGCCGCTGGTGAGCATCACCATCCCGCTGGGAGGAAGGCGCCGCAGCCCCGGCGCGAGGACGGCGATTGCGAGCAGCGCGCCGACGACCGCCGCGACGCCGAGCGCGCCGAGCACCGCGAGCGGGAGCGGCCAGTGCAGCGTCTGTTCGAACGAGTACGTCGTGAGCGCGCCGAGGACGACGAACGCACCCTGCGCGAGATTCACCGTCCCGGTGACGCGGAAGACCAGCGCGAAGCCGATCGCGACGAGCGCGAAGACCGACCCCTCGACGAGGCCGCCGATCGCGGTCTCGAGCGCGTCGTGCACGCTACTTGAGCGGGTCGCCGCCGGGTTTGCTGACGGGGACGAAGAGTTCGCGCTGGGCGTCGTAGCGCACGAGCACGGCGTTCCCCACGCCCAGCCCGCGGTTGTCGCCGCTGTGGAAGTCGTAGACGCCGTTGATCCCGACGTAGCCGTGCGTCGCGAGGATCGCGTCGCGCAGATCCTTCGCGCTCGCGTTCGCGGGCAGCTTGCGCAGCGTGTCGACGACGATCATCGCCGGATCGTAGCCGAGCCCTTGTCCGAGATCGGGCTTCGTCGGCGCGATCGCGCGGATGAACGTCTCGATCGCGGCCTTCAGCGGCCCGGTGATCTCCTTGGGATCGCGGAAGTACTGTACGCCGGCGAAGAGCAGCGTCTTGGGGAGAAACTGCGTGTACTGCTTCATCTGCGCATAGATGATGTTGCCGTTTCCGGCGCCGACCGGGATGTCGATCCCCGTCTCCGTGATCCCGCGCAGGACGGTGCCGAACGGCGTCCCGGTCGTCCAGCCGACCATCGCGTCGGGCTTCGCGCTCTTGATCCGCTCGAGCTGCGCGGAGACGCTGACGTCGGTAGGGTTGAAGTGTTCGCGCGCGACGATCTCGACGCCGCGCACCTCGGGCTGCGTCACCGCGTAGAGAAAATTCCGCTCGGCGTCCTGACCGGTCGCGTCGGTCGAGGTCAGCAGACCGACTTTGTTCCAGCCGCGTTTGTGAAAGTAGCGCACCATCGCGATCGCCTGGTCGCGCGTCGAGACGCTCGAGGAGAAGGTATAGCCGCCGTGTTCCGGATGGATCCCCGGCGAGACGCAGTACTGCACCGGCCCGTTCTCTTTCACCAGCGCCGCCATCGCGTTGCACTGCGCGACGAGCGACGAACCGAGAACCACCGGGACGTGCTTGCCGATGATCTGGTTCGTCAGTTGCACCGCGTTCTGCGGGTTCGACTGATCGTCGAGGATCGTGAACCGGATCTTGCGGCCGTGGATCCCGCCGCGCGCGTTCTGCACGCGCTCGACCGCCTCGAACGCCTGTTTCTCTTCCTGGCCGAGGAACGCGGCGCTCCCCGTGAGCGAGAGGACCGCGTCGATCTCGTACGGTTCGTCGGCGGCGTGAAGCGGGAGCGGGCCGGCGGCGACGAGCGCGGCGAGCGCCGCGGCGGCGAAGCGGAGATCGGGGCGAAACCCCATGGCGATACCTCCTGGCGGTCGGGTCGGACCTTGCAATTCGCGTCTCTCCGCGAATATACTTCACCACACGTATCATTCAGGATGGCGAGGAAACATGCTCTCGGCGGCTGACAACGAACGGCTCACGCGCGTTACCGGCGACGCGCCGATGGGGGCGCTGATGCGCCGCTACTGGTTTCCGGCCTGCCTCGCGGAAGAAGTCGCGCAGCCCGACGGCGCGCCGGTGCGCACGCAGATCCTCGGAACGCCGCTCGTCGCGTTCCGCGATACGCACGGACGGATCGGGATCCTCGACGAGCACTGCCCGCACCGTCTCGCCTCGCTCGCGCTCGGCCGCAACGAAGAGGGCGGACTGCGCTGCGTCTACCACGGCTGGAAATTCGGCGTCGACGGCGCGTGTTTGGAGATGCCGACCGAACCGGAGGGCTACAACTTCCGCGACCGCACGCGCACGCGCCCCTATCCGGTGCACGAAGCCGGCGGGATCGTGTGGACGTATCTCGGTTCGCCCGAGCATCAGCCGGCGTTTCCGGCGTTCGACTGGACGCGGCTGCCCAAAGCGCAGGTCGCGATCATCAAAGTCGGCGCGCGCGTGAACTGGGCGCAAGCGGTCGAGGGCGCGATCGACTCGTCGCATTCATGGTTTCTGCACCGCGACACGATCTGGGATTGGAAGAAGCGAAGCGAGATCTCGAGCGATCTCTCGCCGCGGCTCGAAGCGCAGGACGAACCCTATGGATTTCGCTACGCTGCGATCCGCCGTCCCAACGCCAACCCCGAGAGCGAGCGGTACGTGCGCGTGACGCACTTCGTCGCGCCGTCGACGGCGCTGATCCCGCGCCCGCTCGATCCTGCCGAGCCAGCGCACGCCGAGCTCTTCGTCCCCGTCGACGACACGCACACGATGTTCTACGGCATCTTTTTCAGCCAGAACGGCGAACCGGTCGACGAAGACGCGCAGCGCCGCACGCATCACGTCGTCCCGGGCGTCGACCTCGACCGGATGTGGTTCCGCGTCCACGGCGTCCACGACTGGTTCGCGCAGGACCGCGAGCGGATGCGTGAGGGCAGCTACACCGGAATTCCCGGCTTCATCAATCAGGACATGGCGTGTCAGGAGTCGATGGGACCGGTCGCCGACCGGACGAACGAGCACCTCGGCACCTCCGACGTCGCGATCATCCGCATGCGCCGGCGGATGCTCGACGCGCTCAAGCGGTTCGAACAGGGTGAGGCGCCGCCGGGCACCGCCGCACCGTTTCCCTTCGATCGCCTGCGCGGTGAGGGACGCGTGATCCCGATCGATCGGCCGTGGCAGCGGGTCGGCGCGTACGACGTCGAACCCGCGCGCACGTGACGAAGCTGCGGCTGAGCCTCGCCTGCTGGGATTACGATCGCACCCGCGCCCTCGCCGACGGCCGCGTCGCCGCCGACGGGATCGACCTGATCTTCAACGCGCTGCCGGTCGAAGAGACGTTCTTCCGGATGCTGCGCCATCGCGAGTTCGACGTCGCCGAGATGTCGCTCTCGTCGTACGTCCTCTCGACGTTTCGCGACAACCCGTTCGTCGCGATCCCGATCTTCCCGTCGCGTTTCTTTCGGCACTCGGGCGTATACGTCAGCGGGCGCAGCGGGATCCGCGAGCCGCGCGACCTGATCGGGAAGCGCGTCGGCGTCCCGGAGTATCAGCTGACCGCGAACGTGTGGATCCGCGGGATCCTCGCCGACGAGTACGGCGTACCGGTCGAGAGCGTCGAGTACCGCACCGGCGGCGAAGAGACGCCGGGGCGCGATGAGAAGGTCGCGCTCGATCTGCCGCCGTCGATCCGCATCGCACCGATCGGGCCGGAGCAGACGCTCTCCGCGCTGCTCGCGTCGGGCGAGATCGATGCGCTCTACGCACCGCGCAAGCCGTCGTGCTACGGGCGTGACGGCGTCGGCCGGCTCTGGGAAGACTATCCTGCGGTCGAGCGCGCGTATTTCGAGCGGACGCGGATCTTCCCGATCATGCACGTCGTCGCGATCCGGCGCGACGTCTACGAACGCGACCGCTGGGTGGCAACCGCGCTGATGAAGGCGTTCAAGGCGGCGCAGGCGATCGCGTACGAGGATCTGCGCGTCACCGCCGCCTCGAAGACGATGCTGCCGTGGGCGGTCGCCGAAGACGAGCGGACGCGCGCGCTGATGGGCGACGATTTCTGGCCCTACGGCTTCGCCGCCAACGAGCACGTCCTCGATGTCTTCACGCGCTACCACCACGAACAGGGGCTCTCGCCGCGCAAGCGCGAACCGCGCGAGTTGTTTGCACCGGAAACGCTCGAGACGTACACGATTTGATCGCCGCCGACCATAGCCTCGTCGCCGACCTCGTCAGCGCCAACCACATTCTGTTCCGCCACGGGATCGTCGACGCGTTCGGTCACGTCAGCGTCCGGCACGACGGCGATCCGGCGCGCTTTCTGCTCGCGCGCAACATGGCGCCCGCGCTGGTCACGCCGGCCGACATCATGGCGTTCGCGCACGACGGGACCCCGCTCGGCGGCGACGACCGCCAGCCGTATCTGGAACGGTTCATCCACGGCGCGATCTATCGTGCGCGGCCCGATGTCAGCGCGGTCGTGCACAGTCACGCCGCCTCGCTGATCCCTTTCGGCGTCGTGCACGACGCGCCGCTGCGCCCGATCTATCACATGAGCTCGTTTCTGCTGCGGCCGGTCCCGGTGTTCGAGATCCGCGATGCGGCCGGACCCGAGAACGACCTGCTCGTTCGCGACGACGCGCTCGGCGATGCGCTCGCCGCGGCGCTCGGCGACCACACCGCCGTGCTGATGCGCGGCCACGGCGCGACGATCGTCGGCCGCGACGTGCGTCAGGCGGTGTTCTGCGCGGTGTACACCGCGCAGAACGCGCTGCTGCAGTCGGACGCGATGCGGCTGGGCGGAGCGGTCACCTACCTGAGCGAGACGGAAGCGGAACGCGCGACCGTCACCAACGCCGGACAAGTCGAACGCGCCTGGAGCCTCTGGCGGCGCGACGCATGACGCAGCGCGACACTGCCGCGCCGCTGCGCGCGCAGGTCGCCCTGCTGGGACGGTTCGTCGGCGACGCGCTGCGCGCCCACGCCCGTCCGCAGACCTTCGAAACCGTCGAACGCGTGCGCGCGCTGACGCGCCGCCGGCGGGCCGCACCCGATCCCGCGCTCGACAACGAGATCGCCGTCGTCCTCGACGCGCTCGCGCTCGACGACGCGGTCGAAGTGATCCGCGCGTTCGGTCTCTACTTTCAGATGGTGAACCTCGCCGAGCAATTGCATCGCGAACGGCGGCGGCGGGAGCGCGCGCTGCTCGGCGAGGCGCCGTTGCGCGGGTCGCTCGAATCGCTCCCGCTCGAAGCCGCGCGCCGCGTCGGCGAGGTCGAGCTGACGCTGGTCTTCACCGCGCATCCGACGGAGGTGCAGCGCCGCACGACCAGCGAGAAGCTCTCAGCGGTCGCGGCGCTGCTGCGCGCGCTCGACGAGCGCATCCTCACACCGGAGGAGCGCGCGCAGGCGGAGGCCGAGCTGCGGGCGCAGATCGTCCTGCTCTGGCAGAGCAACGAACTCTACCGCAGCGCGCCGACGGTGCACGACGAGGTGCGCAACCTCGTTGCACGGTTTCGTGATTCCCTCTTCGACGAAGTCCCGCTGCTCTTCGAGCGGTTCGAGCGCGCGTTCGGCATCGCCGCACCCGACATACTGCACGTCGGGTCGTGGATCGGCGGCGACCGCGACGGCAACCCCAACGTCGCGCCCGACGCGAGCCTCGAGGCGTACGAGCAGGCGCGCCGCTTCGTCTGCGAGCGCTATCTGCGCGACGTCGAGGATCTGCAGGCGCGCTTCTCGCAAGACGCGGTGCGCGGCGGCGCCTCTCCCGAATTGCTGGCGTCCGTCGAGGCCGACGGCGCCGCGCTCCCCGACGTCCGCTACACCGTCGGTCCGCGCCAACAGGACGAGCCCTACCGCCGCAAGCTCGCCTTCGTGCACCGGCGTCTGACGCTGACGCTCGCCGGCCGCGAAGGCGGCTACGCCGCCGCCGACGCGCTCCTTGCCGATCTCGCGCTGATCGACGCGGCGGTGACCGGCGGGAGCGGCGACGACGTCGCGCGCCCGCTGCGGCGCTTGCGCCGCGCGGTGAGCACGTTCGGCTTCGGGCTGTGCGAGCTCGAATGGCGGCAGCATCGCGACCGCGTGTGGAATGCGCTCGACGAGATCGTGCGCGCCGTCGAACCCGCGCTCCCGCCGCTCTCGCAGCGTGACGCCGCCGACGCCGACTCCTGGTTCGCGCGTGAACTCACGGCGCTGCGTCCGCTGGTGCCGACCGCGGTGTCGTTTTCGGCGGAGACGGCCGACGTGCTCCGATCGCTCGCGGCGATCGCCGAACTGCGCGCGCGCGGCGGCGCCGGCGCGTCGCGCACGTTCATCCTCGCGGGAACCGAGAGCGCGCACGACGTCCTCGCGCTGTACGTGCTCGCGCGCGCGTGCGGCGCGCTCGCCGCCGGCCCCGCGCAGATCGTCCCGCTCTTCGAAAGCGCGACCGCGCTCGCCGCCGCGGGCGGGATCGCTGAGGCACTGCTCGCGCAAGCACCGTTCCGCGCGCACGTCGAACGCTGCGGCGGCGTGATGGAGGTGATGCTCGGGTACTCCGACACCACCAAGGTGATGGGCGTCGTCGCCGGCGCCTGGGCGGTCTACCGCGCGCAGGACGCGCTCGCCGCCGTCGCACGCCGCCACCGCATCGCGATGCGCTTCTTTCACGGGCGCGGCGGTTCGGTCGGGCGCGGCGCCGCCGACGCGCGCGACGCGATCGACGCGCAGCCGCCTGCGGCGCGCGACGGACGCTTCAAGGTGACGGAACAGGGTGAGGTGATCGGCGCGCGCTACGGCCTGCCGTCGCTGGCGCGCCGCAACCTCGAGCTCGCGCTGACCTCGGCGCTGCTCGCGGTGCACGCGCCCGGCCCCGCGGTGCCGCCGGAATGGAGCGCGCTGCTCGACCGGCTCGCCGCGACCGCGGAGCGCGCGTACCTCGACCTCGCCGGCGATCCCGAGTTTCTCGCGTTCTTCGCCGCCTGCACGCCGCTCGACGAGATCGGCGAGATGCAGATCAGTTCGCGACCCGGACGGCGCGGTGCGCGGCGCGCGATCGGCGACCTGCGCGCGATCCCGTGGGCGTTTGCGTGGACGCAGGCGCGCGCGCTGCTGCCGGGCTGGTTCGGCTTCGGCGCAGCGCTCGCCGGCACCGGCGACGAACTCGCGACCCTGCGCGCGATGGCGGCGGGGTTCCCGTTCTTCGCGACGCTCGTGCACAGCGTCGAGCGCGCCCTCGCGGTCGCCGATCTGGCGATCTTCGAACGCTACGTGGCGGGTCTCGCCGGCGCTGCCGGCGGCGCGGAACGCTACCTGCCGCGCATCCGCGCCGAATACGACGCGTCGGTCCGCGCGGTGCTGCAGATCCTCGAACGCGAGACGCTGCTCGCCGACGACCCGACCCTGGCGCGCAGCATCGCGCTGCGCAATCCGTACGTCGATCCGATCTCGCTGCTGCAGATCCGTCTGCTGCGCGCGTACCGCGCGCAGCCCGATCCCGCGTTGCGCGACACGATCCGGCTCTCGATCAACGGAATCGCCGCGGGACTGCGCGTCACCGGCTAGAAGCATCGCCGGTCATGCACGAACACGTCGCCGTTGTCGGCGCCGGGACGATGGGCGCGGGGATCGCGCGGGTCGCCGCTGCCGCCGGTCATCCGGTGCTGCTTTTCGACGCGTGCGAAGGCGCGGCCGCGCGCGCGATCGAGGGGATCGGCGCCGATCTCGAGAGGCGCATCGAGCGCGGCAAGCTCGCCCGTGACGAAGCGCGCGCGCTCATCGGCCGCCTGCACGCCGCGTCCGCGCTCGACGCCCTGGCGTCGGCGCAGGTGGTCGTCGAAGCGATCGTCGAGGATCGCGACGCGAAAATCGGACTGTTCCGCGACCTCGAACGGATCGTCGCGTCCGACGCGATCCTCGCGACGAACACGTCGTCGATCTCCGTGACCGCGATCGCGGGCGCGCTCGCGCATCCCGCGCGCTGCGTCGGAATGCATTTCTTCAACCCCGCACACGTGATGGAACTTGTCGAGATCGTCGCACCGCTGACGGCGTCGGAAGATGCGGTGGCGCGCGCGACGGCGCTTGCGGAGCGCTGGGGGAAACGGCCGATCCGCGTGCGGTCGACGCCGGGATTCGTGGTGAACCGCGTCGCCCGTCCGTTCTACGCCGAAGCCCTGCGCGCGCACGGTGAGTTCGGGATCGCCGTCGCCGACGTCGACGCCGCGCTGACCGAATCGGGCGGGTTCCGGATGGGACCGTTCCGGCTGATGGATCTGATCGGCAACGACGTGAACTTCGCGGTAACCGGTTCGGTGTTCGAGGCGTTCGCCTACGACCGGCGCTTCGCGCCGTCGCTCGTGCAGCAGGAACTGGTCGATGCGGGCCGTCTCGGACGCAAGAGCGGACGCGGCTTCTACGACTACGCGCCCGGCGCGAAAGAGCTCGATCCCTCCGATGCTCCCTCCGGTGTCGCGCCGCGCAGCGTTGTCGCGTACGGCGATCTCGGCGTTGCCGCCGCGCTGGTCGCGCTCGCGCGCGAGCGCGGGATCGCGGTCGAGGAACGCGCCGGTACGGACGCGCGGATCGAGGTCGACGGCGTCGCCCTGCGGCTCACCGACGGTGCGCAGGCGGCCGAACACGCGCGGCACGCTCCGTCGGTGCTCTACGATCTCGCGCTCGACTACGCGTCGTGCGCGCGCATCGTCGTCGCCGCGCCCGACGCCGATCCGTCGCCGCTCGCCGCCGCAAGCGGGTTCTTCCGCGCGCTCGGCAAGTCGGTGAGCGCGATTCCCGACGTGCCGGGCCTGCTCGTGATGCGCACCGTCGCCGCGATCGCCAACGAGGCGTGCACGATGCTCCCCGAAGGGATCGACGACGCGACGATCGATCTTGCGATGACGCTCGGCGTCAACTATCCGCTCGGCCCGCTCGGTTGGGCCGAGCGGATCGGCTGGGATCGCGTGCTCGCCGTGCTCGAGCAGTGCACGCGGCTGCTGGGACCCGAACGCTATCGCCCCGCGTTCGCGCTGCGCTCGCGCGCGCTGCGGACGGCCGGCGCTACGTGAGCGACGGCACCTTCATTGTCGCGCGGTCGCCTTCGGCGCGCCGGTACTGATTAGGCCACGGCATCGGCGCGCCGAGCGCGCGCGATGCGAACAGCGGCCAGTACGGGTCGCGGAGGAGTTCGCGCGCGAGGAGCACGAGGTCGGCGCGGCCGCCCGCGACGATCGCCTCGGCATCGGCGGGCTCCGCGATCATCCCCACCGTCCCGGTCGCGATCCCGGCCTCGCGCCGGATCTGCTCCGCGAACGGCGTCTGATACAGCGGTCCGACCGGGATCGATCCCGCCGGCACGGGGACCGCGCCGCCGGTCGTGACGTCGATGAGATCGGCGCCGTCGGCGCGCAGCAGCGCGGCGAGTTGGACCGACTGTTCGGCGTCCCAGCCGCCCGCGGCCCAATCGGTCGCGGAGATGCGGACGAACAGCGGGTAGCGTTCCGGCCACACGGCGCGGATCGCGCGCACGACCTCGCGCGTGAGCCGCGTGCGATTCTCGAACGAGCCGCCCCAGCGGTCGGTGCGCCGGTTCACGAGCGGCGAGAGAAACTGGTGCAGCAGGTAGCCGTGCGCGGCGTGTACTTCAACGACCGTTCCGCAGACGGCTTCGGTCCGGCGGGCGCCGTCGGCGAAGGCGCGGACGATCGCGGCGATCCCGTCTTCATCTAAAGCCGCCGGCGTCGGGTACGACGGATCGAAGGGCTCGGTCCCCGGTGCCACCGGCGTCCAGCCGCCGTCCGCGGACGTCACGGCACCGTGGCCCTCCCACGGGCGTTTGGTCGAGGCTTTCCGGCCGGCGTGCGCGAGCTGCGTCCCGAACGCCGCGCCCTGCTCGCGGCAGAACCGGGCGATCTCCGCGAGCGCGTCGACGTGCTCGTCTTTCCAGATCCCGAGGTCCTGCGGAGAGATCCGGCCCTCCGGCGTCACCGCGATCGCTTCCGTCAGCACGAGAGAAGCGCCGCCGACGGCGCGGCTCCCCAGATGCACGGTGTGCCAGGTGTTTGCGAAACCGTCGCTCGAGGAGTATTCGCACATCGGGGAGACGACGACGCGATTGCGCAGCGTGACGCCGCGCAGCGTATACGGAGAGAACAGTTCGGACATACCTTCGGGAAGACGCTCGCGTCGCCGTTCGAGTTTCGCGGCAGGGCCGGAGGATGGGGGCGGCAGGCTCCCCAACGCTCGAACGCATGCGGGCGAGGCCCTGGCAGTCGCCGATCGTCGGCGCCGTGTTCGTGGTCGCCTGGGTCGCCTTGGACTGGACGACGCTCGCGCTGCATCGCGCCCCGGGGTTCTCGCCCTGGTATCCCGGTGCCGGTCTCACCGTCACCCTGCTGTATCGTTTCGGCGTCCGCTACGCTCCGCTCGTCGTCGTGGCCGAAATGCTGCGCTGGACGCTTTATCACGATCCGGCCTACGCGCTTCCGACGGCCGCGATCCAAGGCGTGATCGTCGGGGGCGTGTACGCGGGCGGCGTGCTGCTCGCACACCGCAGCGGTCTGGTGCTGCCGTCGGTGCGCGTGCGCGACGCGCTGGCGTTCTGCGGGCTCGCGCTGCTGCTCGCGTTCGTCACCTCCGCGCTTTCGGTCGCGCTGCACGCGTCGGCGGGATCGCTCTCGCCGAGCGGTGCGATGGATCAGTTTCGCGTGTTCTGGCTCGGCGACGCGGTCGGCATCCTCGCGTTCGCGCCGGTCCTCGATCTCGCGATCTCCGCGGCGCGCGGCTACGCCCCGGCCGCCTACCGCCGCGTGCTTCCGGCATGGGCCGAGCTCTCCGCCGTCGCGCTGATCGCGGCGCTGAACGTCGTTGCGCTCGGTGTGCTGCGGCTCGATCCGCAGCGCGCCATCGTCTTCGCCTTGGTGCTGGTCCCGGTCGCGGCGCTCGCCGCCGCCGGCGGGATGCGCGGCGCGATCATCGGAATCGCGGCGGTCGACGTCGCGCTCGTCGCGATCGCGATCGTCTCCCGCGTTGATGCTTCGCAGGTCGCCGGCGGTCAGCTCGACGTGATCCTGCAGACGATCCTCGCGCTCGTGCTCGGCGCGATGACGTCGACGCGCGAGCGGCTGCGGATCCTCGGCCGATGGCTGCTGCTGCACGACGCGCGCACGTCGCTGCCCAATCGCGCAGCGCTCGAGACGTGGGCGCGAGGCCCCGAGTCGTCGGCGATGTGGGTCGCGTGCATCGATCTTGATGCGTTCGGCCTGCTCGACATCGGGATGACGCGCCGCGATGCGGATGCCGTGCTGCAGGCGGCGTGCGAGACGATCGGTGCGACGGTCTCCGACGCACAGTTTTTCGGACGATTCGAGTCGGACGCGTTCGTCGTCGCCCATGCCGGCGACCGCGAGGCGGCGCTTGCGGCGGCCGAACGGATCGCGCGCGCGTTCTTGACGCCGCTGCGCGCGGCCGGCGCGGAGTTCCGGTTCACGTTGTCGATCGGGATCGCGCACGGCGTCCGGCGCGACCGGCGCGCGCTGCTGATCGAAGGGCTCGCCGCGATGGCCGAGGCGAGCGAAGCCGGCGGCAACCGCGCGGTCGTGTTCGCGTCGGCCGACGATCCGGCGGATCGCGCGCGGCTGGCGTCAGAACTCGTGCGCGCCCGCGACGACGAACAGTTCCTGCTGCATTATCAGCCGATTCACGAACTCGACGGCGAGCGCCGCATGGTCGGCGCGGAAGCGCTCCTGCGCTGGCAGCACCCGACGCGCGGCCTGCTGCGCCCGGCGGCGTTTCTCACCCAGCTCGAACTCAGCGGCCTGCTCGCCGACATCGAACCGTGGATCGTACGCGAAGCGGCCGCGACCGCGTCGGAATTGCGCGCGCGCGTCCCGGGGATGCGCGTGTGGATCAACATCAGCGCCGGCGCGCTGTTCGATCCGGCGTTCGTCGAGGCGCTGCCGCGCATCGTCCGCCGCGCGGGGGCGCAGCCAAGCGAGCTGGTCATCGAGGTGACCGAACGGATCGTCTCCGGCGACGAGATCGGGCCCGTCCTCGAACGGCTGCACGCGACTGGCGTCCACGTCGCGATCGACGACTTCGGAACGGGACACTCGTCGCTGGGGCGCCTGCGGGCGGCACGCGTCGACATCATCAAGCTCGACCGCTCGCTCGTCGCCGCGATCGATAGCGACCGCCGCGCGCAGTCGATGACGTCTGCGTTGCGCGAACTCGCCGAGGGGATCGCGGTCACCGTCGTCGGCGAAGGGATCGAAACGGAGGCCGAGGCCGGTGCCCTGCAGCGATGCGGGTACCGTTTCGGTCAGGGCTATGCGCTGAGCGAACCGATGGACCGCGCGGCGCTGCGCGCGTACCTCGCGCGGTACCCGAACGCGTGAGCGCTGCGCGCGCTCACGTCGCGACGGCCGCGTCGAGTGCGTCGCGAAGGCGCGCGAACGCGTCCGGGATCGTCTCGCACGGTGCCGCGGCGAACCCAAGCGCGAAGCCGCGCACGTCGGTGCGCGCGATGCAGTCGAGCGAGAGCGGGTGCAGTACGACGCCGCGCTCGCGTCCCGCGCCCGCCACGGCGCGGTCGTCGAGCGTCTCGTCGGCGGCGACGGTGAGATGAATGCCGCCGGTGATCGGTCCGATCTGCAGCCGGCCGCCGAACGGTGCGAGCAGGTTGCCGAGCATCTCGGCGCGCCGCTGATACTCGCCGGTCGTGCGGCGGACGTGGCGCGCGAGATAGCCTTCGGCGATGAAGTCGGCGAGAATGCGCGGCGTCTGCGGTTCGGCACCGAGCGACGACGCTGAGCGCGCCGCGTGAAACGCCGGGACAAGATGCGGCGGCGAAACGACGTAACCGACGCGCAAGCCCGGCGCGAGGACCTTGCTGAACGTCCCGACGTAGATCACGCGATCTTCCGTGTCGGTCCCCCTGCAGCGCCGGCATCGGCGGGCCGCCGAAGCGAAACTCGCCGTCGTAGTCGTCTTCGACGACGTACGCGTCGTGCGCGCGCCTACGCGAGCAGCGCGCGGCGCTGCTCCGACGGCAGCGTTCCGCCGAGCGGATACTGATGCGCCGGCGTCACGAAGCACGCGCGCGCCGCCGGCGCCTGCGTCGCGTCGAGCCCGTGCTCGTCGATCGCGATCGGCACGATGCGCGCCCCCGGGCTTCGAACGCGATGGCGAACGGACAGCCGGGATCTTCGAGCACGGCCGGGTCGCCGGGATCGACGAGGGCCTGCGCGATCAGTACGAGCGCCGACTGTGGGCCTTCGACGATCACGATCTGATCGGCGCTCGCACGCAGCGCGCGAAATTGCCGCAGGTGGTCGGCGAGGACGCTGCGCAGGCGCTGCAAGCCGGCGATGTCCTCGTACGCGAAGCGGTACGGGTGCGTGCGCAGACGGCGCGCGAAGCGGTCCCACGGCGAGAGGGGAAACGCGGCGATGTCCGGGACGCCAGTGCGAAACGGCACGTGCTTCTCGCCGACGTGCGCGAAGCGCCCGGCGATTTCGACGCAGCGCTGCGCAGCCGGCGGGACCGCCGGCGCGCCGCCCGTGCGCGCCGCGGCCGCCGCGGATCGCGCGGCGCAGGTTCTGCACCAATTGGCGCGAGAGCGGCAACAGCGACGCGTGGTCGGGAAAGAGCGACGCGGTGTCGGCGAGACACGGTTCTTCCATGGCGGGTACCACTCTCGGGCAAACGCGGCCGGCGGGCGAGAGCCAAAGGCGAGCGCTGCGGCGGAGCCGATCCGGTAAGGCGCCTTACCGACGCCGACTGCGGCCGGCTGGTACGGTGTGCGCGATCCGCCTTCACACTCCGAGAGGAAGTCTTGCTGTCATGATTCGTTCGATCGCCGCGCTGTCCGTCCTGATGGCGCTGGGAACCCCCGCACTCGCCGATACCGCGATGTCGTCGCCCGCGCCCCACGGCGCGATGACCGGCCACGACGCGATGAAAGGCCACGATGCGATGAAAGGCCACGATGCGATGAAGGGGCACGGCATGCCGAAGCCGGGCGCGACCCCGTAGTTCTCCCCGGATATCCCGGGGTGCACGCCGCGGGTACGATCCGCATCACGATCCGCAGCCCGTGCCGGGCGATCGCGAGCGTCTCGGCGGCCGCTCGGCAGTTCGGCGCAGGCCGCCGTCGTATCATCTGCTTCGATGAGAATGCTCGAGTCGCGCGCGATCGAGAATATTGCAAGCGCTCCGGCAACGGCCGACGATCGCCGTTGGGCCGCCGTCTGCAGCGCGCTCGTCGCCGCGGTGTTTCTGGCGTCGATCCCCTGGGGCGGGGCGCGCCTGCCGCTGCTGGTCGCGTTTCTGCCGACCGTCGTCGGCGCCGGGATCGTCGTCCTCACGCTGACCGCGATCCTGCTCTACGTGCAGTACCGGATCGAGCGCGACCCGCGCCTCGCGCTGCTCGCGATCGCGTACGGCTACGCCGCGGTGACGCAGCTGATCTACCTGCTGACGTTCCCGCAGACGTTCCCGCAGACGCTGCTTTCCGGACTCTCACTCGATTCCGGGACGCAGACGGCGGCCTGGGCGTACGTCGCATCGCAGTTCGGCTTCGGCGCGTTGCTCATCGCGCAGGCCCTTGCCGCACGCGCGCGCTGGCGCATCTCGCGCGACGTCGTACGGTTGATCACGATGAGCGTCTTCGGCGCCGTCGCGATGTACGCGCTCTTCGTCACGCTCGATCACGCTCTGCTCCCCGAACTCACGCGCGGCGGCGTCGACACGCCGCTGCTGGCCCAGGTCATCGCGCCGCTGCTGATCGTCGAGATGATCGTCGCGCTGGTCCTCGTCGCGCTCGATCCGCAGACCGTCACGCAAGTCTGGCTGGTGGTGGTCGTGCTGGCGCGGCTCTTCGCGGTCCTCTCCGCGGGCGAGATCGCTAACGCGCGATTCTCCACCGGCTGGTACGTCGGACGCGTCCTGGAACTCGTGAGCGCGGTGATCGTCCTCGCCGTCTTCCTGATGAAGATCAACGATCTGATGGTGCGCCTGGCGCAGCGCAACCGTTCGACCGCGGAAGCGCTCGCGGTCGGCGAAGCGCGCTATGCGTCGCTCGCGAACGTCGTCCCGCAGCTGCTCGTGACCACCGATGCGGCCGGGAGCTTGGAGTACGTCAACGACCGCTGGGTCGCCTATACCGGCCTCGATTTGAACGCGTCGCGCGACGGCGAATGGCACCGCCCGATCGAGCCCGCCGACGACGCCGCGTTGCGCGAGCGCTGGCACGACGCGCTCGCGGATCTGCAGCCGATCACCCAGGACGTGCGGATGCGCGAAGCTCGCACGGGGCGCTCCCGCTGGTTCTTGTGCAACGCCGTCCCGGTGCGCGGCGCCGACGCCGCCGTCGCGGCTTGGATCGCGACGTTCACCGACATCGACGCGCAAAAGCGCTTGGAAGAACGCGAAGCGTTCATCGCAAACGCCGGCGACCGGCTCGTCGCGTCGCTGGACGTCGACGCGACGGTCGGCGCGATCGCGTCGCTGCTCGTGCCGCGGCTCGCCGAACGCGTCTCGGTCGCGCTGGTCGACGACGACGGTCACTTCCGCGTTGCGGGCGAGCCGGTTGACCGCGCGCTGCAGGACGCGATCGCGGCCGTCGTCGCGCGTGAAGCGCCCTTCGTCGCCGGACCCGCGGAGCGCGCGGCCGACGCGCGCTGGCGCCGGCTCGGCGCCGGCTGGTCCGCCGTCGCGCCGCTCATCAGCGGCGAGAGCGTGATCGGTGCGCTGATCGCGTCGCGCGAAGAACGCGCGTACGAGTCCGACGAGGTCGCGATGCTGCGCGAGTTCGCGCGGCGCGCCGCGCTCTCGCTCGATCACGCGCGGTTGTACGAGCGCGAACGGACGACCGCCGACGCGCTGCAGCGCGCGATGCTGCCCGCGCAGTTGCCGCTGCTCCCCGATCTGCGTTTCTCGGCGTCGTACTCCGCGGCGTCGGAGTCGCAGCGCGTCGGCGGCGACTTCTACGATGCGTTCACGCTCCCCGACGGCCGCGTTGCGATCACGATCGGCGACGTCACCGGCCATGGGCTCGAAGCCGCCGTCATCATGGGCGAGATCCGCCAGGCGCTGCGCGCCGCGGCGTTCGAATCCGCCGAACCCTCGGCGATCCTCGATCGCGCGAGCCGTCTGCTCGTCGCGAGCGGGCGCAGCGTCTTCGTCACCGCGATCTTCGGCGTGCTCGATCCGGTGACGGGGCGGTTCGCATATGCGTCCGCCGGCCATCCCGCGCCGCTGCTCGACGACGGCACCTGGCTGCAGCGCTTGCCGACGGCGGGCCTGCCGATCGGACTGCGCGACGACCAAGGCGTCGATTTCGCGATCGCGCTGCACGCGCCGTGCACGCTGGTGACGTTCACCGACGGCCTCATGGAGTTCGCGCGCGATCTCGACGAGGGCGAACGCCGCATCGAAGCCGCGATCCGTGCGCTCGCGCGCGACGACATCGATCATCTCGCGGCGGCGATCATGAAGGACGTGCTGCGCGACGACGAACCGACCGACGACATCGCGATCCTCACCGTCACGATCGACCGCTTTGCGAACGAACGCCGCGGCGAGGAACGCGAATGGCGTTTCGTCAGCGACGACGCGCGCACGGCCGCGATGGTGCGGCGCGATGTCGGCGTGCTGACGTCAGCCTGGACCGGCCGCGACGACGTGCGTTTTCCCTCCGAACTCGCCTTCGGCGAACTGGTCGCCAACGCGCTGCGCCACGCGCCCGGCCCGGTGCGCGTCGTGCTCGAGGCCGACGTCGCCGGCGTCGTCACGCTCACCGTCGAGGATCGCGGACCGGGGTTCGTCGCGCGCGGAAACGTGGTCGATCCGTTCGCGGAAAACGGCCGAGGGCTCACGCTCGTCGGCGGCCTCGCGGACGGTTTTGAGATCGGACCGGCGCCGCACGGCGGAACCCGAGCGCGAGCGCGGTTCGACCCTGCCGAACGGCCCCTCGCTCAGGCCCGTTAGCCTAGTCACAGAGGACGCCTGGGTCGCTCAGGAGTCCTAGACGAACCGCTTGCCTCGGCCAGGCCGAGGCGAATCACGACGAAGGCGAAAACGAGCCGGGGATCTCGACGCACGGGAACGGTGCATTCGGCATCCTCGCGCAGTCGGTCGGCGGCGGCGGCGGCATCGCCGGCACGCTCGACGCCGGGCTCAACAAGACCAGTTTCGGATCGACCTCGACGCTGACCGCCAAAGGCGGCGGCGGCGGCAACGGCGGCGACGTCAACGTCAATGCGATCACGTGGATCCGCACGCTCGGCGCGGGCGCCGACGGGATCTTCGCGCAGAGCGTCGGCGGCGGCGGCGGTCTTGCCGGTTCGACCAACGGCACCGCGTTCGGATTCGCGGGGAGCGCCGGCGGTGCCGGCTCGGCGGGCGCCGTCAACGTGAACTTCGACGGCGTGCTCGGCACGTTCGGCAACGGCGCCGACGGGATCTTCGCGCAGAGCGCAGGGGGTCTGGGCAAAGGCGGCAACGTGAACGTCGTCGTGAACGGACTGGTGCTCGTCAACGGCTCCAACGCCGACGGCGTGTACGCGCAGAGCCATGGTGCGGCCGGCAACGGCAACATCTCGGTGTACGTCGGCGACGAAAGTGTCGTGCAGGGCGGCGACGAGAGCGGCGCGGGCGTGCGCATCGTCGACGGTGCGAACAACACGCTCACCAACTACGGTCTCATCACGACCGCGAAGATGCACGATGTCCCGTATCCGTTCCGCAACGTGAACGAAGTCGCGCGCAACCCGCAGTCGTCGACGTCGTCGACGACGACGGCGAGCGGTCAGCGCAGCGAAACGGTGACGGGGCGTTCGACGGGCGTCGCGGCGGCGACGCCGGCATCCGTCGCAACGGCGTCGAGCGGAACATCCTCCGCGCGTTCGACCGGCGTGGTCGCACGTTCGGTCGACACGACGGCGCCTTCGACTGCGGCGTCATCCGCTGCGACGACGACGGCGTCGGCCGAGCCGGCGGTGCTCGGCACGTGGGCACAGCGTCCGTCGCTGATGCCGGAACTGCGTTCGACGAACGTGAACGGCGACGGGGCGAACGTTGCGAACGATCCGACGAATCTTGCGGCGAGCTCGGTGCTTTCCGCTCCCGGCAGTGTGCGCGCGACCGCGACGGCTGCAGCTGCAAGCGGCACCCGCATGACCGCGGCGCACAACGGGCTCTCCGCGCTCACCGACCTGATGAACCACAACGTCGATCCGCTCGGCCTGGCCGGATACGTCTCGACGCAGAGCAATCCGAACGATCAGGATCTGGCGATCTGGGCGAACGCAGGAACGCTGACGATCAACAACTTCGGAAAGATCCACGGCTCGATCGATCTCAACGGCGCGACCGGGATCTTCAACAACAAGGGCGTGTTCGCGCCGGGTGCCTACGTGAACTTCGGCGGCCTCGGCACGCTCTCGAACAACGGCGGAATCATGTCGCCGGGCGCCGGGCTCTTCATCGGGACCACGACGCTCAGCGGCAGCCTCTACCAGAGCGCGGGATCCGACTATCTGGTCGATCTCGATCTGCAGAACAATCGCGTGGACCGCTTCGTGGTGTCGGGAACGGCATCGCTCGCCGGGACGGTCGATCTGCAGCTGTACAACATGGGCGCCGCAGCGCCCGGGACGTACGCCAAGACGATCGTGACCGCAGGCGGCGGGATCACCGACCACAGCGGGCTGACCCTCGCGCTGCCGAAATCGGCGGTGGCGTCGTTCAGCCTTGCGTATCCGGACGCGAACGATCTACAGCTTGGCTACACGATCGATTTCGCGCCGCGCGCGAAGGGGGCGCTCGGCGCGAATGACGTCGCGTTCGGAGAGTACGTGAACCGCATCCAGAACGCCGGCAGCACGACGACGCTGCAGCCGCTCGCGGCGGGCGCGTTCGCGCAGCCGAGCCTCGGGGCTCTGCAGCGGTACTACGCGCAGGCGACGCCCTCGGGGACGCTCGCGGCCTCGCCGGCTGCGCTGCAGACGAACCTCGACTTCTCCGGCGCGATGCTGGGCTGCCGCAACGGCGACCGGCTCGCATCGAACGAGAGCTGCAGCTGGGGTGCGCTGGGATCACAGCACGCCGAGCAGAAAGGCGCGTACGGTTCCGTCGGCTACGCGCAGAGCATGTCGGGCGTCTCAAGCGGCTTCCAGCGGGCGATCCGCGACGGCCGCACGCTCGTCGGGGCTGCGCTGCGCTACGACACCGGCGCGCTCGACGCGATCGCGGGGCAGCAGCTCAAGGGCGATGCCATCAACGTCGGGGTGCTCGCAAAGCGGCTCATCGGCCGCGACGGCAGCGTCTCGGCGAGCATCGTCGCCGGCTCCGCGAACTACGCCTCGACGCGCACGCCGCCGGTCGGCGGGGTGCACGCGACGGCGCACGGGAATCAGCACACCTCGTACGTCGGCGCGCACCTGCGGGCGGAGCGCGCGATCGAACGCGGTGCGACGACGCTCACGCCGTTCGTCGACGTCGGCGCGACCCGCGTGAACGCAGGCGCGCTCGACGAGACCGGTGCCGGTGCGCTCGACGTGCGCGTCGGCGCGCACAGCGAGACGTTCGCGACAATGCAGACCGGCGTCTCGCTGGCGACGGTCCGCCACGCGGGCAGCACGACGCTGCGGCCCGCGCTCGAGCTCTCGGTGACGGAACTCGTCGGCAACGCGCGCAGCGCGACGTCGGCGGCGTTGGACGGTGCGCCTACGGGCGTCGCGCCGTTCGTTCTCACGAACACGCTCGACCGCACACGCTTCAACCTCGGACCGTCGCTCTCGATCTCACAGAAGAACAAGCTCGACGTGAAAGTCGGCGGAGCGTATCAGTTCTCCGGCGCCTCGCACAACCTCGCCGGCTACGTGCAGATCGGAAAGAAGATCTAGCGCAGCCTGTCGTACGCGGCCGCGAAGCCGTCGAGGGCGAGCGTGATCGTCACCGTCTGCTTCGCACCGTTGTCGGCCAGCGATTCGTAGGCGATGCGCAGCGGCAGCTTTGCCGCCCGCATCGCCGCGAGCGTCGGCTCGCCGAGCGGCGCGCGCGCAAAGCAGCCGTTGCGGTTGCAGGTGAAGACCGAGAGCGTCTGCACGGCGCCGTTCTCGAACCCCAGGCGAATCCCGTCGGAAAGCGCGATCCCCAGCGGAACCTGTACCAGCGCCGAGGGGGCTGCGGCATCGGCCGGGCGCGTGATCGAAATCGTGCTGATCGCGCCGCCGCCGCGCGCGGTGACTTGATCGAGCAGGGCGCACTGCAGCGCCCCGCCCGACGAGTCGCACTGGAGCCGCCAGCCCGAGATCGAAATCTGCGCTTGCGGGACTTGCTGCGTGATCGCGGGCGCCGCCGACGCACGCGTCGCGGGAGCGGGCGACGATGTCTGCGCGTTCGCGGCAGCACCGAGCGCCGCGAACAACACCATGCCGGTCGCGAGTCTCATCCGTTCACTCCTCTGGGTGTGCGGTGAGGTTGGCGCGAACGCGTTGCAGGACCTCGCGGACCTGACGGATCTGGGCGCTCGAGACGCCCTTGAGCGCGAGCGCATTGACCTCGGCGGCGTAGCGGAGCAGAACCGTGCGCAGCCGTTTGCTCTTGGGCGTGAGCATGATGTGCGTCTTGCGGCGATCTTCGACGCTGCGGCGCCGTTCGATCAGGCCGCGCTTCTCCATCGCGTCGAGCGCCGCGACCGTCGACGGCTCGAGGATCCCGATCCGAGTGCTGAGCTCGCGCTGGGTGAGACCGTCCTCTTCCCACAATTCGCGCAGGATGAAGTACTGGCCCAACGTCACGTCGTGCCGTTCGATCCGGTCCCCGAGCGCGCGCATCATCGTCCGTGACGCTTCGCGCAGCAGGTAGCCGAAACTGCGTTGCGGGTCGAGGTGGAACCCGACCGCATCCGTGAGGCTGACCGCTTTTTTCACGTCCGTGCGGGTTCGACGAGGGTGCGCCTGCCACCGCCTTGCGGCATCTCGGAAAAATGTGTATATTTCCAAATACTTCGATACTCAAAGGGTGTTGGAATGTCCGCGATCCCGCGTCTCACGATGGAACAACTCCCCGACGGACTCGCCGCGCTGCTGCGGCCGCGCGTCGAGCGGCTTGGCTATTTGGGTGAATTCTTCCGGTGCACCGCCAACCAGCCCGACGCGCTCGAGGCGTTCTATCGGCTCACCGAGGCGCTCAAAGCGACCGTCCCCGACCGGCTGACCGAAGTCGTCGCGCTCAGCGTCGCGACGAAGCTCGACAACGCGTACGAGCGCAACCAGCACGAGCGGCTCTGCGTGAAGCTCGGCTACGGTGCCGATTGGGTGCGCGCCGTCGAGCGGCTCGATCCCGCCGATGCGGTGCTCGCGCCCGACGAGCAGGCGGTCCAGCGGCTGGTCCTCGGCGCGCTGGAACGGGCCGGCAAGGACTGTCTCGCGCTGGTCGACGCCGTCGCCGAACGCACCGACCCGCAGGTTGCCGTCGGCGTGCTGATGTTGATCGGCCGGTACGCGATGCACGCAACGATCGTCAACGCGCTCGACCTCGCGCCGCCGGTCGCCGGGATCTTCGAGGCAGCGGCACGATGAGCGCGCCGCGCTGGATCACCGAGGCCGAGGTCGTCGCCGCGCTCGACCTGCCGCGGGCGATCGACGCGCTCGCCCGGACGCTGGTCCTCGAAGCGCACGGCACCGCGGCGACGATGGTGAAGACTGTCGCGAGCTGGGGCGGCGGCGACACGCTGCACGCGCTCGGCGCGGCGGTCCCCGGCGCCGGCGTCGTCGGGACGAAGACCTGGGCGCACACGGAGGGCGGCGCGACGCCCCTGCTCGTCCTCTATGACGCGCACGACGGCGCGCTGCTCGCGATCGTCGAAGCGTTCGCACTCGGGCAACTGCGAACCGCGGGCATTTCCGCGGTGGCGACGCGTGCGCTCGCGCTCCCCGACGCTTCGGAGCTCGCGATCCTCGGGACCGGAAAGCAGTCGCTCGCGCAGGTCGCCGCCGTCGCCGCGGTGAGGCCGCTGCGGCGCGTGCGCGTTTGGAGCCCGAACCCCGAACACCGCGCGTCGTTCGCGCAGCGCGTGCGCGAGACGCTCGGCGTCGAGACCGTCGACGCGGCGAGCGTGCGTGACGCCGTCGACGGCGCGCACGTGATCACCGCCGCGACGCGCGCGACGGCGCCGTTCATCGACGCCGCGATGCCCTCGCGCGGCGCGCACCTCAACGCGCTCGGGGCGATCGTGCCGAGCCGCGCGGAGTTCGAGCCGGCGCTGCTGGCGCGATGCGCGGTCGTCGCCGCCGACAGCGTCGAGCAGACGCGCGCGCTTTCGCGCGAGTTCCGCGACTTCTACGAACCCGGCGGCTGGGCCGCGGTCCGGCCGCTCTCGTCGCTGCTCGCCGAAGGCGCCGAGCGACCCGCCGGCGCCGACCTCACGCTGTTCAAGGCGATGGGGATCGGCCTCTCCGACCTCGCGCTCGGCATCGCACTGCTCGATCTCGCGCGCGAGCGCAGCCTGGGCCGTGAACTTCCGGCGCCCCGCCGCGCCGCGCTCGATTTTTCTCACCTCGCCGTCCCTGCACAGGTGTCATGACTGCATCGTCTTCGTTCTTCGTCGACCGTTCGGGTGCGCGCGCACCCGACCTCGATCTGTGGCCGTCGATCGTGATCCCCAAAGAGTCGATCGACGCCGAGGTGGAGCGCCTCGCGTCGATCGAGCGGCCCGCCGACGGCTTCCGCCGTTCGCTGATCGTCCATCCGCGTTCGACCGATCCCGGACTCGGGCTCGCGCCGGGGATCCGCGTCTCGCTCGACGTGCTGCTCCCGGGCGAGCGCACCTCGCCCGTCCGCCACAACTCGACGCTCGTCAACTTCTGCATCCGCGGCGGCGGGACGAGCATCACCGGCGGACGCCGCATCGACTTCGCGACGCACGATGTGTGGAACACGCCCTCGATGGCGGCGTACGTGTACGAGAACGACACGGATGCGGTGCAGGTGCGGCTGACGTATTCGAACGCGGCGCTGCTCGAGCGGATGAACGTGCACGTTGTCGAGCACGATCTGCCGGCGAGCGCGGCGGATGAAGGCGCGGTCGACGAATCGCGGCCGCGCGAATCCAACGACGCGAACCCGTTCGGGACGTTCGCGCTCGACGGCGGCGCGTATCTGATGCCGTACGAGCAGCTCATCAATCCGGACGTCGTTCCCTCGGCGACCCTGCACTGGCCATGGGAGAAGGTGAAGGAGCATCTCGACCGGCTCGCGAGCCTCGGCCAAAGTTATCGCGGCCGCCGTCTCTACCTGCTCTACAATCCCTCGACCGGGCACACCAACGGGACGACCAACAACTTCTTCGCGACGATGACGATTCGGCCGGCGAAGATCGTCGACCGGCCGCATCGTCACACCGCCGCCGCGATCAACTACTACTTCGCGGGGAGCGGCTACAGCACCGTGGAAGGCCGGCGGGTCGATTGGAAAGCCGGAGACCTGATGCTGAGCGCGCCGGGCTGGGCGATTCACAACCACGCTTCCAACGACGAGCCGGTCTACGAACTGACGATCCAGGACAGCCCGCTCAACATCGCGATGCAGTCGCTGCTGTGGCAGGAGAATCTTGCCCAGCCGCTCGCGGTACTGGGCGCGCAGACCGGGTTCGCCACCAACCGCGAGACGGTGGGCGCGACGCGATGATCTTGGCCCGCGACGCGCTGCGCGGTTCGTATCCGCCGCTGATCACGCCGCTGCGCGACGGCGCGATCGACGAGGACGCGTTCGCGCGTCTCGTCGAGCTGCAGATCGCGCATGGTTCGCACGGAATCGTCGTCAACGGGACGACGGCAGAACCGGCGACGCTCACCGTCGCCGAACGCAAACGTCTGCTCGAAGTCGCGCTCGACGCTGCGAGCGGCCGGCTTCCGGTCGTCGCCGCGACCGGCTCGCAGAGCCTCGCAGAAACGCTCGAACTCACGCTGCACGCCGACGCGCTCCCGGTCGAAGCGCTCCTGATCGTGACGCCGTATTACACCCGCCCGCCGCAGCGCGGGCTCGTCGCGTACTACCGCGCGGTCGCGGAGCGCATAACCCACCCGTTCCTCGTCTATCACATTCCCGGCCGCACGGCCGTCTCCGTGACCGTCGAGACGCTGCTCGAGATCGCCGAGGCGACGCCGCACTTCGTGGGAATGAAGCACGCGGTCAACGATCTCGGCTTCGTGACGCGCGCCCTCGCCGCGCTCGGCGACGACTTCCGCATCTTCGCCGGGCTCGAGGAGCTCAGCTATCCGATCCTCGCGGTCGGCGGCTGCGGGCTGATGAACGCGGTCGCCAACCTCGCGCCGCGCCGCATCGCGGAGCTGTACGCCGCGGCAGCGCGCGGCGACGCCGCGGGGGCGCGCGCGCTACACGCGGCGCTGAACGAGATCAACGAAGCGGTGTTCTTCGACACCAACCCCATCCCGATCAAATACATGATGCGGCGCTTGGGTCTGCTCGAGCGCAACGAGCATCGTCTCCCGATGATATCCGCGACGCCCGAACTCGAGAACAGGCTCGACGGCGTGCTCGCGCGCGCCGGATTGCTGGCCGGCGCACCGGTCTAGCAGGCCAATGAAAAATCGGCCGAGTTGATGTTGGCGTGACGGCGTTTTTCGCGTATTATAAGAGCAAGTCTCCTCATACCTTGGTGAGGTTGCGGCCGATGCGGACTCATGATGAGCAGCGTGCATCCGTTTGGACGACGTTGCAGCCGGAAGACACCGTGCCCGGCGATCATCCGTTGCGCCCGATGCGCGTGATGGTCAACGAAATTCTGCGCGAACTCTCGCCGGAGTTTTCCAAGCTCTACTCCCGACGGGGCCGGCCATCGATCGCGCCGGAGAAGCTGCTGCGAGCCTTGCTGTTGCAAATGTTCTACTCGATCCGCAGCGAGCCGATGCTGCTGGAGCAGTTGCGTTACAATTTGCTCTTTCGTTGGTTCGTGGGCTTGAGCATGGACGACAAGATCTGGGACCCCTCGACGTTCAGCAAGAACCGCGATCGGTTCTTGAATGGCGAAATCTCCGAGCGGTTCTTCGCCGCTGTGGTCGAGCGGGCGCGTGCCGACGAACTGCTCTCGAACGAGCATTTCACCGTCGATGGGACGCTAATCGAGGCGTGGGCCAGCCACAAGAGCTTTCGGCCCAAGTCGGACGACGAACCGCCGACCTCGAGCGGCGGTCGCAACGAGGGCGTGAACTTTCGTGGCCGGCCGCGCAGCAACGAGACGCACGTCTCGAGTACCGATCCGGACGCGCGGTTGTACCGCAAGAGCAGCGGCGCGCCGGCGATTCTCGGCTATCTCGGACATGCTCTGATGGAGAATCGCAACGGCTTGATCGTCGGCGTGAAGACCACTCGCGCGACCGGGATCGCCGAACGCGAAGCAGCGCTGGAATTGATTCGCGGGGTCAGCGGAAGCAACCGAATCACGCTCGGTGCCGACAAGGCGTACGATACCAAAGACTTTGTCGAGGCGTTGCGAGCGCTCAACGTGACGCCGCACGTTGCTCAAAATACGACCCGTCGCCGCAGCGCGATCGACCGCCGAACCGTCCGCCATCCGGGCTACACGGTGAGTCAACGCAGGCGCAAGTTGATCGAGGAGAGCTTCGGGTGGGGCAAGACGATCGGCCGATTGCGCAAGGTGCATTTCCGCGGGCTTGATCTGGTCGGCGACATTGTGCGCTGGACGGCCGCGGCGTACAACTTGATCAGGATACGCAATCTGAGGGCCGCGACATGATGCGAAGTGATGCTGACCCGAGGGGCGTTTTCGAGATGAACCGCTCGGCAACGGGCTTCGAGAGGTCCGCCGACCTCCCGAAAACCGTGCTGAACGGGCAGTTCGCGAACCACGCGCCGATTTTTTCACGGGGCTGCTAGACGTCCGGGGTCCGTCCGGCTTCTTCGCTAAGACGCGCGCTCGTGCGGTTCCTAAGCGAGCCGGGCGCGCAGCGCGTCGAACGAGAGCACCGGCGTCTCGTGCTCCGCGCCGGACCGCCAGCGCGACGGTGGCGTCCCGTGTACGCGCCCGAACGCGCGCGCGAACGCCGCCGGATCGTAGCCCATCCGCGCCGCAACCGTCTGCACCGGCGCGCCGCTCTCGATCGCGTGCCGGGCTTGCTGCATCAGCGCGATTTCGCGCCAGACGCGCAGACCGCGGCCGCTTTCGCGCGCGCTCAGCACGCTGAGCGAGCTCAAGCGATAGCCGCAGCGCCGCGCCACCTCGCTGCAGGACGGCGGAGGGATGTCGCCTGCGAACGCGCCGTACGCATCGACGAGCACCGCGCCGCGCATCGGACGCGCGGCGCGCGCTACGCACGCGGCGTCGCGCAGCACGGCGCGCAGGGCGTCGCAGGCCGCCGTCACCGCGGCGCGCCGCCGCGCCGACGGAGGCTGCGCCAGGGAGCGATGAAGCGCCCCCAGCGCGGCGTCGGCGGCGGCGTTCCAGCGCAGCTGCACGGCGCGCGCGTCGCCGGCGAGCGCGAGCGGCGCCGCGACCGCGACGATGCGCACGCGGCGCTCGCCGACGTAGCCGTGACGGATCAGCCCCGGCGGGACGAGCATCGCATCGCCCGGCGCGAGCGCGAACCGTCGTTCTCCGGCCTCGGCCCAACCCGCACCCTCGTCGACGATCGCAAGCATCGTGAACGCGTTGATTCGCCCGCTGCTGAAGGTCGCTTCGTGCTCGGTCCCGACGACGGCGGCGCAGCGCGCCGCGACACCGTCGACATCGGGTGCCAGCGTGATCATCGTGCGCGGTCCGGTCATCGTCCCGAGTTTAGCGCGGGACGGCGAGCAGTTCCAGGGTCCGCGCGCCGTGCTCGGCGGCGAAATCGCCTTGCCAGCCGGCGATCGTCGCACCGAGGGGGACTGCCGGGATGCCCTCGGCGGCGAGCGAGACGACGGTCGCGATCTCGGCCAGCGTGCTGGTCGCAGCGCACGCGTCGGGGATCCAGCGCGCGTTGAAGCCGCGCGCGCGCGCCGAGCGCGCGGCGATCGCGACGCCGATGTCAGATGCCGCTCCGGCGATCGCGACGTTCCAGCGGCCGCTGCCTTCGAGCGCGAGCGCGACCTCCGGCGCGGCGAACGCGTCGACGGTCGAACGCCACACGACCGGTTCGCCGGCCAGCGCGGCTGCGAGCGGCGCGCGCCGTTCGCCGAGCGCGCCGGCGGTGACGAGGATCGGGATCCCGTGCATGCGCGCCGCTTCGACGAGCGCGCCGATCGCCGCCTCAAACTGCTCGGCCGAGCGCGTCATCGTCGCGCCGATGCGCGACGGTTGCGCGTCGACGACGAGCAGCAGGTCGCGAATCGCGTTCATGCCGCCGCCGTCGCGGCCGGTGCCGCCGCCCAGCGTGCCAAGTACGCGCGCAGCGCCGCGAGATCGTCAAGCGGTCCGCGAAATCCGAGATAGCGGTCGGGACGGACGAGGATCGCGGTCGGACGGTGCACGTCCCAGCGATCGTGCAGCGTGCGGTCGCGATCGGCGAGCACGTCGATCCCCGCGGCGACGCGTCGCGGATCGACCGCAACGGCACGGCAGCGGAGATCGGTGAATGCGCCGGCGATCTCCTGCAACGCCGCGATCGAGGCGGCATCGAGCGACGCATCGTCGTCGACGATCGCGAACAGCGTCCAGCCCTCGCCGCGCATCGCGTCGAACGCCGTGCAGTTGACGCCTGCGGCGACGTCGACGAGCAGCGCGTCGGGAACGCGGTCGCCCGCACGCAGCGATCCGCGGTCGTGCTGTTCGGAGAGCGCGCTCGCGCGATAGCCGATCGCGATCTCCTCGACGAGATTGCGCAGCGTCGTCTGCACCGCGCGCGCGTCGAGCGCGAGCGGCGCGAGATGCTCGAGCGCGAAGCGCAGCGCGGCGTTGGGACGGCTGAGGGTATTGAAGCCCGCGTCGGTTCCGCGGAGGAGTCCCGCCGCGACGGGCGTGCGCTCCGCGCTGTACGTGTCGAGCAGTGCATCGGGTGCGCGACCGTGAACGACGGCGGCGAGCTTCCAGGCCAAGTTGAACGCGTCTTGAATCCCCGTGTTCATCCCTTGGCCCGCGACCGGGACGTGCACGTGCCCCGCGTCGCCGGCGAGGAACATCCGGCCCGCGCGGTACGTCGGCGCGCGCCGGGCCTGCGTGCGGAAGCGGTTGAGCCACAACGGCTCGGAGAGCACGGCGTCGGGATCGGCGATCTCGCGGACGATCGCCTGCATCTCCTCCAGCGTCGGATCGCTGCGGTCGTCGGGGTTGCGATCCGGCCTCGCGCAGAGCACGCGGAAGAGTCCGCTGCCGTCCATCGGAAAACAGCCGAGAAAGCGATCGCGCTCGATGAACAGATGACCGACGCCCGCGGTGTACGACCACCGTACGCGCGCGTCGGTCTGCACGAACTCGCGTGCGGCGTAGCGTTTCCCCTCGAACGGAATCCCGCAGTGCTCCCGCACGATGCTGTGCGAGCCCTCGCAGCCGACGAGCCAGCCGGCGCGCACCGTCTCGATGGCGCCGTCGGCGCGCCGCAGGTCGATCTCGACAGCGTCGCCGGCTTCGCGTACCGATGTCGCCTCCACCGGCCGCTCGACGGTGACGCCGAGTTCCCTGAGACGCTTGACGAGGATCGCTTCGGTGACGTTCTGCCCGACATCGAGCGGGACGCTGAAGGGGCTGTCGGCGCCGGCGAGTTCGAGCGCGCCGACGACCGTTCCGAACGCGTAGATCGTCGCGCGCGCGAACGGGTGCGCGTAGGGCCACCAGCGGCCGGCGATCCCCATCGCGTCGAACACCTCCTGCGTGCGCGCGTGGAGGATGCTGGCGTGCGAGTGATGGACGGGCTCGGCGCGCCGGTCGGCGACCCGCACCCGGACACCGTGGCGGGCCAGTTCGGCGCTCAGCACCATCCCGACCGGGCCGCCGCCGATCACGAAGACGTCGATCTCGCTCATCGCGCCCATCGTATCCGCTCGGAAGGGTCACGGCCTTGCAGTTTTTGTTCGTGTGGGCGCAGAATGAAATTTCCTTCGACCATCGAAGTATTTTCCGGCGAAGGAGGTTTTAGAGACGACGTTTCGTTTCGTCCCGTCCCCATGGGAAGTGCGCTACGACGCGCGCCGCCGCACGCTGGGGGTCGCCGACGGGCGCAGCGAGCTGGCCGCCGGCGTTCGCGTGCCGCTCTGCGACGACGCCGGTCCCGGCGTGCGCCGCCTGGCCGGCGAGTTGGCGCTGCGTACCGCGCGCCTCGGTCCGCTGGCGCTCGAAGGCGACGAGGTCGCGCAGGCCGAGTCGCTGATCGCCGGCCTCGGTGACGAGCGCGCGGCGCGCCTGCTCCTGCTCGGCGTCCGCGCGGCGAACGCCCCGGCCGACGAGCGCGACCGTCGCCAGCGCGCGCGCATCCGCGAGGTCAGGAAGCGTTTGGCGTCGCGCCGCACATCCTCGACGTGGCACGGCGGTTCGCACGCGAGGGCTATCTCGCGCTGATGCCCGACCTCTACAGCAACGACGCGACGCGCAAGACGCTCACCGTCGAGGAGATCGACGCCGCGCTCCCGCTCTCGCGGCTCGACGATCCGTCGGCGGAACTCGCGAAGCTCGCGCCGGAGCGGCGCGCGGCGATCGAGCGCGCGCTGGCGTGGCGCAAGACGACGATGCCGAAACTCTCGGCATACGCCGACGATCTGGGTTCTGCGATTCCGTACCTGCGCTCGCGCGCCGACGTGCGCGCCGATGCGATCGGGCTGATCGGCTACTGCATGGGCGGCGCGCTCGTCGGGGAACTGCTCGCGCGCGGCGCGGCGGTCGCCGCCGCATCCATCTACTACGGCCGGCTCCCCGATCCGGCGCGCGCCGCGGCGATCGTGACGCCGCTCGAAGGTCACTTCGGCGGGGCCGACGCGCCCCTGACGTCGCTGGTCCCGGCGTTCGACGCGGCGATGCGCGCCGCCGGCAAACCGTTCGAAGCGTTCGTCTACGACGGCGCGCCGCACGCGTTCTTCAACGACACGCGTTCCAGTTACACCCCCGCCGCTGCGCGCGACGCGTGGGCGCGCACGCTGCGGTTCTTCGCCGACCGCTTCGCAGGAGCACCGACGTGAAAAACAACCCGCACGGGATCGGGATCATCGACCACTTCAGCCTGCCGTGCAAAGACCCCGAACTCTCGCAGACGTTCTACGAGACGATCTTCAGCGCGCACGTCTTCACCGACGCCAACGGTCCGCACGTCTTTGGCGCCGGCCCCGAAGATCGCAAACTCGGCCGCTCGATCCACATCTTCATGGAGATGGACAATGGCCAGCGTTTCGAACTGCTGGGCCACGAACTCAACGGCAAGCCTCCGGAGGGGACGCATCACGCGTTCAAGGTCGGTCCGAACGATCTGCCCGCCGTTCGACGTCACCTGGAAGCGCACGGCGTCCCGTACTGGGGTCCGGGGACGCACCGCGGAACCGACGCCGTCTCGATCTACTTTCACGATCCCGACGGAAACGTGCTCGAGTTCGTCTGCTGGGGCGGCTACCCCGATCTCGCCGCGGTGCCGCTCTCGCAGCACATGGAGAAGCCGAACTGGGACTACGTCTGGGATCCGGTCGCGCGGCGGGCGCACGCGCCGACGTAGTCGCGCAGTTCGCCCCGCGACCGCACGCGCAGGCGTTCGAACGCCGACTGCAGGTAGTTCTCGACGGTGCGCGTGCTGAGGGCAAGCTCCGCGGCGATCTCGCGATTTGAAAGTCCCGCCGCCGCGCGGCGCGCGACGTCGCGTTCGCGCGGCGTCAGCGCGTCGAAGGGGTCGTCGCGCTCGTCGCCTTGCACCGGCGCGAACCGCAGGCCGCGGTCCTCCATCGCGCGGACGGCGTCGCCGCGCCGGCCGGCGGCGTCGAGCGCGTACGCGCGATACGCGGGCCAGCCGAGATCGGCATAGAGCTGCGCGGCCCGCGCGGCGGCGTCGGCCGCAGCGCGGCGCTGTTTGCGGCGCCGTGCGTCCTCGCTCTCGAGCAGCGCCGACTCGGCCACCGCGGCGGGGTTCGCGGCGCGCTCGGCGTGCGCGCGCGCCGCGCGCAGCGTCTCGTCGTCGCCGGCAAAGGCGATCCACGCGCCGAGAAATGGCGGCATCGTCGACGTCCCGATCGCCTCGAGCGCGCGCTTCAGCAGCGCGGCTGCACCGGCGCGGTCGCCGCGATGGACGGCGAGGCGTGCGTGCGCAACGGCCGCCATCCCGACGAGTTCGGGGTTGCGCGTTCCGACCGCTTCGTCGACCGCGCCGAGCGCGGTGCAGCGCTCGAGCAGCGTCTCGTCGGCGGTAGCGAGCGCGATCGGGATTCCGACCGCGGCGTTCCACAGGCGCCCCATCGTCGTCGCGTGCGCGGGCTGCGCTGCGAGCGCCCCGGCAAGCGCCGCCGACGCGTCCCCGATCCGCCCTTCCAAAAACGCGAAGCGCGCAAGCTGCGTCGCGATCCCGGTGACGTGGAACGGCAGCCCGAACTCGTACGCGAGATCGAGCGCGCGTTCCAGCTGTTCGCGGCCGTATCCGCCCAGGCCGAGAAACGGTGCGTACGATCCGACGTTCGCGAGAATTGCGACGAGCGGCTCGATGATGCGCGACCGTTCGGCGGCGGCGACCGCCTCCGACGCGTGGACCCGGAACGCGTCGACGTCGCCGTCGAGCGCGGTGAGCTTCGATGCGACGCTGTGAAAGGCGCCGATTTGGGTCTCTTCAGCGAACGGGAGCGACGGGATCGCCGCATCGAGCGCGCGGCGCATCCCGGGGCGATCCGCGTCGTAGGCGGCGTTCTGCGCCGCGGCGGCCCAGGCTTTCATCGAAAGCGCAGACGGCGGACGATCGGCGAGCCGTGCCAGCGCGCCCTCGAGCGCGGCGTTGGAGCCGTCGAGATCGGTGAGCATGTGGCGCAGGCGGCAGCGGTGCAGGTCGACGCGGGTCGCGCCGTCGGCATCGCCCAGCGCCTCGTACGCCTCGAGCGCCGCGTTCAACTCCGGCTCCGCATCGGCGAATCGCCCGCACACCAGCGACGCGAATCCCAGCCGTTCGAGGATTCGGGCGCGCTCGGCGGGGTCGACGCCGTCGACGGCAAGCGCGTGACGGTACTGCGGGATCGCATCGCTGAACGAGGACATCGCGATCGCTTCGTCGCCGGCGGTGACGCTGAACCGCGCCGCGCGGCGGGCCTCGCCGGCGCCGCGCCAGTGGTGGGCGAGGCGCGCTGCGTCCGCGTCGCCGCGCGACTCCAGGCGTTCGGCGATCGCACGGTGCAGCGGCGCGGAACGCTCGGCGGGGATCGCGTCACGGATCGCGGCTTGGGTGATCGCATGGACGAACGACCATGCCGCAGCGCGGCAGCGCACGATCTGCGCGCGTTCGGCCGCTTCCAGCGCGCGGCGCACGCCGGCGCCGTCGAGACCGCTCAGCGCGCAGAGATCGCCAATTGCGAACGTATCCGCGAGGGCCGCTGCGTCGACGACGGCCCGCGCGGACGCAGGGAGCCGGCTATAACGCCGCCGGATCGGCGCGGCGATCGTAACGGGCATCGCCCGCTCGCCCTCCATCCGATGCCGTAGCAATTCGAGCGCGTAGAACGGGTTGCCGGCGGCGAGACTGCCGATCTCGCGCAGCGCTTCGAGCGGTGCGTCGCGCAGTTCGCTCGCCGTACGCCGCAGGAGCAGCAGCGTGTCGGCCGAGGAAAGCGGCGCGAGCTGGACGCGCGCCGCGTGCGGGAAGCGCTCGCGCCATTCCTCGCGTCCGCCGGTGCGCGCGGTCATGAGGAGCATCAGCGGAACCGCGCGGACTTGCCCCGCGAGGAAGCGGAGCAGTTCGATCGTCGTCGCGTCGGCCCACTGCAGGTCTTCGACGGCGATGGTCACCGCGCTGCGCTCCGCCAGCCGCCCGATCAGCTTCGCGATCTCGGCGAAACGGCGCGCTTTCTCCGCGGCGCGTTCGGGACCGAGGAGCGCGGTGATCTCGGCCAGCGTCTCGCGCGCGCTCTCGCGGCACGCGCGGGACGCGCGATCGAAGCCCAGATGCAGGCCCAGGAGCGGACGGCGCACCGTCTCGGCGTGCGTCGCGAGGATCGCCGGGGCACCGGGCTCCTGCGCCGCCAGCACGTCCTCGACGATTCGCGTCTTCCCGATCCCGGCCGCACCTTCGACGAGCACCGCCGCCGGCCGCCGTTCGGTGCGCACGCGCGCCAGCATGTTGGACAGGAACGCGGTTTCGCGCGCGCGTCCGATCGTCTCCGGTGCACGGAGCGAAGGGGAGATCATCGCACGCCTCCGGTCTGCAGGGTCGTCGGCACCGGTGTTCCTTTCACCCGGATAGAGTAGCGCTACTCTACCAAAAGTTCCGTGCTGTCGCGCATGATCGGCGCATGATCTCAGAGACCGTTGCCGTCACGCAAACGATCGCCGCGTTCACCGACGCGATCAACCGGCGCGACTTTGCAGTTTTTCGGACGCTATGGACGCCGGACGCCGTGTGGGCGATCGATCCGCCGATCGACGCGCGCTTCTCCGGCGTCGGCGCAATCGCCGAGGGCCTGATACCCTCCTGAAAATGTGGGGACTCTTCGTGCAGATGGCGCACGAAAGCGCGGTCACCGTCGACGGCGATCGCGCGACCGCGCACACGACGATGAACGAGTTCGCGCGCTCCGTCGCGGGAACCGGCCACCGCAACTTCGGCCGTTACGACGATCTCCTCGTGCGTACGCCGGACGGCTGGCGGTTCGCGGAACGGCGGTATCGCTTCTATTACGTCGATCAGCCGGAGGTGAACGGCACGATCGTCGCGCTGCAGCCTGCATGAGCCGCCGCCGCATCGCTTCGCTGGCGGCGGCCGGCGCTATCGTTCTGGGCCTGCTCGTGTGGGGCGTTCCGGCGATCGTGTACGCCGCCGCGCACGAGACGACCGACGACGCGCAAGTCGACACGGACGTCGTGACGGTCACCAGCAAGATCGCCGAGCGCGTCGACGCGATCCTGATCGACACGAACCAGCCGGTGCGCAAAGGCCAGCTGCTCATTCGCCTCGACGATCGCGACGAACGCCGCCGTCTCGCCCAGCAGCGCGCGACGCTCGCGGCGCAGCGCGCGAGCGCCGGCGCGGCGGCGGTGACGGTCGATTACACCCGCGAGACGCAGAGCGCGCAGAACCTGGAGAACGGCGGCGGCGTGCGCAGCGCTCGGGCGAGCGTCGTCAGCGCCACCCGTCAGCTCGCGGGAAGCGCGACGCAGGTCGAGATCGACCGGGCGACCCTGGCGCAGGCGGAGGCGCAACGCGCCACGGCGGCCGCGGGGCTGCCGGCGGCGCTCGCCGCCGAGGCGAAAGCGCGCGACGACTTCGCGCGGTCGCGCGAACTGCTCGGCAACGGGGACGTCTCGGCGGCGCAGTTCGAAGCGGACCGTTCGGTGTACGTGGCGGCGCGCTCGCAGGCGGCGCAGGCGCGCAGCACGCTCGCGGCGGCCGATGCGGCGGCGCAAGCCGCGCGGGCGCGCGTGCAGGCGTCGCTGATCAACGTGCGGCTCGCGCGCGCCGCGGTCGACGCGCAAAACGGATCGCTCTCGACCGCGCAAGGCCGGCTGCGCGAGTCCGATGCGCCGTCGCGGATCGCGACCCAGGCCGCGAACGCGCAGGCCGTCGCCGCGCAGGTGGAGACGGCGCTCGAGAACGTCCGCAGCGCCGAGGATCAATTGGGCTACACCGAAGTGCGCTCGCCCGTCGACGGCACGATCGGACAGAAGGCGGTCGAGGTCGGTGCGAGCGTCGCACCCGGCCAGTCGCTGCTGACGATCATCCCGGCGCACAAGCTGTTCATCACCGCGAACTACAAGGAGACGCAGATCGAGCGGATGCGTCTGGGCGCCGACGCCGACGTGCGCATCGACGCGTACCCGCATCGCGTCTTTCACGGCCGCGTCGTCGCGCTCGGCCCGGCGTCGCAGAACACGTACGCGCTCGTCCCCGCGCAGAACGCCAGTGGCAACTTCGTGAAGATCACCCAGCGCATCCCCGTGCGCATTAAGGTGGATGACGAGGATCCTCACGATCCGTTGCGGCCGGGGATGTCGGCGGTCCCGTCGGTCCGCATCCGATGAGCAGCCGAGCGCTCTGGGCCGTGCTCGGCGTCGCGCTCATGGGCGCCGGTGCCGCCGATCTGCCGGTGCGGCCGGTCACGCTACGCCCGCCCGCGCCGGTCCCGACGCCGAACCTTCCGCACGTCCCCGATGTGGGGACCGGCTACGCTGTCCCGCTCGGCGCGCCGCCGCCCGCCGAGATCGCCGGCGTCGCCGCAGCGCCCGCGGTCGGGCTCGCGCTCGGCGACGCGATCGCGATGGCGCTGATGAAGAACACGAGCCTCTCGCTCGCGCAAGCGAACCGGCGGATCGCCGCGTTTCAAATCGTCGCGGCACGCGGTGCGTACGATGTGAAACTGCAAGTCGTGCCGTCGTACACGCACGCGGTCGACGCCCCCGTCAACCCGCTGGTCACGGGACCGGCGTTCGGAGCGTACACGCAAGACACGACCGGCCTGCTCGCGCAAGTGTCCGCGCAGACCTACGGCGGGACGCGGCTCTCGGCGGCGCTGAACGCGCAGCGCACGACGACGAACGAAGTCGGCGCCGGGTTCTCGACGAGTTATCCCGCGTCGCTGCAGGTGGCGCTCACCCAGCCCCTGCTGCGCGGCAGCCGCAGCGACGACGCGCGCCGTGCCCTCGCGCTGGCGGTGATCGGCGAACGCTCGCAGACCGACGCGACGCTGCTGCAGGCGAGCCAGACGGTCGCCGCGGTCGCCGACGCCTACTGGGACCTGGTGGCGAACTGGCGCAACGTCGCGATTCAGGAAACCGCGCTGCAGCAAGCGTACGCGCAGGCGCAGAGCAACGTGCGGCTGGTGCGGGCGGGCCGCGCGGCGGCGGTCGACGTCGCCGAGGCGAACGTGCAGGTACAGGTCTATCAGGACGCCGTCTATTCGGCGCTCGAGAACGTTGCGCGGCTGCAGAACACGCTCAAGGGACTGCTGCTCGCCGACGCCGGCGATCCGCTGTGGCGCGCCAACCTGGCGCCGGTCACGAATCCCGGCGAGGCGCCCGACGAACCGCCGGTCGACGACGCCGTCGCAGCGGCGATCCGCAACCGCGCGGAGTTCGCGCAGCTGCGCGATGCGCGCCGGCAAGCCGAGGTCAACGTCGCGTACGCGCGCGACGCGCGCCGGCCGCAGGCGGATTTTCAACTCAACCTGACCTCGAATGCGATCGCGGGCGTCCCCAACGTCGACGCCGCGAACCCGATCGCCGCGGCGCTCGGCACGCAGTTCGCGGCGCTCAACGCGTTGATTGCGAACGCGAATCGCACCCTGCCCCCGGGACAGCAGATTCCGACTCTCGTGGGGAGCGCCCGCAACGTGCTGCAGCCGCCGAGCGTGCTGAACGGAAGCCTCGGCAGCGCGTTCTCCCAGCTCGCCAAAACGCAGTATCCCGTGATCGCGGCCCAGCTCGTTTTCGGGCTTCCTCTGCGCAACCGCGCCGCCGATGGGAACCTCGCCGCGGCGCGCGCGCAGCTGGCGTCGCTCGACGTGCAGGAGATCGCGCTGCTCGAGCAGTTTCGCGCCGAAGCCTCGAACGCGGTGCAGGTGCTGCGCGAGACGCGCTACCGTCTAGCAGGCTGATGAAAAATCGGCCGAGTTGATGTTGGCGTGACGGCGTTTTTCGCGTATTATAAGAGCAAGTCTCCTCATACCTTGGTGAGGTTGCGGCCGATGCGGACTCATGATGAGCAGCGTGCATCCGTTTGGACGACGTTGCAGCCGGAAGACACCGTGCCCGGCGATCATCCGTTGCGCCCGATGCGCGTGATGGTCAACGAAATTCTGCGCGAACTCTCGCCGGAGTTTTCCAAGCTCTACTCCCGACGGGGCCGGCCATCGATCGCGCCGGAGAAGCTGCTGCGAGCCTTGCTGTTGCAAATGTTCTACTCGATCCGCAGCGAGCCGATGCTGCTGGAGCAGTTGCGTTACAATTTGCTCTTTCGTTGGTTCGTGGGCTTGAGCATGGACGACAAGATCTGGGACCCCTCGACGTTCAGCAAGAACCGCGATCGGTTCTTGAATGGCGAAATCTCCGAGCGGTTCTTCGCCGCCGTGGTCGAGCGGGCGCGTGCCGACGAACTGCTCTCGAACGAGCATTTCACCGTCGATGGGACGCTAATCGAGGCGTGGGCCAGCCACAAGAGCTTTCGGCCCAAGTCGGACGACGAACCGCCGACCTCGAGCGGCGGTCGCAACGAGGGCGTGAACTTTCGTGGCCGGCCGCGCAGCAACGAGACGCACGTCTCGAGTACCGATCCGGACGCGCGGTTGTACCGCAAGAGCAGCGGCGCGCCGGCGATTCTCGGCTATCTCGGACATGCTCTGATGGAGAATCGCAACGGCTTGATAGTCGGCGTGAAGACCACTCGCGCGACCGGGATCGCCGAACGCGAAGCAGCGCTGGAATTGATTCGCGGGGTCAGCGGAAGCAACCGAATCACGCTCGGCGCCGACAAGGCGTACGATACCAAAGACTTTGTCGAGGCGTTGCGAGCGCTCAACGTGACGCCGCACGTTGCTCAAAATACGACCCGTCGCCGCAGCGCGATCGACCGCCGAACCGTCCGCCATCCGGGCTACACGGTGAGTCAACGCAGGCGCAAGTTGATCGAGGAGAGCTTCGGGTGGGGCAAGACGATCGGCCGATTGCGCAAGGTGCATTTCCGCGGGCTTGATCTGGTCGGCGACATTGTGCGCTGGACGGCCGCGGCGTACAACTTGATCAGGATACGCAATCTGAGGGCCGCGACATGATGCGAAGTGATGCTGACCCGAGGGGGCGTTTTCGAGATGAACCGCTCGGCAACGGGCTTCGAGAGGTCCGCCGACCTCCCGAAAACCGTGCTGAACGGGCAGTTCGCGAACCACGCGCCGATTTTTTCACGGGGCTGCTAGGCGCGTCGCGCGCGGCGCGCGAGGCCGCGCAGACGGTGTACGAGAGCGAACAGCGAAAGTTCGCGCGCGGCAGTTCGACGACGTTTCTCGTGCTGCAGCGCCTCGTCGACCTAGCGACCAATCAGGGGCGGGAACTGCAGGCACAGTCCGACTACAACAAAGCTGTCGTCGAGCTCGAACGCGTGACCGGGACGATCTTCGCGCGCAACGGGATCGACGTCGAGCGGGCTGGCACCGGCGTCGCGGCGGGACGATGAGCGCGAGCGACGCATCCCGCGACGCCGCCTGGAGCCCCGTCGTCGAGTACGGCGCACGCCGCGCGATCATCACGATCGGGATCGTGCTCGCGACGCTGCTCGAACTGATCGACACGACGATCGTCAACGTTGCGCTGCCGTACATCCAAGGGAACATCGGCGCGAGCCAGCAGGAAGGCGCGTTCGTCGTCACCGGGTATCTCGTCGCGAACACCGTCGTCATCCCGCTCACGCCGTGGCTGCAGCACCGCTTCGGCCGGCGCCGCTACTATCTCGCGTCGATCTCGATCTTCGTCGGCGCGTCGCTCATGTGCGGTCTCTCGCACTCGCTCGCCGAGATCGTCTTCTGGCGCGTCGTGCAGGGGACGGGGGGCGGCGGCTTGATCTCGACCTCGCAGGCGATCCTGCGCGACACCTATCCCGAGCGCAGTCAGGGGATCGCGCAGGGCGTCTTTGCGATCGGCGCGGTGGTGGGCCCGACGATCGGGCCGCTGCTGGGCGGGACGCTCACGGACAACTTCTCGTGGCCGTGGGTGTTTTTCGTCAACGTCCCGGTCGGGCTGCTGGCCGCCGCGATCGTCGCGCGTTTTCTGCGCGATCCCGAACGCGCCGAACGGCTCCCGCTCGACGCCGTGGGCGTGGCGCTGCTCGCGGTCGGCCTGGGCGCGCTGCAGTACGTCCTCGACCAAGGACAGGAGAAGGACTGGTTCGGCGACCGGCTCATCGTGACGATGACCGTGCTCGCCGCGTGCGGCCTCGCAGCGTTCGTGACGTGGTCGCTGTTCGGAACGCGCGCGCCGGTCGTCGACCTGCGCGTGCTCAAGAATCCCGGCGTCGCCGCCGGGAGCCTGCTGGGGATGTGTCTGGGCGTCTCGCTGATGGGAAGTCTGGTGACGCTCCCGCAGTACGTCGAATCGTCGCTCGGTTTCACCGCGACGATGGCCGGCGAGGTGATTCTCTTCCGCGCGCTGTTCGTGATGCTGCTGACGCCGCCGTCGGCGCGGCTCGCCGCGAGCGGAAAGACCGACCCGCGGCTGCAGATCGGCGCCGGCTTCGTGATGCTCGCGATCTCGAACCTGTGGCTCGCGAACGTGACGACGTCGATCTCATCGTTTTGGACGTTCTTGTGGCCCCTCGCGCTGAGCGGCCTCGGCCTCGCGCAGATCTTCGTCCCGCTCTCGCTCGTGGTGTTCTCGAGTGCCCCGATCGACGACGTTCCCAAAGCGTCGTCGATGTTCAACCTCGCGCGGCAGATGGGCGGGAGCATCGCGACCGCGATCCTCGTTACGCTCATCGCGCGCGATACGACCCTGCATCAGACGGAACTCGGCTTACGCGTCGCGATGGGACGTGCTCCGGTGCGCGCGTACCTCGCCGAGCACGGCGGCGAACGCTCGGCGAGCGCGCGCGCACGGCTCGATGCGCTCGTCGCCGGGCAATCGGTCGTTCTCGCGTACGCCGACACGGCGCGTTTCGTCGGCGTGCTCACGTTCGTGTTCGTTCCGCTTGTCGTCTTCTTGCGGCCGCGCCGCGCCGGCGACGGCGCCCCCGCGCGCGTCGCGATGGAGGTTTGATTGTTCGCTCGTTCCGGTGTTTGGGCACTGCTCTCGGCGGCCTGCGCGGCCGCGGCGATCGCGTGGTGCGCACGAGGCGGCGTCGCCGCCGGACCGCCGCACGTCGAAGCATCGTCTCAGATTGCCGCGGGCCGCTATGTGGTGCAGTCCGCGGGCTGCAACGACTGTCATACGCCGGGCTGGGCCGTCTCGAACGGCACGCTCCCCGAATCGGCGTGGCTCACGGGCTCGAGCGTCGGTTCGCGCGGGCCGTGGGGAACCGCGTACCCGCCGAATCTGCGGCTGTTCGCACATGCGCTTCCCGTGACGGCCTGGGTTCAGCTCTTTCGAACGAGCAACGGTCCCGGGCCGATGCCGTGGTGGAATTTCAGCCACGGGAAGATGAGCGATCGCGACCTCGCGGCGATCCATGCGTTCATCCGGCACCTCGGTCCCGCCGGAACGGCGGCGCCGATCGATCTGCCGCCGAACGTCGAGCCGTCGACGGCCTACACGTGGGCCGTCCCGCCCGCCGGCCGCCACTGATCGACGTGCGCGTCGTCGTCACCGGTGCGGGCGGCTATCTCGGTGCGGCGATCGTCGGCGCGTTGCGGCGTCGCGACCACGACGTGCTCGCGCTCGTGCGCGACGACCAACAGGCCGCAAGCGCGGGCGCGTCGGGCGCGCGCACGCGCGTCCTCGATTTGCGCGCGCTCGAGATGCTCTTCGAGCACGCGTACGGCGCCGACGCGATCGTCCACGCTGCGTACGAGCCGGCCAACGGCGGCGCGGTCGAACGGCGTGCCGTCGACGCGCTGATCGAGGCGCTCAAGGGAACCGGAAACAGGCTCGTATACACCAGCACGCTCGCGCTCCCGCCGGGGATCGCCGCCTATCCGGCCGAGGAGCGTCCCGACGCCGCCGCGCCGCCGTGGCACTGGCGCGTCGCCAACGAGTATCGCGCGCTGGACGGACTGCGGCGCGGCGTCGCCGTCAGCGTCGTGCGTCCGCCGCTCGCGTACGGACGCCGCGGAGGCGGCGTCGTGCTGCGTGGGATGCTGCGGGACGCCCGCGAACGGGGCCGCGTGCGATACGTGGGCGAAGGCAGCGCGCGCTGGTCGACGGTGCACGTCGACGATCTCGCCGATGCGTACGCCGCGATCCTCGAGACGGGCGAGGCCGCCCGCGTGTACGCTCCGTCGTCGCGCGAACATCTCGCGCAGCGCGATCTCGCGACGCTGGTCGCGCTCGCGGTGCGGGGACGCGGCGAGACCGAAGCGTGGCCGCTTGCCGAGGCCCGTTCGCTGCTGGGCGAATACGCCGACGCGGCGACGTGGGACGCGCTCGCCGATCCCGGCGAAGCACCGCCGGAATGGCGTCCGTCGCGGGCGCCGCTGCGCGACACCCTGCTTGGCGACTGCACCGAATTCGAAGGCCGTGACGTCATGCCCCTGCGCGTCTCGACGAGATCATCGTCTGGGACGAGTCGGCGCGCGTCGTGCTCTTCAAACTCGTCGATCACCCGCGGTTCGCCGGTTTCGTGACGAACGCGATCTACGAGCGCGACGGCGTGGTCCTGGAGTTCCTCATGAACTGGACGCCGCACGATCCGGCGGACGTCGAGGCCGGTCCGTGGGAAGCGGCGCTGCGCGCCGGCGTCGCCGGCACGAAAGCGCTGGCGGAAGCCGGTTAGCGGCGCGTCTCCCGGCGCGTCACGGGGAGCACGACGCTTGCGCGCGTCCCGCCGTCGGGATCGCGCGTGACGCGCACGTGATCGCACAGCCCGCGAACGATCGCGAAGGCGTGATGCGTCGACTCCGCGCGGCTGTCGTCGGCGGAGAACGGCCACATGCGCAGCCGGTCGCTGGTGTCGGTGACGGTCAGCGTCGCGTCCGCCCAACGGAACTCGACGCGGATCGCGCCGGGTGCGTGGAGCACGCAAGTAGAGATCAGCTCGCCGTACACCGATTCCGCGGCGGCGAAGTCGGAGTCGGGATGGCCGTATGTTTCGAGGTAGTCGCGAAACGCGTGCCGCAGACGCGCCGCGATCTTTGCGTGCGCCGCGCGAACCGTCCAACGCTCCTCGTCGTCTTCCAACACGACGCGATCGTGCTCCAGACGCGGGTCCAGTGCCGACATGATTCCCTCCACATCCCCGCCGGACGAGATGCGGCTGCGAAGGGCGGGCCGTAAGGATGCTCCGCGAGCAGGAGTATCCCTGCCCCCGCGCGCGACAGGTCGTGTCGCGCGGACGGTCGTAGCGGGTCGGGCCATGCGTCGCATCACCATGCTGCAGATCGCCGCCGTCGCGGGGCTCGTCGCCTCGCCGCTCGCTGCGGGCGCAGCCGATCCGGTTATCGTCTATGCGGCGGCATCGTTAAAAGAGGCCTTTGAAGCCGCGGCTCCGGCGTTCACCAAAGCGAGCGGCGGCACGATGGTGCGCTTCGACTTCGGCGGCTCCGACGCGCTCGCGGCGCAGCTCCTGCAAGGTGCGCCCGCCGACGTGTTCGTCGCCGCGAACGCGGCGCAGATGCAGCGCGTCTCCGCGCTCACGAACGAGCCGAAGACGCTCGCGCACAACAGCCTCGTCGTCGTGGTACGCTCCTCCGCGCGGAACGTCGCGTCGCTCGCCGACCTCGCGAAGGGCGGCGTCAAGATCGTGCTCGCCGCGCCTACGGTTCCCGTCGGTGCGTACGCGCGCACGGCGCTGGTCACTCTGGCGAAGGACCCGGCGTTTGGCGCGAACTACGTCGCCGGTGTGAACGCGAACGTGGTGAGCGAAGAAACCGACGTGAAGGCCGTCGCGACGAAGGTGGCGCTGGGTGAGGCGGACGCCGGAATCGTCTATGCGACCGACGTCACGCCGCAGATCGCGTCGAAGGTGCGCGTTCTGCGCTTTCCGCCCGCGACCGCCCCGCAGGCGACGTATCCGATCGCGGTGCTCAAGGCGGCGCCCAACGCGAGCGGCGCGAAGGCGTTCGTCGACTTCATCACCTCGCCCGCGGGCCTTGCCTTTCTGAAAGCGCGCGGCTTCGAGGAATGATTCGCGCCGCGGTCGCGACCGCCGCGGCGCTCTTCGCGCTCTTCATCGCGGCTCCGATCGCAATGCTGTACCTGCACCTCTCGCCCGCGTCGTTCGCCGCTGCGCTCGCGAGCGGTGCGGCGCAGAACGCGCTGCGCATCTCGCTCGTCACCACCGCGTGCTCGCTTGCGCTGACCCTGCTGTTCGGCACGCCGCTTGCCTACGTGCTGGCGCGCGGCACGTTTCGCGGGCGGACTGCGATCGATGCGCTCGTCGATCTTCCGATCGTGGTGCCGCCCGCCGTCGCCGGGCTCGCGCTGCTCTTCACCTTTGGACGCTTCGGCGCCGCGGCGCCGCTGCTCGACGCGCTGCACGTCCGCCTCGCGTTCACGACCGCCGCGGTCGTGATCGCGCAGATCTTCGTCGGTGCTCCGTTCTACGTGCGCGCCGCACGGACCGGATTTCTGAGCGTCGACCGCGCGCTCGAGGACGCGTCGGCGACGCTGGGGATGGGGCCGTTGCGGACCTTCGCGCGCATCACCGTCCCGCTCGCGCTGCCGGCGCTCGCCGGCGGCGCGGTGCTGGCGTGGGCGCGCGCGCTCGGCGAGTTTGGGGCGACGATCATGTTCGCCGGCAACCTCCCCGGCGTCACGCAGACGCTGCCGCTCGCCGTGTATCTCGGGCTCGAAAGCGGCGATCTCGATCTCGCCGCGGCGCTCGCGATCGTGCTGATCACGGTCGCGATCGCGGTCGTCGTCACGGCGCGGATCTTCGAACGGCGCGCGGCATGATCCGCGTCGAGGTGCGCACGCATCTGCGCGAGTTCACGCTGACGATCGCCGCGACGTTCGACCGCGGCGTCACCGTCCTCGCAGGGCCGAGCGGCGCGGGGAAGACGACGCTGCTGCGCACGATCGCGGGGCTGACGCGTCCGGGCGAGGGGATCGTGCAGCTCGACGACGCGATCCTCGACGACCGCGCCCACCATGTCCGGCCGTATCACCGCAACATCGCGTACGTCTTTCAGGACTACGCGCTCTTCCCGCACCTCGACGTGCTGGCGAACGTCGGCTACGGGCTCGCTGCGCGCGGGATCGCGCGCGCGCACCGCGACGCGGTCGCGCGCACGTGGCTCGAGCGGCTGGGGATCGACCGCCTCGCGCACGCGCGGCCGCGCGCGCTCTCCGGGGGGGAACGCCAGCGCGTCGCGCTGGCGCGGGCGCTGGCCTGGGAACCGCGCGCCCTCTTGCTGGACGAACCGTTCTCCGCGCTCGATCCCGCGACGCGCGCTGCCGTGCGCCGCACCGTCCGCGAAACGCTGGGAGCGCTCGACGTCCCGGTCGTTCTCGTCACGCACGACGAGGCCGATATCGTCGAGTTCGGCGCACGGGTGCTGCGCATCGAGCGCGGGCTACTGAGCCCCGAAACGAGAGCGGCGCCGTCCACCTCGTAGTTGGTGCGGACGGCGCCGTTATCCCAAGGGCGTAGTGAGAAGTTGTGCTGGGGAGACCCTCGCCGACCTTGGTACCCGCTTCCGCGCGTGCTCAAACCTCCTCGCCTCCTCTTACTCCAGCGAAGACATGACGCGGCGACCGTGGTCCCTCACCTGCGCGGCAAACCAGGCGTGCAAGGCCCTGACGAGACGGGGATCGCCCGTCGCATAGGTGATGCGGCCCCCGGTCGCGACGTCGGCGTACGTGACGGCGATACGGCCCGCGCCGGCGCTCAGCGTCCGCAGCCCCGGCATGCGCGTCCCGTGGATCGCCGCCGGGTCGCGAAAATCGCCGCGCGCGAACCGCGCCGCCTCGGCCCGCAGGTGCGACCGCACCAGCGCCACCTGCGCCGGATCGCCGTCGTGCACCATGACGGTCTGCACGCCGCCGCGCGCCGTCGGGACGAACACGTGCATCGATGCGGATTGATCGAACGGCATCACGGCCTTGCCTTTGCGCTCGACGTCGGCTTGTCGCGATGCGTCGGCGTCCGCGGCGAGCGGCCGCGAGCCGGCCAGCAGCAGGGTCGCGAGTACCAGCGCGAACCGTTTCATCGAGAACCTCCGCGATGGGCGAGGGGGGCGGCGGCTTGACCGTCCGGCAGAGCGCGTGTTACGGTGGGCGTCCGATGGCGTCGCGCTACGCGTTTCCGGTGTTCTCTCTTACCGTCGGGATTTGCCCGCCGGCCGGATCGTCGTTCGCGTAAGACCCCAGCAAAACACCTGCGAACGAACGCCCCGGCCGATGCAAGGCCGGGGCGTTCGTCGTTTCACCAGGAGAGATCGCCCGTGATGACCCGGACCGCCACCACCGTGTGGCTCGACGGCCGCCTCCTCGACGACGACCAGCTGCATGTGCACGCGCTCACCCACGCGCTGCACTACGGCTCGTCGGTGTTTGAAGGGATTCGCGTCTACCCGACGCCGGACGGACCGTCGATCTTCCGGCTTCGCGAACACGTCGACCGGCTGATCGCCGGCGCGGCCGCGTACGGCATGGAGCTCGCCTACGACGCGCAGGGACTTTTGGATGCGATCGTCGAGACGGTGCGCGCGAGCGGACGCAGTGCGGCGTACGTCCGTCCGTTGGCGTTCTTCGGCGGCGAGACGGTGCGTCTGAATCCGGGCCGCGAGTGTCCCGTGCACGTGATGATCGGCGTGCTGCCGTTCGACGGTCTCTTCGCCGGCGGCGTCGCGACGATCACCGCGACGATCTCACCGTTCATGAAGACGCCGTCGCGCGCGCTGCCCTCGACGGTGAAGGCCGGCGGTCACTACACGAACTCGATCCGCGCGCTCGCCGACGCGCAGAACCGCGGCTTCGGCGAAACGATCCTGCTCAACGATCGCGGTGAGGTCGCCGAAGGTTCGGGCGAAAACATCTTCGTCGTGCGCGACGGCGTGCTCATCACCAACGACGCCGAGGCCGACATCCTCCCGGGGATCACGCGCGCGAGCGTGCTCGCGCTCGCGCGCGACGCGGGGATCACCAGCCGCGTGCGCCCGCTGACCCTCGAGGATCTGCAGCAGGCCGAAGAAGCGTTCTTCACCGGCACCGCCGCCGAGGTCGTGCCGATCTCGCGGATCGACGACACGCACTGGGCGCAGGAAGGGCCGATCACCGAACGGCTGCGCACCACCTACCACGCCGTCGTCCGGGGCGAACGCGCCGCACCGGGTCCGTGGCTGACGCCGGTCGGGACGCAGGTTTCCTAGCGATTGCGGAGGTACGGACGCCGGATGTTCGGCGCCCGTGCTACCCTCGCGCTTGCGCTCGCGTGCACGCTCCTGCCCACCGTGCCGCGGACGGCGGCCGCCGCAGCACTGCCGCCGCCGCTCGACTATCGCGCGTATGACGGTTGGAACGCGATCCGCACGCCCGTCCTCTCCGACGACGGCACGCATCTCGCGTATGCGCTGACGCCCGAGGACGGCGATCCGACGCTGGTCGTGCGCGATCTGCGCAGCGGCGCCGAACGACGCGAACCGCGCGGCAACGCTCCGGCGTTCACCGCCGACGGCCGCTTCGTCGTCTTCACGCACGTTGCGGCGAAGAAGGACGTCGACGCCGCGAAGAAAGCGAAGAAGCCCGAAGCGCAGCAGCCGAAGAACGGGATCGGAATCCTCGACCTGCAGAGCGCCGCGGGCGCGACGATCGTCGACGACGTCAAGATCGTCGCGGTTCCGAAAGACGCCGGAACGACGATCGCCTATCGCGCCGAACCGTCGCCCTCGCCGTCGCCGTCGGCTGCGCCGGCGGCGAGCGCATCACCGGCCGCATCGCCGCGGCCCGGTGCGTCTCCGGCTCCGTCGCCATCCGCGTCGGCGTCGCCGGCGCCCAAAGCCGACAAGACGAAAGATCCGTCGGCCCCGGTGACGATCCGTGATCTCGCAACCGCGAAATCGGTCACGGCGCCGAATGCGACCGATATCGCCGTCTCCGACGACGGCCGCTTCATCGCGTACGCGACCGAGACCAAAGACGGCCGCGGTGACGGTCTGCACGTCTACGACGTCGCGCGCGCCGCGACCACCGACGTGCTGACCGGAGCCGGACGGTACCGCAAGCCGGCGTTCGCGCGCGATGGCTCGTCGCTGGCGTTTCTCAGCGACGCCGCGTCGTTTGCCGGCGATGTCCCGCACGATGCTCTCTACGTCGTCGATCTGCGCGCGACGCCGCTCGCTGCGCGCAAGGCCGTCGATCTCGGGACGCCGGGGCTCGCCGACGGCACGGCGCCGAGCGCTGACCGGGCGCCGGAATTCTCGCGCGACGGCGCGCGCGTCTTCCTCGGAACCGCGGCGGCGCCGACACCGCGCCCGTCCGGGACGCCGGAGCCGATGAAGGTCGATCTGTGGACGTGGCACGACGACGTGCTGCAGTCGCAGCAGAAGCACGACGCCGAGCAGGAACGCAAGCGCACGTATCTCGCCGTTTACGACGTCGCGGCGCAGCGCTTCGCGCAGTTGGGTTCGCCCGCGCTGCGCGATGTCGAGGTCAATCGCAACCCCGCCGTCGCGCTGGGCAAAGACTACCGCGCGTATCGCCGCTCCCGTTCGTGGACGGCGGACGACCGGGCCGACTTGTACGCGGTCGCGCTCGCGGACGGCGGGCGGCGGCTGCTCGCGCGTGGGGCACAGGAAGGATCGCTCTCGCCCGGCGGCCGCTACGCGCTGCTGTGGGAAGAACGGTCGCGGCACTGGGCAGCGATCCGCACCGCCGACGGCAAACGGACGATGCTCGCGACGCGCGCGCCGATCGCGTTCTGGAACGTCGACGACGATCATCCTGCACCGCCGCCGCCGTACGGCACCGGCGGCTGGATCGCCGGCGATCGCGGCGTGCTGCTGTACGACCAGTACGACATCTGGCTGGCGAACCCCGAGACCGGCGCAGCGACGAATCTCACGCGCGGTGCGGGCCGCGCGGCGCGCACCGTCTATTCCGCCGTGCAGCCGGATCGCGAGGCGGACGCATACGCGCTCGATACTCCACTGCTTCTCGCGCAGATCGATACCCGCACCTACGCGAGCGGGTACGCCCGGCTCCCCGCCGGCGGCGGCGTCCCGCAGTCGCTCTTCCGTGCCGACGAGATCGTGCAGGGGACGCGCACCGTCTTCAACGACAGCCTGCACCGCTACACGCAGCCTCCGCTCGCCGCGCGCCGCGCCGATCGTTACGTGTTCTCGCGCGAGTCGTTCCGGCGTTCTCGCGATCTGTGGGCGACCGACGCGTCGTTCGCAGCGCCGGTGCAAGTCACGGACGCCAACCCGCAGCAGAAAAACTACCGGTGGGGAACGGAACGGCTGATCTCCTATCGCGCGTGCGACGGGGCACCGATGCGCGCGATCCTCATCGTCCCCGACGGCCTGCAGAAGAACCGTGCCGCGCCGCTGCTCACGTATTTCTACGAGACCTTCACCGGTACGTTCCACACGTACAGCACGCCCGCGCCGGGGACGAGCCCGAACTTTGCGCGCTACGTCTCGCGCGGGTACGTCATGCTGCTTCCCGACGTGAAGTACGTCGCCGGGCATCCCGGGCGCAGCGCGCTGCACTGCATCATGCCGGCGGTCGACGCCGCGATCGCGACTGGATACGTCGACCCGAAGCGGCTCGCGATCGCGGGACACTCGTGGGCCGCGTACCAAATCAACTATCTGATCACGCAGACGCACCGTTTCCGCGCGGTGGAGGCCGGCGCGGCAGTCGACGACATGATCGGCGCGTACGGCGGGATCCGGCTCGAGAGCGGAAACGTCCGCGAATCGCAGTACGAACGCGGCCAGTCGCGCATCGGCGCGCCGCCGTGGGAACGCCCCGATCTCTACCTCGAGAATTCCGGCTTGTTCGGGATCCGCAGCGTGACGACGCCGTATCTGACGATCCACAACGAACTCGACGGGGCGGTACCGCAGTTCGAAGGGATCGAGTACATCACCGCGATGCGGCGGCTCGGCAAGGAAGCGTATCTGTTTTCGTTCGACGGCGAAGACCACAATCTGCGCGGCCGAGAAGCGCAGAAGTACTGGACCGTGCATCTCGACGAGTGGTTCGACTACTGGCTGATGGGCGCGCCGCGGCCGGCGTGGATGGACGGCGTCGACTACCTGCACCGCGGCGAACGCAACGTGCACCCGCTCTTCGGCGAGCCCGACTGAGGTGCTGCGCCGCGTCGTCACGCTGATCGCGCTGCTCGCGGCAGCGGGCTGCGGGGGTTCCGCACCGTCGTCGGCGGCGGCGCCGGGCCACGGCTCGGCGCCGGTGCGCATCGCGCTCGTCGTCGAGCCGCACACGCTGGTCTCGTTCCTCGGCCAGTCGGTCGACGACAACGAGATGCTGCGGCTCATCTACGATCCGCTGATCTCGTCGGATGCCCGGGGCAATCCGATCCCCGCCCTTGCGGCAGCCGTTCCGACGCGCGCGAACGGTGGGATCAGCCGCGACGGCCTCACGATCACCTACCGTCTGCGCTCGGGCGTCCGCTGGCACGACGGTTCGCCGTTCACCAGCGCCGACGTCGCGGCGTCGTTTCGCGCGGTGATGAACGCGGCGAATCCGGTCGAGACGCGCCACGGCTACGATGTCGTCTCGCGCGTCGAAACGCCGGATCCGCTCACGGTGCGCTTCCGTCTCAAGCGACCGTTCGCGCCGTTCGTCGGAACCGTTTTCGCCGAGAGCGATGCTCCGTATTATCTCTCGCCGGCGCATCTGCTGACCGGCGGCGACGCGTCGCGCACGCCGCTGGCCCAGCATCCCGTCGGCACGGGACCGTTCCGGTTCGTGTCGTGGCAGCGCGGCGATCGCGTCGATCTGGAAGCGAACGCGCAGTACTGGGGCGGCGCGCCGCACATCGCGCGCCTGCGCGTGCGGTTCATCGCCGACGAGAACACGCAGCTCGTGGGACTGCGCACGGGCGAACTGGACGGCCTCATCAACCTCTCCGCGAACGCGGCGGCGCTCGCGCGCACGATCCCGCACGTCACGCTCGCGACGACGCCGATCAACGGGTACTGGGGGATCATGATGAACAACGGCCGCGGGCCGGCCGCCGACGTGCGCGTCCGCCGCGCCGTCGCGCTCGTCGCCGACGCGCAGGCGTTTCGCCGCAACGTCGTCTACGGCTTCTACCAGCGCGCGATCGCCGATCTGCCGGCGGTGCTGTGGGCGGCCGATCCGCACCTCGCGCCGATCCCGCACGATCCCGCCGCGGCGCGTGCGCTGCTCGCGAGAGCCGGGTACGGGCCGGCGCATCCGCTCCGTCTCGACCTCGCGATCTTCGGCGCCTCGCAGAGCTACCGCCGTGAGTCGGTGCTCCTGCAGAGCGAACTCGCCTCGATCGGCGTGCGGGCAGACGTGCACTCCTACAACAGCGATATCTACGATGCGCCGGCGTCGCAAGGCGGGATCCTGCCGCGCGGCAAGTACGACATCGCGCTGTACGGCTGGTTCGCGGGAATGGATCCCGACGATAGCGGCCAATTTCTCTGCGCCGACCGGCCGCCGGCGGGCTACAACCATTCGTTCTACTGCAGCGCAGCGATGGACGCGGCGCAGCGGGAGGCGCTCGCGTCGTACGAACCGGCGGCGCGCAAACGCGCGTACGCGCGGATCGAAGCGCTGCTGGTGCGCGATGTGCCACTGCACTTTCTCGGATCGCCGGTGAAGATCTCGGCGCTGCGCGACGGGTTCGGGGGGTTCACGCCCTCGTTCATCACGCAAACGGCAAACGCCGGGAATTGGACGTTCTCGCCGCGCTGAGCGGGGTCGGTGGTGGCGGTCGGCGCCTGCGGTGTGCGGTCGCGGCGGGCACGCGTTCCTCGCGCGTCGTGCGCGACGAACGCTACGTCTTCACGTCGCTCTCGGCCCTCCGGGCCTGCGCTCGTTCAGAGTGCCCGCCGCAGCCGCGCACCGCAGGCGCCGACATGGTCGGGCCCGGGGGGCGCGCGGCGGGCTTGGCGGGTGGGGTGTGGAATCTTTCCGGCTCGATGGTGCGGCTTGTGGCGGTTTGTTTGGTGGCTGCGTTGAGTGTGACGGCGTCGTTTGCCGCTGCGCAGGGTGCGGGGAACGCGGTTCCTGCGGCAGCGGCGGCTTCGGCTGCGCCTTCGGCGGTGCCGAAGGCGGCGGCGAGCGGGACGCCGGTGCCCGTGCCGGTCTCGCCGCTGGGGACGCCCTCGCCGGAGCCGCAGGGGTCGCCGGGTCCCGGCGGCGTGCGGGTGAACGGTGGGGCGTCGCCGTCGGCGAGTGCGCTGCCGCTCGGGCTGACGCTGGGGAATCCGCAGTCATATGCGGCGTTTGCGAAGGGGATTGCTCCGCAGGCGGGCGTGATCGATCTGCTGCGCAAGGACGAAGAGCTGTACTTCGATCTGAAGCCGGAGAATTTCGATCGCACGTACATCATCTTGCCGTCGATCGAGCGCGGGGTCGGGAGCGGGGCGTTTGCGGGGCGGGTCTACGATCCGCTGCAAGTCACGTTCAAGCGCGTCGGCAAGCGGGTGTTGTGGATTACGCCGAACACCCGGTACGTTGCCGAGAAGGGGTCGGCGGCGGCGAACTCGCTCGCGATCAGCGTTGCGGATTCGGTGATTCTCTCGACGCCGATCGTCGCCGAGGATCCGGAGAAGAAGCATACCGTCGTCTCGCCGTCGATCTTCCTGACCGACTTCGAGGGGGTGGGGAGCGATTTGGGGCGCGGCGTGACGCCGCCGTCGCTGCCGGGGCTGCTCGTGCTCAGCGTGCGGCCGTCGTTCTCGGTCGATGCGAGCAAGTCGTACTACGGCGCGACCAAAGCGTTACCGCGCAACGACGAAGTGAGCGTCAACCTGGCGTTCAACGGGCCGGCGAACGCGCTGCCGACCGTCCCCGACGGGCGCGGGATCCCGGTGGTGATGCACTACAGCATCGTTGCGCCGCCGGAACGCGACCCGCGTTTCGTGCCGCGTCTCGCCGACGACCGGATCGGCTATTTCATCACCGCGCGCCGCCGCTACGGCAACGACGCCGCGGTGACGCCGTTCGAGCGGTTCATCGATCGCTGGAATCTGGACGACGGTCCGATCACATTCTATTTGACCAACGAGATCCCGACGGAGTATCGCGCGACCGTCCGGCGCGGGATCCTGGCCTGGAACGAAGCGTTCGCGAAGGTCGGCCGGCCGCACGCGATCGTCGTGAAAGACCCGCCGAACGATCCGAACTGGGACCCCGACGACGCGCGCTACACGACGGTTCGCTGGATCACGTCGGTCCAGCCCGACTTCAGCGCCTACAGTCCGCACGTGAGCGATCCCGACACGGGACAGATCATCCGCGCCGAGGTCGTCATCGACGGTGAGTCGCTGCGCGGCGTGAAGCGCGGCTATGTCGACCGCATCGCGCCGGCTCAGCAGGCGGCCGCGCGCAACGCCTACGCAGCGAAGGCGCTGGGTTTGACAGTGAGCGCACCGACCGACGGTGACGGCGACGACGACGCCCGGGTGTGCGCGTATCAGGAAGGTTCGGTCGCCCAGGCGGCGCTCGGGACGCTGATGCTGGCGCAGAATCCGCGTGCGACCGCCGCCGACCGCGAACGCTACGCGCAGGAGTGGCTCTACGCCACGGTGATGCACGAAGTCGGCCACACGCTCGGACTGCGGCACAACTTCCGCGGCTCGACGGCGTACGGCACCGCCCAACTGCACGATCCGGCGTTCACGCGCGTGCACGGCACTACCGCCTCGGTCATGGACTACACGCCCGCCAACATCGCGGCGCCGGGGATGCGGCAAGCCGACTACTTCCCGACGCGCGTCGGCGTCTACGACGAGTGGGCGATCGAATACGGCTATCGCAGCTTCCCCAACGTGCGGAGTTCCGCCGACGAGCGCGTCGCGCTCGGCAGAATCGCCGCGCGCTCCACCCAGCCCGGGCTCGCGTACGGGACGGACGAAGACGCCAGCGTGCTCTCGATCGATCCGCGCATTCAGCGCTTCGATCTGGGGAGCGATCCGCTGGCCTCGATCGACGAGCAATTGCGCGTCGACGACGCGGTGACGCAGGGGCTCACGCGGCACTACCGCGGCGATACGCGCACCTATCAGGATCTGCGGACCGGTTTGATCACCGTACTGGAAGATCAGCTCGATGCGGGGCTGCTCGCGTCGAAGTACGTCGGCGGAATCTACACCTCGCGCTCGCATCGCGATCAGCCGGGCGCGCCGCTGCCGTTCGCTTCGATTCCGCGCGCCGAACAGCGGCGCGCCTTCGGCCTGATCGACCGCTCGATTCTCTCGTCGCGCGCGTTCCGCTACCCGCCGGAACTCCTGAACGCGGCGGCTCCGACGCGCTACGGCGTGCACTGGGGCGCCAACCGCATCGTCCGTCCCGACTTCCCGATCCGCGAGGTGATCGGCGAAGTGCAGGACGACGTGATCGCGGAGATGTTCTCGCCGCTCACGCTCGCGCGCGTCGCGGACCAGGAGCTGAAGGTGCGGCGCCCCGGCGAGACGATGACGCTCGCCGATCTCTACGCCTGGACGAACGCGGCGGTCTTCGACGACGTCGGCAGCCGGTCGATCACGCCGGCGCATCGCGAACTCCAGCGCCGCTTCGCTGATCTGGAGATGGAGATCGCGGCGCTCCCGTCGCTCTTCGCCGATCAGCTGGGCCTGCCGCGCGAGACGCAGGCGCTGGCGCGCTACCAGCTCACCAGACTCGACGAACGGCTCGTCCGCGGCGCCGCGGGAGCGAGCGACGAAGGGACCCGCGCGCACCTGCTCGACCTGCACGCTCGCGTCCACGGCGTGCTCAGCGCGCAGAACATCCGCAACATCTAGCGCGCCGCTGCGGCGCTGCGGCGTCAACTGCGCTTGCGCAGTTCGCTCGGCAGGTGCACCGCTTCGGCGCCGGTGCGGTCGCTTTTCACCAGCACTTCCGGATGCTCGGGCGACGCCTTGGCGACGTGCCTTTTTCACGCGCGTCGTCGAGGTGACGACCTTCTTGATGGTTCCTTTGACGGTGCCTTGCGAGGCGTCCCATTCCACTTTCGTCCCCTTGCGCAGGGCCGGCTTGCGCGCCGATGCTGCCACGTCTCTCTCCTCGTCTTCACCGGCTCACGCTCGTGCCCGCACCGCCGAGGCCCTCAAACCTCGGGAACCTGAGAACGGCGCATCCGGGTCGAACGATCCGTTGTGATCGCCCGCTCGCTCGTGACCCGTGCCGCCGACTCGCTCGCCGAACGCTACGGCGGCGCGCTGCCGCCCGGCGATGCCCGCGCGCTCGCGGCCGCCGCCGATGCCGCGGTGATCGCCGTCGACGGACCGCTCGCCGGCGACGTGCGCGCGGCGCTGCGCGGCGCCGGCGCCGTGGTGTGCGACGCCGGCCGTGAAATGTTGGTCGGCGCGAGCGTCGCGCAGTTGGATGCTGCGCGCGCCGCCGTGCCGCACGCCGGTGCGACGATCGACGTGCTGCGCGCTGCGCTGCGGCGCAGCGCGCAGAAGCCGTCGCCGCTGCGCCTCCGCGCGCGCACGCTCGATGTCGCCGACGAAGCGCGCGTGATGGGGATCGTCAACGTCACGCCGGATTCGTTCTACGAGCGCGTGAGCGGCGTCGACGCCGCCGTCGCGAAAACGCGCGCGATGTCGGCCGCGGGGGCGTCGCTCGTCGACGTCGGCGGACAGTCCTACGCGCATTGGAACCCGCGTATCGCCGCCGCCGAAGAGCGCGACCGCGTCGTCCCCGCGGTCCAGGCGATCGTCGACGCCGGGATCGACGTCGCGATCTCGATCGACACGTTCAAGGCGAGCGTCGCCGACGCCGCGCTCGCCGCCGGCGCGCACCTGATCAACGACTGCAGCGGCCTCTCCGATCCCGACCTCGCGGGCGTCGTCGCGACGCACGGCGCCGGCCTGGTGGTCATGCACCTCAAAGGCGAGCTCAACAAACGCGATCCGCAGGCGTACGTCTACGAAGACGCGCTCGCCGAGATCGTCGCGTTTCTGCACGAACGCACCGAACGCGCGATTGCCGCCGGCGTCGCGCGCGACGCGATCGCGATCGACCCGGGGCTCGAGTTCGGGAAGGAGCCGCAGACCGATCTCGAGATCCTCGAGCGGTTCGGCGAACTAAGGGCGCTCGGCTTTCCGATACTGTTCGCCAGTTCGCGCAAGAGCTTCATCGGGCGCGTCTTCGATCGGCCGGCGAAGGAACTGCTCGTTCCCTCGCTCGCGACGGCGGCGATTGGGATCAGCGCCGGCGCGCGCATCCTGCGGGTGCACGACGTCGAAGAGACGGTGCAATTGGCCCGGATGATGGCCGCGACCGCGCCCGAACGCCGGCGCGCCCTGGCAATTGCGCCCGCGATGCCCGGCACGCCGGAGGCGGCGGGCAACTTGGAACGCTCGCCGGCGGTCTAAGAGCGAGTATGCCCACGGTTTACGTCGGTCTGGGATCGAATCTCGGCGATCGGCAAAGCACGATCCTCGGCGCGCTGCAGCGCCTTCGTCGCGAGGCGACGGTCGAGGCGGTCTCCTCGTACTACGAGACGGCGCCCGCCGGCGGCGTCGCCGGCCCGGCGTTCCTCAACGTCGCCGCCAAGCTTGCGACGACGCTTGAACCGCTGGCGTTCGAAGCCGTGGTCCGCGGGATCGAAACCGCGATCGGGCGCCAGACGCGCACGCCGCTCGATGCGCGCCCGATCGACATCGACATCCTGCTCATCGACGGGCTCGTCGCCGACTTCGGGCGCTTCGAGGTGCCGCACCCGTATCTCGCCGGGCGCGCGTTCAACCTGATCCCGCTCGCCGAGATCGCGCCCGACGTCGTCGAGCCGCGCAGCGGCGAGACGATCTCGGCGCTCGCGCAAAAGGTCGATAAGCGCTGGGTCCAGCGCAAGGCGCGCGCGGTCCACTTCATCGCCAATCGTCAGGAAGAGGCACCCGACGTGCGCCTCTCGCTCAACCGCGTCGGCGTCTCGTCGGTGAAGCATCTGATCCGGCTCAACGTCGGCGGCGAAGAGCGGCTCTTCCACGGCGACTTCACGATGGTCGCCGACCTCGCGCCCGACAAGGCCGGCGTGCATATGTCGCGCTTCTCCGAATTGCTGGAAGCGGCCACGCTCGACGTGCTTAACCGGCGCGAGAAGCCCTCGCGCGTCGAGCACCTCACCGAGCAGATCGCGCGCGAGATCGTGCGCTCGCAGGGCGCGTTACGCGCCGACGTGCGGCTGCGCGCCGACTTCGGACTCGAGCGCTGGACGCCGGTGAGCGGGAAGCGCACCGAGGAGACGTACACGCTGGTGAGCATCGCGCATGCCGACGCCCACGGTACGCGCCGCATCGTCGGGGTCGAAGCCGAAGGGATGACGGCCTGCCCGTGCGCCCAGTTGATGGTGCGCGAGCACAGCCTGCGCGAGCTGATGGATGCCGGATTCAGCGAAGCCGACGCGACGCGCGCGCTCGACGCGCTGCCAGTCGCGACGCACAACCAGCGCGGACGCGGCGGCGTGTACATCGGCGCCGACGCGGCGTTCGCCGAAGAGATCCGCGCCGAGGATCTCGTCGAGATCGTCGAGTCGTCGATGTCGAGCGAGACGTACGACCTGCTCAAGCGTCCCGACGAGTTCTTCATCGTCAACAAAGCGCATCACAACCCGAAGTTCGTCGAAGACGTCGTGCGCGGGATCCTCGCGCGCGCGCTCGACATGTACGCGGACTTCCCCGACACGACGTACATCGGCGCGAGCCAAGTGAACTACGAGTCGATCCACAAGCACGACGCGTTCGCCGAAGCGTTCGGTCTGTTCGGCGAGTTCCGCCGCGAGCTGCGCGACGGGACGCACATCGACGTCAAGACCGATCTCGCGACCTGGCTCGGCACCCGTCCGTCCCCCGTTGTCGCGCTCTAACGCCCGCGGCTTCGAGGTTTGGGCGTCGCCCGAACCGACGGTCGCGCGGGTCGACGCGAACCGCATCGTCGATCAGCTCGCGCTGACGGGACACGATCGGCGCGACGGCGACGTCGCGCTGCTCGCGTCGCTGCGGATCGACGCGTCGCGCACCCCGGTGCTGTGGGAGCGCGCGGCGCCCGTTGATCCCGCGGAGATCGATCTGCGCTGGGCCGAGCGGCGTCTGAGCCTGCTGCGCGACGCGGGGATCGAACCGATCGTCACGCTGCTGCATCACGGCAGCGGCCCGCGCTACACCGACCTGCTCGACCCGGCGTTCCCGGCGCTCTTCGCCGACTACGCTGAGGCGGTTGCACGGGCGTTTCCGTGGGTCCGCCGGTGGACGCCGATCAACGAGCCTCTCACCACGGCGCGCTTCGCGACGCTCTACGGGGTGTGGTTTCCGAACCTCGCCGACGACCACGCCTTCGGCCGCTCGATGGTCCATCAGACGCTCGCGCAGCAGGAAGCGATGGCGCGCATCCGCGCGATCGTCCCCGGCGCCGAATTCGTCCTCACCGAAGACCTGCAGCGCTTCACCGCCGGCGACGACGGCGTCCGCGACTATGTCGCGTTCCTGCGCGAGCGGATGTTTCTCTCCGCCGAACTCGTTGCCGGCCGCGTCGGCGCCGCGCATCCGCTGAGCGGGTTTCTGCTCGATCGTGGCGGCGTGCTCGCGGCGGAACTCGCGGCGCTCGAATCACGCGCGACGGCGCCGGATCTGGTCGCCTTCAATCACTATCCGCACTCGGAACGCTACGTGTTCACCGCGCCGGACGGCAGCATCGGCGACGTTCCGGCGGTCTACGTCGCGGGTGAAGAGGCGCCGCGCGCGGCGCCCCTATTGTGGGCTGCCGCCGAACGCCTGCGTCTTCCGCTGGCCCTCGGCGAGGTGCACGTGCATGCCCCCGCGCCGGAGCGCGTGCGCTGGCTCGCGCAGCACGTCGACGACGTGCGCGCTTTGCGCGATGCCGGGGTCGATGTCCGCGCGGTCGGCGCGTGGGCGGCGTTCGGGATGACCGACTGGCACTCGCTCCTGCGCGACGACGCAGGCGTCGCCGAGGACGGCGTGTTCACGTTCGCCGGACCGCGCGGCGAGCCGCGGCCGACCGCCGTCGCCGACGCGATCGCCGAACTCGTACGCACCGGCCGGATCACTGCGCCGCGCCGCGCGGGCTGGTGGGAGCGCGACGACCGCGCAATCCCGCCGAGCGAACTGCTGGCGCGTCGCGATCGCGGCGAGCCCGAAGGCGATCATCTGGTCGGCGGGCGTGTGCAGGAAGCCGGGCGGCTCTAGCCCGCGCGGTTGGCGGCGATCATCTCGGCGAACGACGCCGGCTTCTCCGGCAGTCCCTCGAAGAGCATCGCCACGAACGCATCGCGATCAGGGGCCTGAAGCGCGGCATTGAAGCGTCGCTCGAATCCGATTGTCGACGACGGCTTGCCGCTCATCGCGCGTCCGCACGGGCTCCCCGAGATGTGCGCCGGATAGACCTCGACGTGGTCGGGAAGCGCGAGCAGACGCTGGAGAGACGCGTAAAGGCTGCGCCCCGCGTCGTCGCCGCCGAAATCCGGCCGGCCGACGTCGCCGACGAAGAGCGTATCCCCGGTCAACACGAACCACGGCTCCGCGGCGCGCGTTCGGTCGGTGACGAGCAGGCAGACGCTCTCGGGCGTATGGCCCGGCGTGTGCATCGCGCGTATGACGACGTTTCCGAGCGAAATCTCGGTGCCGTCGTCGAGCGGGGCGAAGGGATAGGCGAGCGCGGCCGAGCGGTGCTGATAGAGCGTCGCGCCCGTGCGATCGGCGAGCGCGCGAGCGCCGGAGCGGTGATCGGCGTGCACGTGCGTCGCGAAGACCGCTTCGATCTTCATCGCGTGGGAGGCGGCGAGTTCTTCATAGTGAGCGACCTCGAACTGAGGATCGACGACCGCTGCGCGGCCCTGGCCGCCTCAACCGAAGACGTACGAAGCGCAGCCGGTTGCTGCGCGTAGAATCTGACGAAAAATCACGGCGATGCTCCCGGAACGAGGCGGATCAGGCGGAGGGGCACGTTTCGCGCATGCGCATGGCGACGATCGCGCCCGACAGGAACGTGATCGTCGCGACGATGGCGATCGCGGCGTTGTGACCGAGCGTCTGGGCGACGGCGCCTGCGAGCAGCGCGCCGAAGGCGTAGCCGGAGTCGCGCCAGAGCCGGTAGACGCCGACCGACGACGCGCGCACGAGCGGGTCGACGACGTCGCCGATCGCGGCCAGCAGCGTAGGATACACCATCGCCGTGCCGACGCCGAGCAGTACGGCAGCCGCGAACCATGCGGCGAAGTTCGCGGGCGTGAGAAAGAGGGCGATCGCCACGGCTTGGCTCCACATCCCCCCGACGATCATCCCTTTGCGTCCCATGCGATCGGAGAGCGCACCCGTTGCCAACTGACACAACCCCCATGTCGCCGGATAGACGGCGGCAAGCAGAGCGATGCGTTCGAGCGCGAGCCCGGCCGCGGCGAAGTGCAGCGGGAGCAGCCCCCACGCAAGACCGTCGTTGAGGTTGTTGACGAGCCCGGCCTGGCTGATCGCCGAAAGCGTGCGATCGCGCCACGAGACGCGTGCAAACAGCGCGCCGAACGACGGCCGGGCATCGCAGGCGTCGCGCTGCGCCGCCTCGACGCGCGCGTGACCGTGCGTCTCGCGCACGAAGCAGACCGAGATCAGGAGCGCCGCGGCGATCGAAACGATCCCGAGCGCGAACGGCCACGGCCGCAACCCGTACGCGGCGGCGATAATGCCCGAGGCGTACGCTGCAACGCCGACGGCGAGATAGCCCGCGAATTCATTGAGTCCCATCGCCAGCCCGCGCCGGCGCGGGCCGACGAGGTCGATCTTCATCACGACCGTCATCGACCAGCACAGGCCCTGGTTGATCCCGAGAAGCACGTTTGCGAAGACGATTCCGTTCCACGACGGCGCGAACATGAGGAGAAACGGCACCGGGATTGCGATCAGCCAGCCCGCGACGAGCAGCGGTTTGCGGCCGACGCGGTCGGCCGCATGACCGGCGTAGAGGTTTGCGAGGGCTTTGGTGATGCCGAACGTGACGATAAACGAGAGCACCGCAGTCTCCGAGGTAAGTCCGAAGAGGCGCGTTCCAACGAGCGGCAGCACGTCGCGCTCCATCCCGACCATCGCTCCCACGAACGCGTTCACCACGACGAGCAGCCAGAATTGCCGCGCGTTCGCGGCCAGCCCGAGCCGCACGCCGTCAGCCGGCACGCTGGACCTCACCGCCGGCGGCGACCCATTCCGCAGGTCCGAGTGCAAGGCGAGTAGCGTCGAAGCCGCGTTCGCGCAGCAGCAGGACCGCGTCGTCGGCGAAGACGCAGTACGGACCGCGGCAATAGACGACGTACCGCCTTGAACGCGTCAACCCGATCGTTCCCGATCGCAAGGCATCGAGCGGTGCGCTGATCGCCCCGGGCAGGTGCGCGGCCTCGTATTCTTCGCGCGGACGCGCATCGAGGAGGATCGTTCGCGGGTCGTCGAGGGCGCCGCACGCCTCGCCGTACGTCGGGATGCACGGCTCGCGCGAACCCAGATACGCGCGCTCCGCGTCGGCGACGCGCGCGTCGATCGACGAGGCGATCGCGCGGATCTCGGCGAGCAGTCGGAAGACCGGCGGTCCCGCCGCGCGATAGAAGGCATACGTGCCGCGCCGTTCGACCGCAACCAGCCCGCAGCGCGCCAGGACCTGCAGATGCTGGGAGGCGTTGGCGATCGTGATCCCTGCCTCGGCCGCGACGTCGGCGACGGCGCGCGGCCGCTGGGAGAGCAAATCGAGGAGTTCGAGACGATGACGGTTGGCGAGCGCCGCCGGGACGCGCGCCGCTGCGGCGTACACCGCGTCCTTGAACTGCCGTTTGCGCCGCGCTTCGGCCGCTCGTGCCATATTCAAGAGATTTCGCGAATATGCGTCGGTGCCCTTCGGCGCCCCGGGATTCGCATCGGGTGCGCCGTACCCAACGGATCGTGCACGATCCGGAACCCTTTCCGTACTTCCCCGGCGGCGCGCGCCGGTGACGCCGCGCGCGTTCGTTGCGGGCTTGCATCTGCGGTGGGACGGCGTGTGGCAGCGGCCGCATCATCTGCTCTCGCGGATCGCACGGCGCGTCCCCGTCGTCGTCGTCGAGGAACCGTTCGCGGCGCACGAAGACCGCGACGAGATCCTGCGCGACGGTGGCGTGACCGTCGTGCGTCCGCGGCGCCGGCGGGGCTGGTCGCCGCCGCTGGTCGACGACGACGCGATCGCGACGGCGCGCGCCGTCGCCGGCGCCGGGACGGCCGGGGTGTGGCTCTACACGCCGATGATGCGCGCGCTCGCCGATGCGTTCGACGCCGCGCCGCTCGTCTACGACGTGATGGACGAACTCGCGCAGTTCGACTTCGCGCCGGCCGGGATGGCCGAGCACGACCGTGATGTCCTCGCGCGCGCCGATCTGGTCTTCTGCGGCGGACGTTCGCTTTACGCGAAGCGCGCTGCACTGGGCGCGAAGGCGCGCTGCGAGCCGAGCGGCGTCGAATTCGAGCGCTTCAGCGCCGACGTCGCGCCGCATCCGCTCGCGGCGGGGCTGCGAGGACCGGTCTTCGGCTACGTCGGCGTGATCGACGAACGCATCGACGTCGCGCTAATCGATGCGCTCGCCGAGGCGTTCCCCGACGGGCACGTGCTGCTCGTCGGTCCGGTCGTGAAGCTCGATCCGGCGCGCCTGCCGCGCCGGCCCAACGTCCATCTCACCGGCGGGGTCGCGTACGACGGTCTGCCCTCGTGGCTCGCCGGCTTCGACGTCGCACTGATGCCGTTCGCGCGCAACCGCGCCACCGAGTTCATCTCGCCGACGAAGACGCTCGAATACTTCGCCGCGCGCACGCCGGTGGTGTCGACGGCGATCGCCGACGTCGCCGCGGAGTTTGCGGACGCGGTCTTCCTGGCGGACGACGCGCTGGGGTTCGTGGCGGCGGCGCGTGCGGCGCTTCGCGGCGACGGCGAGCGCGTCGCGCGCGGGGTCGCGCACGCGCAGGCGCGCACGTGGAACGCGATCGAAGCGCGGATGTGGGATGCGATCGAAGCGCTCTGACGATCCGCTCGACGTCGCGCGCACGTTCCGCTTCCTGCGCGGGCTCAAGCGGAACAACGACCGCACCTGGTTTCACGCCCACCGCGCCGACTGGCACGGCCACGTCCGTCACGCCTGGGAAGACCTCGTGACGATGCTGGTGCTCGCCGGCGCGCGCTCCGACGACCGGCTTGCGCACGTCGATCCGCGCGCGTGCCTGTTCCGGCTCGCGAACGACACGCGCTTTCATACCGGCCGCGATCCGTACAAGACGTGGCTCTCGGCGTGGCTCTCGCCGGGCGGGAAGAACGGCGCGTACGCGGGCTACTATCTGCACGTCGCGCCGGGAAGGGTCCACTTCAGCGCGGGGATCTACGTCCCCGAGAAGCCGGCGCTGCACGCGCTGCGCTCGACGTTCGCCGAGGACGGTGCGGACGCGCGCGCGTTCGACCGCATCCTGCGCAGCGCGGCGATCCGTCCGTACCTTCCGCTCGACACGGAACCGCTGCGGATCACCCCGCGCGGCTTCCCCAAGACGCACCCGCGCCTGCCGCTGATCCGCGCGCGCAACTACCTCCTGCGCCGCGACGTCACCGACGCCGAGTTCACCGAGCGCGGAGCCCGCGCCGTCTTCCACGACGCGATGCGCGCGACCGCGCCGTTCGTCCGCTGGCTCGACACCCACGCTCGCGCTGAAGAACGCACGGCCGCCGACCGGGACGACGAATTCGAATAGGGCGTGACGACGGGCTCAGCGTGACAGGGCGCGGATGCGTGAGGCGAGGGAGGGGTGCGAGGCGAAGAGGAGTTCGGCCCAGCGCGGCGGTTCGAGTTCGGCGAGGTTCTGTTCGGCGAGGCGGCGGAACGCGCGGATCCCCGCGTCGTAGTCGCCCGTGGCGGCGAGCGCGAAGCGGTCCGCGCGCGCTTCCATCCCGCGCGATGTCGCGTTCGCGAGCGGTCCGAATGCGAACTGCAGCAGCGCCGCATAAAACGCGAGCCGCGCTCCCTGCGCCGGCCCGTCGAGGCCGCGGCCGGTCGTGCGGCGCAGCAGGGCGTTCGCGCCCAGGATCGTGACGGCGACCGCGCCCGTTGAGAGCGCGATCCCCAGCCACGGATCGCGGCGCACGTAGTGACCGAGTTCGTGCGCGACGACGAAGAGCGTCTCGTCGTCGGCGAACGCATCGATCAGCGTGTCGCCCAGCGCGATGCGCTCGGTGCCGAGCACGCCGGTAACGAAGGCGTTGGCTTTCTTCGTCTGACGGCTCATGTCGAAACGCAGGATCGACGCGTTGCCGACGCCGTAGCGGTCGGCGAGCGCGCGGATCGCCGTTTCGAGTTCGCCGGTGACCGGTTCGTAGCGGTTGAAAAGCGGCATCACGAACGTCGGCACGATGACGGTCGCGACCGCGAGCAGCGGCGGCGTCGCGGCGATCGTCAGCCACGGCCAACTGCGCGGCGCGCGTACGACGAGCGCGTCGAAGAGCGCGACGAGCACCGCGGTGACCCCTGCGCCGAGCGCCGTCGCCTTGATGCGATCGGCAAACCAGGCGCGTGCCGTCTGATCGGAGTTGCCGTAGATCCGCTCGATCACGAAGCCGTCGACGTACTCGACCGCGAGACCGTGCACGGCGTCGATCGCCGCCACCGTCAGCGCGAACGCGGGTGCGCGCAGCGGCCGCGGTAACGGCTGCAGCGCGCGGTCGAGCGGATCGCCGATCGCGAACGCGGTGACGGCGAGCCCGGCGGCTTCGCGGCCGATCGCGGCCAGCGAGAGCGCGCGGCGGACGCGCCCGTACCGTTGCGGGTCGCGCTCGGGAAGCAGCGGATAGGGCGTACGCTGATCCCGCAGCGCCTGCACCGCGCGCACCGCCGTGTAGCCGAAACCGAGCCCCGCGGCAGCGCCCAGGAGGCCGAGCCGCACGGTCTTCGCCGTCATCGCGTCGTCGTCGGAGGGGTCATGACCGGCTACCTGTACCCGTTCGCGCGCCGCCGCGCCTGTCGTGCGGCGTCACGCTTGCAGGGACGGCAGCGCGATCAGTAGCGGACGCGCACGCGATAGGTGAGGGTCGCGGCGCCGCCCGCCGGGACGCGAATCGCCCACGACGCCGTCGACGACGACGACTTCTTGTACGGCGCGGACGATTCGAGAATCGTCCATTCGCCGCCGATCGGCTCGACGACGAGGACCGTTTCGGGGGCGGTCTTCGCGTTGCGCAGGACGATCTCGTAGGCGCTCTCGTACGTCCCCGCGGGCTCGAGCACTCGCCACTCGGTCTGCTTTTTGCGCGCCGTCACGTCGAAGGCGTCGCCGAGGTGGAGGCGGATCGTCTCGCCTTTGGGCGTGTGCTCGATCGTATCGCTCCCGACGAACTGCGCGGTGCCGGAGAGGTCGCGCTTGTAGACCCGCACCGCGCCTTGCGGAAGCGGGACGGCGAGGCCGGCACCGTTGTTGACGAACGAGACATACGTCCCGACCGGAAGCCGCGCCCCCAGGTCCGGCGCCTGCGACCGATAGTAATAGGGCGCGCCTCGCAGTTCCAGCGTTTTCGTGACGGCGACGGCGGGCGCCGTCAGCAGTTCGACCTGTTTCGTTTGATTGTCGGCGACGGTCGTCTTGCGCGGCAGCGTGTAGAGGTGGTACTCGAAGAGGCTCTGTTCCGACGGGCGCGCGGCGGCGTTGCCGATGACGGCGAGATTCTTCGGGGCGCTCTGCAGTTCCGAACGCACGACGTTGACGTTCCCGGCGACGAGCTGGACGTTGGCGCCCGTGTAGGTCGTGCCGCTGGTGTTGCGCAAGGTGATGAGCCCGCGCAGATCGAGCGCGGTGTCGTTCGCGTTGAGCAGTGCGGTGTAGTCGGCTTTCCAGGTCAGTCCGCCGGTGAGATAGGTCAATTCGACGTCCTGCGTCCCGTCGCGCGCGTTCTCGACCTCGCTCACCAGCGTCGGCCGGTCGCGCAGGTCGGCGGGGAGCGACGGAAACGCGAGGTGTCCGTCGATCGAGGTCTCGATGCGGTCGGGGTAGCGCAGGACGACGCCGTCGTTCGTCGCGAGGACGCGCGCGCGTTCGGTGCGCCGCGCGCCGGCCCGCGGATCGACGTGCACGACGTCGACGTCGCGCCCGACGTACTTCTGCAGCAGCTTCTGCGGCGAGAGCAGATCGAAGTCGAAGTTCTGCTCGATCACGCTGAGCCGTTCCGGTGATCCGAGGGTCTGCAGGAGCGCCGTCTCCGGCTGAATCTGCGCGCTCACGTCGCGCAGCGCGAGCCGCGATTCGCCTTTCGGGAGATCGAGCCGGCGCCGGTCGCGCACCAGCGCGAGATCGGTGTTGTAGATGGTGAGCCCCACGCCGCGCTGATCGGCGAGGGTGCTGACGTGTTCGCCGGGTTCGGCGCCGGCGCTCGCGGCGAGCGCGGCGGCGAGCGAAAGCGCGAGGCTGAGAGCGCTACGCATGCGAGAATCTCCTTCGTCGTGACGACGTTCGCGGTGACCGGCGGCCCTGCTGTTCCCTGGATAGGTCGAGCAGAGTCCGTCATCGGTTCAACGGAACGATCGTCGCCGGCGGTCGCAGCGATCTCGTCGGCCGGGCGGCCTACCCGTGGTAACTACGCGCGCGTCAGCAGGTCGCGCACCGCATCGGCGATCTGCGCGGGGGAGTCCTCCTGAACGTAGTGGATGCCCTTGACCGTGACTTCCTTGGTGTTGGGAAACCTGCGCGCAGCGGCCCGAGCGGACTCCGAGATCGTGCCCGGAACGACGTTGATGAACGTCTTCGGAATCGTCGCCGCCGAAAGATAGCGCTTACTGTTTGCGACGATCGCCGCCACGTCGGCCGGCTGCCCCTCAACGGGGATCTCGCGTGGGAAGATCAGCGTCGGCCAGCGCGACGCGCGCGTGCGGAAGGGAGCTCGATAGTGTTCGAGCTCGTCCGGGCCTAGCTTGCGCAGGACGGCGTGCGGAAGCACCTGCTCGACGAAGAAGTCGTGGTCGAGGACGAGTTCCTCGCCCTTCGGCGAGCGCAACGTCCGAAACGTCTGTTCGAACGGACCGAATTCCGCCCACGTGCGATCCTGGATGATCGCCTCCATGTGCGCGATCGCGCGGACTTGATCGGGAAACCGCGCGGCGCGGTGAAACCCCAGCGCCGAACCCCAGTCATGCAGCACGAGCGTGACGTTCTTCGTCGCCCCGACTGCATCGAACCACGCGTCCAGATACCGCGCGTGATCGACGACCTGGTACCGGCGTTGCGGCGAGGGACTCGATTGCCCCATCCCGACGAGATCGGGCGCGAGCAGCCGGCCCGTCCCGTGCAAGCCGCTGATGACGTTGCGCCACAGATACGACCACGTCGGGTTCCCGTGCAACAGCACGATCGGATCGCCGCTGCCGACCTCGACGTAACTCATAGAAGCGTCGAGGACCGTGACGCGTTTGCGCGGATGCGGATCGACGGGGCTGATCGTTTTCGAGGGGGCGGCTTCGGCGTGGAACGGCCGCACCGCCGCGACGGCGGCGGTACTCGCCGCGATCAGGCGCGCGGCGGTGCGACGGGTCATCGTATCGTGCATGTCGGCACGGTACCATCCCGCCGTGTCGAAAGAGTGGACGAATCCGGATGGTTTCGCGTTCAGTGTCGTGCGACGTCGCCTCGGACGACCGTCGCCGGCGACGCGTGACCGAAGAGGAAGCGTCCGATCGCGTCCCAGTGATGCGCGATCGCATCGGGCGGAAGCGTCGGCGAGGCCCGCCAGCGCAGCGGCGTCGTGCCGTGTGCGAGCGCAAAGCGCCGATGAAGATAGTGAGGATCGACGGCGAGCTCGCGCGCCGCCGCTGCCACCGTCGGCGCCGTCGCCAGCACGTCCCGCGAGCTCGCCATCGCCAGCGCGTCGCGCCAACGCGCGAAGCCGTTGCCGGTCCAGCGATGCATCAACGCGGTGAGACCGTCGGTCGTATACCCCAACCCGTGCGCGATGCGCGACAGCCGTGCCGTCCACGGGTCGTGCGCGATCGTGCGGATTGCGCGTGCGAGGACGGTCTCGTGCGTCGATCGGCGGATGGCGCGATCGTGCGGCGCGTACTGCAGGCGTGCCAGAACGCGCGAATCGTCGAGCTCGAACAAGCTGCGCGGCAGTTCGCTCGCGCGGATCACGGCGCCCGTTTCGATCAGTACGGGCAGCGCGAGTGTTTCCGTGCGATGCGGCCCGTAGAAACCGTGCACGACGTCGCCGGCCGGCATCACCAGCACGTCGCCGGCTTTGATCGCGATCCGACCCAGCGGCGTCTGCACGAACCCGTCGCCGCGCTCGACGCGCACCACCGACGTGAAGCCTTGCATGCGCGATCCGATCAAGCGTTCGACGGCCGTGGGGGTGCCGTACCCTTCCACAGTCGCGCGGCGACGCTCACCGTCTCCGTGTCCGAGCTGGACGTACAGCCGCGCGCCGCGTCCGGAAAAGTCCACTCCTTACGCTCCTTGCCGTGGCAGCATAGGAGCGATGACTACGCTTTGCGGATCGGCATCCCTGGCGTGCGCGCGCTCGTAGCCGACGAGTACGGTGACGTCGAGGCCCTGCGTTTCGACGACGTCGCTGGTCGATCTGGTCGCCGCCGGCGACGCGCTCCGCGCGAGTGCCGCCGTCGTGCGGCCCGGGGGATGTTGATCTCCACATTCTTCGGCCCGCCCGACGCCGGTCATTCGGTCTCCGTGCGCTATATCCGCATGGAACAGGCGATGACGACGACGGCGCAAGTGTACGAGCTGATTGCGCGCGGGGAGCTTCGTATTCCGATCGCCGCGTCGTTCGACTTCGCCGAAGCCTCCGCTTCGTTGCGGCAGCTGTCCGCGGGAACCTCGTCGGAAGATCGTCGTCACGATCCCCAGCGGCTGAGAGAGTAAGAGCGCGGCGCGCGCGAGAACTGCCTTCGTTGTGTCGACGTTCGCAGTAACCGGCGGCCCCTGCGCGACCTATGATCCGTCGAGCGGAGCGTGGCTGCGGTTCGACGGCTTCGTCGTTTCGGACGGCCGCATCGCCTCGCTCGATCTGCGAGAGGCGGGCCGCGATATCCCGGTCGTCGACCTCGACGGGCGCGCGCTCTACCCGGCGTTCGCCGACTGTCACGTGCACCTGACGGACACCGGCCTGTTTCTCGGACCGTACGATTTCAGCGCCGTACGCGACGCGGCGTCGTATGCGCGGCAGATCGCCGCGCTGCCGCGCGGCGCCTTCGTGGTCGGCGGCAATTACGACGAGTCGCACTGGGACGACGGCGGGAGCGCGAGCGCGGCCCCGATCGACGCCCATCACCCCGACGCGATTGCGATGCTCGCGCGCGTCGACGGGCATTCCTGCGTCCTCAACCGCAAGGCGCTCGCGTTCGCCGATCTCCCGCCGGAGCTCCCGGGAATCGAGCGTGACGTCGATGGCACGCCGACGGGGCGGCTCTTCCTCGAGGCCAACTGGCGCGCGCAGTCCGCGATCCTCGGCGCGCTGCCGGCCGAGGCGAAGCGCGCCGCCGATCGCCGTGCAACGCAGACCGCGCTGCGCGAGGGGGCGCTCCACCTGCACGTTCAGCTCGTCGGCCTGGGCTCGCACGATGCCTACCGTGCCGAGATCGCGGCGCTGCGCGACGCCGGCGCCGCCAAGTGGCATCCGAAAATCTGCGAACGCGAACCGGCGTTCGCGCGCGACCTCGGCCTCCCGTACGTCGGCGGCGACGTCTTCCTCGACGGCAGCATCGGGAGCGGAACCGCGGCGGTGAGCGAGCCGTATCACGATCGTGACGGCTGCGGACACTTGATGCACGGCGACGACGAGGTCGAGCGCTACTTCGCGGACGCGGAAGCGCTGGGGATCAGCGCCGGCGTGCACGCGATCGGCGACCGCGCGATCGAGCAGTGCATCGCGGCGTGGGAGCGCGTCCTGGGCGGCCGTCCGTCGCCCCGCAACCGCCACTTCATCGAGCACTTCGAGATCGCGACGCCGGCGCAGATCGCGCGCTGCGCGCACCTCGGGATATTCCTCTCGATGCAGCCGCAGTTCGATGCGTATTGGGGCTTTCCGGGCGGGATGTACGACGTGCGCCTCGGCGCGCCGCGCGCGCGGACGATGAACGCGCTCGCGTCGGCGAAGCGGGCCGGCGCGACGCTGGTCGGGGGAGACGATAGCCCGGTCTGCCGCCTCTCGCCGCTCGACGGGATGCGCGCCGCGTGCGCGCACCACAACGCGGACGAACGGCTCGACGTCGAGGACGCGCTGCTCATGTACACCTACGATGCGGCGCGCTTCGGACATGCCGAAGCGAGGACGGGGCGTCTCGCGCCGGGGCTGGCCGCGGACTTCGTCGTCCTCGACGGCGACCCGATCGCGCAGCGCACGTTTGAAGGCGTACGGGTCGCGCAGACGTGGAGCGACGGCACGTGCGTCGCGGAGCTCAGATGATCGAGATTGTTTCCGCCTGCTTCGGACGCGCCGCCATCGCACGCTGGAGCTGCTGGGCGAGCACGTCGACGATCGGATCGTCGATCTCTTCGATGCGCCCGGCGTCGGCAAGCGCGACGAGGTTCGGATCGATCGGCATCCGCGCGAAGAGCGGCGCGCCGGCCAAGTCGGCGACCTGATCGGCGTACGACGGACCGAAGACGTCGTAGCGCTTCCCCGTGTCGGGCGCGACGAAGTACGACATGTTCTCGACGACGCCGACGATCGGTTTCTTCAACTGATGCACGAGGTTCGCGGCTTTGCGCACGATCATCGTCGCCAGACGCTGCGGCATCGTGACCAGCACGATCCCGTCGACCGCGAGCGACTGCAGCACCGTGAGCGGCGCGTCGGAGGTGCCCGGCGGCAGGTCGATGAGCAGGTAGTCGAGGTCGCTCCAGAGGGCCTGCTCGTAGAACTGGCGGATGACGCCGGAGAGGATCGGCCCGCGCCAGATCATCGCGGTGTCCTCCTGATCGGTGAGCAGGTTGGAGCTGACGATCTCGATGGCCGAGCGCGAGGTTGCCGGCACCATGAGCGGTTTGGGCTGCTGGCCCGCCGGCGTCGCGGGGTCGGGCTCGAGGCCGAGCGGCGTGCGCAAACCGAACAGGCGCGGGATCGACGGACCGGTGATGTCGGCATCGAGGATCCCGACCTTCATCCCGGCCCGGCGCAGACCGACCGCGAACAGCCCGGTCGTCAGCGACTTTCCGACGCCGCCCTTCCCGGACATCACCGGGACGACGTAGCGGAAGCGTGCCCGCCGGTTGAACTCGCCCGGCGCGCGGCGCTGCGGCGTCCGGTCTTCGTTCATGATGGTCGGAACGCGCCCGGAGAGCCGGGCCTGCACCAGCGCGGCGACGATCGGCTCGACCCGCAGGCCGTGAGCCGCGGCGCCCTGGCCGATCGTCTCGTACTTATTGACGCCGCAACCGGCGCAGTGCAGGCCGAACTCGGTGAGCACCTCCTCCGCGATCGGGAGGGAGGCCACGAGCTCGCGGATGTTGGTCGCGGGGACGATCTCGATGGTGGTCGACATGAAGCGGGAGCTACAACCTTTGCCGTGGATACTAACCTACGATGACCTCAGGGGGAGTTCGGGAGATGTTGAGTGCGTCCCGTCACCGCCTGTTACGATTCGTTCCTAGTACACGTCAGAAGTGGTAATGGTTGACACGCTGATCGTCGGGGGCGGACCTGCAGGTCTCGCCGCCGCCCAGTTTTTGGCCGACGCGGGCCGCACGGCGACCGTCTTGGAGAAGCGGCCGATTCTGGGCGGCAAGCTTTCGTCGTGGCGCGACCGCGACGGCGACATCCTCGAGACCGGCCTGCACGCGTTCTTCGGCGGCTACGCCTCGCTGCATGCGCTGCTGAAGGAAGTGGGGATCGCACACCACGTCCTCTGGCAGCCGCACGCGCTGACGTGGGCGATGCCGCCGCACTTCTCGCCGCGCTGGAACGGCAAGCCCGTCTACGAGGAGTTCCGGTTCGTCGACGCGCCCTCGCCGCTCAACGGCATCGGCGCGGTACTCAACGCGAAATACGTGTTCAACAACTGGGAGAAGGTGCTCTTCGCGAAGGGGACGCTTCCGGTGCTGCTGCGCGATCACGAGTACGCGGAGAAGCAGGACGACATCACCTATGCCGAGTGGCACCGGCGGCGCGGGATGTCGGAGCACATGCTCCAGACGTTCTTCGCGCCGATGGCGCTCGCGCTCAACTTCACGCCGGTGGAACGGATCTCGGCCGAAGCGATGCTGCGCGTCATGGCCTACTTCGCCTCGGAACGGAACGCCAGCCGCGCCGGTTTTCTCGACGGACCGCCGGGGCCGCGCTTCGTCGAACCGCTCGCCGCGCACGTGCGCAAGCGGGGCGTGCAGATCGAGTCGACCGCCGCGGTCGCGGAGCTGCTCTTCAGCGGCGACCGCTGCATCGGCGCGAAGACGCGCGACGGGCGCACCTTCGAAGCCGGCAGCGTGATCCTCGCGACGCCGGTCCACGATGCGAAGAAGATCCTCCCCGCCGAGATGCTGCGCGACCCGAGCATCCACGGGATCGCGAAGCTCGAGAGCTCGCCGATCATCAACGCGCACCTGTGGTTCGACCGGCCCGTCTCGCCGTTTACCAATCTGATGTTCTCGCCGGGGACGGTGCTGAGCGTGCACGCCGATCTCGGCCAGGCGTCGCCCGGCTACGAATGGGAAGGGCGATCGTTCATCGAGGCCTGCGTCGCGCCCGCCGACGAGCTCATCACGCTCGACGACGAGACGGTCGTCGCGCGCATCATGGAAGACCTCGGCAAGCTCTACCCGCTGGCGACGCGCGAGCACCTGGTGAAAGCGAAGCTGGTGCGCGTTCCCAAGAGCGTCTACCGCGCGAGTCCGGGCGCGGAGCGGCTGCGGCCCGGCGCGCGCACTCCGGTGCGCAATCTGTTTCTGGCCGGCTGCTACGTCAACACGCGGTTCCCCGCCAGCATCGAGGGCGCGGTGCGCAGCGCGCGCGGCGCCGTCGACGCACTGCTTGCGGAGCAGCGTGCTCGCGCCTGACGGCGGCGCGCACGCGCCGCTCGGGGAGGTCGGGACGCTCGGCGACGAGCGGCTCGGCGACTGCTACCGTACGTGCCGCGAGATCGTGCGTTTTCACTCGAAGACGTTCTACTTGAGCTCGCTCTTCCTGAGCGCGGAGAAGAAGCGCGCGGTGTGGGCGGTGTACGCGTTCTGCCGCACCGCCGACGATATCATCGACCGCATTGCCCCGGCGCGCGAGCGGCTCGACGCGATCGACGCTTGGGAGCGTCAGCTCGTCGCCGCCTACAACGGGATCACGACCGATCCGATCTTCGCCGCGTTCGCGGATTCCGCCCAGCGCTTCAACATCCCGATCGAACCGGGGCTCGACCTCCTGCGCGGTGCGCGGATGGACGTAACGATCCGCCGCTACGACACCTACGACGAGCTGCGCGAGTACTGCTACCTCGTCGCGTCGACGGTCGGCCTGCTCGTGATGCCGATCCTCGGCACGATGACGCCCGAAGCGGCGGCCTACGGGATCGCGCTGGGACGCGCGATGCAGATGACCAACATCCTGCGCGATGTCGGAGAAGACGCGCGCATGGACCGCATCTATCTCCCCGCGGAAGATCTGCAGCGCTTCGGCTGCAGCGAAAGCGCGATCCTCGAAGAGGTGATCGACGAGCGGTTCACGGCGCTGATGGCCTTCGAGATCGATCGCGTGCGCAAGATGTACGCGGAAGCCGAGCCCGGCATCGCGATGCTCTCGCCGGAGTCGCGCTACACCGTGCGGCTCGCGCTCTCGCTCTACCGCCGCATCCTGGAACGGATCGAAGCCAACGACTTCGACGTGTTCCGGCGCCGCGCATACGTGCCGTTCCGCGCCAAGATGCTCACCGCGCTGACGGTCGCCTTCGCGCGCTGAAGCTCGGCCGGCGAACCGCAAGAAGATCCCGACGAGCGACGGACTTTCGCGCAGCAAGTTCAGCGGCGCAAGCACCGCCGCGGGCGCGTCGACGCCGGCGTCGCGATGCGACTGCGCGTCAACCCCACACCGCGCGCGCGGTCTCGACGACGAGCCGCAGCTTCGCCCACTGCTCGTCCTCCGTGATGACGTTGCCTTCCGCCATCGATGCGAAGCCCCACTGCGGGCTCAGCGCGAGGTTTTCGAGCGGCAGGACGCGGCTCGCGTCCTCGATGCGCCGCTTGAGGGCGTCCGCGTCTTCGAGCGCACCGGTCTTCGACGAGACGAGACCGAGCACGACGATCTTGGAGCGCGGGACGAAGCGCAGCGGCGCGAACGTCCCCGAGCGCTCGTCGTCGTACTCGAGCCGAAACCGGTCGACTTCGAGCTGGGTGAAGAGCTGTTCGGCGATCGCGTCGTATCCGCCCGACGCATACCACTGACTGCGGTTGTTGCCGCGGCAGAGGTTGATCGCGAGCGTCACTTCGGGATTCGCGGCGCGCGCCGCGCGGAAGCACGCATTGTCGGCGGCGATCGCCTCCGCGAGCAGCGCGTCCGGTTCGCCGAACTCGGCGCGCAGAAAGTCGCGCCACTTCGGATCGAGATAGTAACTGTAGCGCGGCGCGTCGATCTGCAGGTATGCGACGCCCTCTCGCGCAAGCGCACGCGTCTCGGCCGCGACGATCGCCGTGACGTCGGCGAGGAATGCGGAGGGATCGGGATAGGCCGCTTCGCTGGCGCCCTTCTTATAGGAAATGGCGGGGAATTGGTTGGCGCTCGGGAGCGTCATCTTGATCGGCCCCGGGCTGTGCGCGAGCAGAAACGGGAGCTTGAGCGCGGTGAGCCGCCGCGTCTGACGGAGCTTCGATTGACGATCCCGCGCACCGCGCACCGCGCTCGGCGCCGTCGCGGTCCCGCCGCCGGCGCTCCACGAGCGCTGGATCGCGTCGCCCTCATCGAACCCGTCGACGGCGTCGGTCAGGTCGGTCATGAACCCGCCGCGGCGGAACTCGCCGTCGGCGAAGATCTGCAGGCCGGTCTCGCGCTGACGCTCCAGGACGGCGGGGATCGCGGCGTCTTCGAGCGCGCGCAGTTCGGCCGCGGGGGCGCCGGCGTGACGCGCGTCCAGCAGCGGCCCCGGGCGGAGGAGGCTGCCGATCTGATCGGCGCGGAACGGATTCGTCGTCGGGGTGGCCACGGTGTAGCGTTCGCTACGTCCCGTCCCCCACCACTCCCGTATCGTGTCCGCATGGGCGCTTTTGCGACGCTCCGCATCCCGCTCCAAGCGAGCGGCCGGGCGACGGGCCAACTGGCCGCCGACACGGTGTATCGCTCCGCGGGGACGTGGGCGCCGTCCTGGGACGCGCAGAGCTCGGTGCTCTCGCTGCAGATGCAGTTTCCCGGCAACATCACGGCGATGATCGGGAGGCTCGTGAGCAAAGGCTTCGCGATCCCGCCGCAGATCGAGATCTCGGTCCCGCTGCGCTCGATCGCGGCGCCCGACGTGGTGACCGACAGCGTGCATTTCCTGCAGCTGCTCGCCGCCGACCCCAAAATTTTCGACGCGCGGCTCGAGGGCGATCGCGTCGTCGCGCAGATCGTCCCCGACACGTACGCCGCGCACGCGATCTGGGATCACTGCCTCGAGGTCGGTCTGATGCCGCAAGACGTGCCGACGCTGCCGTCGCTGCGCGGATTGTAGCGGGAGCACGCGCGATGTGGTCACACTTTTTCATCCCGAGTTGGCAGGTGCTGTTCTGCATCTTCCTGTTCGGAGGCGCGCTGCTGCTGGCGCCGGCGCTGGCGGTGATCCCGTGGCCGTGGACGCGCGGCAAGTCGCTCAAGCAGTAGCCGCGCGCGACGCGTGGTCGGCGATTCGCTCCCGCGCGCGCTTGGCGCGCCGCGGTCTTTTTGTGTCCGCCACGCAGGAGACGCCTTCCGTTTCACGGTGCGCTGCGAGGCGAGACCCCGTAGCACCCACTACACCGCCCCCCGTTCGGAACGATTACCGTAAGCGCTAGAGCCGCTACCCGGCGGCCACTCCACCTATCGTCATGGGGGTCGCATGGCAAATCTGGAACCGGCGGTGGGGCCCGCTTCGTATGAGGTCGACGCCGACCAAGTACCTGAGGCCTATCGCCACCTCTTCAACAACGCGGACTGGACAGTCCACAAATTCGTCGTGTACGGATCGTGGGGATTCTTCGTGGTCGCGATCGTGGCGCACGTCCTCGCCTACTCCTACAAGCCGTTCATCTAGGAGACGCCGACCATGATCGTACGTCGTCAGTACAGCTTCCGCGCCAACCTCGCCGCGTATTGCGTCGCCGGTGCGCTGGTCGCGTTCCTGATCCATTTCATCCTGCTCTCGTCGTCGAAGTACAACGCGGGTCAGTGGATCTCGGCCGCAACCGAAACGTCAACGAGTCAAACGCAAGTCAACCCAGCGCCGGGCGCCAAGTAGCGCGGGCGGGGCGGCACCGCAGTGCTCGAGTGGGAGTCGGTGTACCGGAAGCCCGGCGGGACGTTCCTTGCCGGGCTGCTGGGACGCGACCCGTTCGACTTCTGGTTCGGACGCTTCTATGTCGGGTTGTGGGGGGTTGTCGCGGTGCTCACTGCGGCGCTCGGGACCGGCGTGCTGTTCCTCGCGGTCGTCCTGCAAGGCGATCTCGATCTCGTTCGTGCCAACGTCCATCCTCCGCAGCGTGACGTCGGACTCGGCTTCGCGCACTCGTTCCTCAACGGCGGCGCATGGCAAGCCGTCGTCATCCTCGCGACGATCGCGTTCGTCGCGTGGGCACTTCGCGAAGTGGACATCTGCCGCAAGCTCGAGATGGGCTATCACGTGCCGGCGATGTTCAGCCTCGCGATCTCGGCGTGGGTTTCGCTGCAGATCATTCGCCCGGTGCTGATGGGCTGCTGGTGCGAGGGGTTCGACCTTTCGTACTCCAGCCACCTCACGTGGGTCTCGAACACCGGTTTTCGCTACATGAACTGGTATCTCAACCCGTTTCACGCGTGGGCCGTGCTCGGATTCTTCCTCACCGCGATGATCCTCGCGATGCACGGCAGTGCGATCCTCGGCACCTACAACACGGACAAGAACCCGCGCAAAGAGATGCTGCGCGAAGACAACTTCTGGCGCGATTACATCGCGTACTCGATCGGCGAGTACGGGATCCATCGCCTGGGCCTGTACCTGGCGGTGTTCACGCTGGCGATGAGCGACCTCTGCATCCTGACCTCCGGAACGCTGGTGCAGGACTGGGTCGACTTCTGGCGCTGGAACATCCCGCCGTGGATTCACTGAGGTAGACGCACGTGGCTGTCATCATCGAGGCCGCGCCCTCTCATCCGCTCGAGCTTCCCGAACCGAGCATCAAGGACGAACTCGATCCGCTCGGCGCGCGGCTCGGCGTCGCGATGCGATGGGAGTTCCTCAACCGCTTCCACGTCGACGCGCAGATCGGGACGGTGTGGCTGGGACTGTGGGGAACGCTCAGCGTCGCGACCTTCATCGTGGGCCTCGCGGTCGAGATCCTCGGCGGCCTCCAGCAAGTCAACGACAACTTCGCCGACTACATCCGCTATTTCGCGAACATCCAGGTCCTGCCGCCCGACAACGGCCTCGCGTTCCCGAACTCATGGGCGCACGGCGGCTACTGGATGGCGGTGATGACGTTCTGGGCGGCGTCGGTCGGCTTCTGGGGACTGCGCTGCTGGGAACGCCTGATGCGCTTCCAATGGCGGCCGTATCTGTTCTTCGCGTTCGTTTCGGCGATCTCGCTGACGACGTCGATCTGGGTGATCCGTCCGCTTATCATGGGATCGTGGGCGGAGGCACCGGGCTTCGGCCTCAACGTCGACCTCGATTGGGCGCAGAACATCAGCGTGCTGTGGGGCAACTTCTATTACAATCCGTGGCACCAGCTCTCGATCTTCTTCCTGCTCGGTTCGACGATGCTATGGGGGATGCACGGCGGGACGATTCTCGCAACGTCGTCCGAGGGCAGCCACCACGAGGACTCCGAGATCAAAGACATGCACTCGGGCTCGCACAAGTCGATGCTGTTCTGGCGCTGGACGATGGGCTTCAACGCCAACCCGAAGACGATTCACGACTGGATTTGGTGGTTTGCAACGATGACCACGCTCGCCGGCGCGATCGGCGTGATCACGACGGGCTGGGTGACGAACGATTGGTACGTGTGGGCGGTCGATCATGGGACCGTGCAGCAGTACGGACCGATCACGCGCTCTGCGATCAACGGACGTCCCGGTGAACAGCCGCTGGTGATCCAGCCGGGGCTGCCGGTGCCGGGGTATCCGAAAACGACGCCGCTGAACGAAACCTCGGTGCAGAAGCCGTGAACCTGCGTCGCTGGCTCGGTCCTTCCGTGATCGTCGCGACGCTCGCGCTCTCCGGCGCGGTGCAGCCGCTCGTCGACCAAGCGCGCGCCGCGGGGCCGGCATCGACGCCGGTCCCGAAGATCACCAACCTCTCCGGCGGTCTCGGCGCGCAAGATTCTCAGCAGGTCACCGCCGATCAAGCCAAAGGCTACGGGCCCGTCGATCAAACCGCACCGCTCGACTTCTCGACCCAGCCGAAGACGGTGCCGCACGAGTACGTTCCCGGCCGCCTCTACAACGTGCAGGTCTACACGAAGTACTCGTACGCGCAATTGATCGGGCAGATGACGTACTTCGCGTCGTCGCTCGGCGTCCAATGCACGTATTGCCACAACGCGCAGAATTACGCGTACGACACGTCGACCAAGAAGGCTGCGCGCCTCATGGCCAAGATGGTCGTCGCGGCCAACGCGCAGTACATCGACCCGGTGCACAAGGACTATCCGAACTACGCCGTCTCGGGCGCGGTCGGATGCGTCACGTGTCACCGCGGCCAGCCGCGGATGGCGGTCCAGTACAACGTGGTCCCGGTTCAGTATCTCGACTACCGCTACAAGAACCAGAAGCAGGCCGGTTACACCGTGAACTCGATGTACGGCGTCGCCCGATCGCTCGGCGTGAACTGCCTGTTTTGCCACAACACCGCCGATTTCATCTCGCTGCAGTACTATCCGACCAACCAAATCGCGCATCGCATGTGGCGGATGGTCGATGCCATCAATCACGAGTATCTGCCGGCAAACATCAAAGCGGTCACATGCTACACGTGTCACCAAGGCGCTAAGTGGCCGACTCGCATGGTCACCGCCGCGCTCGATCAAACGCCGGTCGATCCGAAGGCCGCCCATCCCGAGGTTCACGAGAACCCGGGCGCCCATCTCGCGTCGGGAGCGCAGCCCTAACCGTGGATATGTTTTGGAGTCTGCCGGACGCCGGCGAAATCGAAGGATTCCCGATCCAGATTCGCGAGGCGTTTGCCAACGCGCAGATTCGCCGGTGTGAAGCCGGCGCGTCGATCTCCGACCCCGAGAGCGCGCCGCACCGCACGTTCACGATCGTCTCCGGAACCGTGAAGGTGACGAAGCTGCTGTCCAGCGGACGCGAGATCCTCATCGCGATCCTGCAGACGGGCGCAATCTGGAGCGACCGCGCGGTGCTCAACGGGTACTGGCGCGAAGTCTTCCTCGAGACGATGGAACCGGCCGAAATCGCGATGATCGACAACGCGGAGTTCGAGCGTGCGGTGCGCACGCGGCCCGAACGGCTGGCGGCGTTCATGCTGCGCATCTCCGAGCAAGTCTCCGACGCGCTGACCTTGCTCGACGACTTCCGCGGCCGCGACGTCGCCTCGCGGCTGGCCCGCGTGCTGGTGCGCTTCTCGAAGCAGTACGGCGTGCCGACCGAAGCGGGTGTTCGGATCGATCTCCCCGTGACGCATCAGGATCTGGCGAACATGATCGGGACCGCGCGCGAGACCGTCTCGCGGAACATGGCGCGCTTCCGCCAGCAGGGCTACGTCTCCGACGGTCACGCCGCGTCGCTCGAGATCACCAACGTCGCGAGCCTCGAAGCGCTCATCGTCTGACCCCTGCTGCGCGTCGTCGCAGGTCTTGCGCCCCGTCGTACGCCCCGTACGACGGGGTGTTTTCTTGTCACGATCGCCGCGCGGCCGGGTCGCCGGCCGGCCCGGTGACCCCCGGGGCGCAAAGCGGACCTCCTGGCTCGCCGATGGCCCCTCGGGCTCATGCGCGGACCGGGTGACCACTATCACCGTCCGCGTCTCCCGTGCTCCCTACGATGACGAGGAGAGAGAAGGGGGCACACCTCGCGGATGGCGGTTGTGAATACGGAACAGGTGCGGGCGCGCCGGCGAGCCAGCGTGTGGACCACGATCCATCCGATCTTTGCGATCGGACAGCTGCTCGCGTTCGTCGTCAGCGTCGTGCTCCTGGTGCTGTATTTCCGCGGTGCCGTCACCTTCGACGTCGTGCACGAATCGGTGCTGTTCAAGATCGCGCTGATGCTCGGTGCGGTCGTGACCGGCGCGCTGTGGGAGAAGGACGTCTACGGCTACTACTGGTTCGCGCCGGCGTTCCTGTTCGAAGACACCGTCACCGTCATCGTGCTGCTGCTGCACGGCGGCTATCTCGCGATGGCGTACACGCACACCGACAACCTCGTCTCCGTGATCGGGATGCTGCTCTTCGCGTATACGGTCTACGCGGCGAACGTCGCGCAGTACGTGTGGCGCACGCATCAGCACAATCGCCAGACCGCAGCGGTTCAGGTACGCGCCGAATGAGTTCGGCGCGCGCGGTCGTGTTCTCCGAAGCGGGGCGGCTCGCGCTGCGCGACGTCGAGCTGCGTCCGATGGCCGACGACGAGGTCGCCGTCGAGACGCGCTACTCGTCGATCTCCGCGGGCACCGAACGTCTGCTCTTCGACGGCAAGCTTCCGGGGATGCCGGGGATGCAATACCCCCTCGTCCCCGGCTACGAAGCGGTCGGCGTCGTCACCGCGGCCGGCCGCGACGTGACGAACGTCGCGGTCGGCGACGACGTATTCGTCGGCGGCGCGCGCTGCTACGCCGACGTCGTCGCCGCGTTCGGCGGCCAGTCGTCTCAGCTCATCAAGAGCGCGGCGCAAGTCGTTCCGCTGCACGGTATCCCCCTCGCGCACGCACCGCTGCTCGCACTCGCCGCTACCTCGCTGCACGGCGTGCTGCGCGCGGGCGACGTCGCCGGGAAGCGCTGCGCCGTGATCGGGATGGGTGCGATCGGCCAGTTCGTCGCGCGCTTTCTCGTCGCGGCCGGCGCGACGGTGTTCGAATCCGATCTCGCCGAAGCGCGCCTGGGCCGCATCCCCGGCGTCGAACGGATCTCGCTCGACGTTCCGGCCGCCGCACCGCACGGTCACGGTCACGGTCACGGGCACGGCGCGCACGGCGGCGGCCCGGCGCCGATCGACATCGCGTTCGAATGCACCGGCAAGAGCGAACTGCTCGCGCGGATCGCGGGCGTGCTGCGGCCGCGCGGCACGATCGTCGTAATGTCGTACTACGATCGCCTCGAGACGTCGTTCCCGGAACTCTTCGTGCGCGAGCCGTCGCTGGTCGTCGCGCGCGAGTGGGAGCACGGCGATCTGCTTGCAGCGCGAGACGCGATCGCGGACGGCCGCGTCCGCGTCGACGATCTCGCGTCGGAGACGTACCCGGTGGAACGGTACGAGAGCGCGTATCGCGTGGCGTTCCACGACTCCTCGACCCTGAAGGTGATACTGCGATGGGCGTAAGCAAGAACAGCACGGTCGCGATCTACGGCAAAGGCGGCGCCGGCAAGTCGTTTCTGACCAGCATGACGGCGAAGGCGCTGGTCGATCGCGGCAAACGCGTGCTGCAGATGGGCTGCGATCCGAAGCACGACTCGGTCGTCACGCATTTCGGCGGCGCGCTGATCCCCACGCTGCTGGGGACCTGGGCGAAGTTCGAAGCCGAGGGAAAGGCCGACGACCTCGGCCCCGAGCACATCATCTTCAAAGGCGAAGGCGTGTACTGCGTCGAGCTCGGCGGGCCCGAGTCGGCGCGCGGATGCGGCGGGCGCGGGATCACCTTCGGGTTCCAGCTCCTCGAGAAGTGGGGCCTCTCGGAGTGGAACTTCCAGTACATGCTGCTCGACTTTCTCGGCGACGTCGTGTGCGGCGGGTTCGGGACGCCGATCGCGCGTTCGATGGCCGACAAGCTCATCATCGTCTGCAGCAACGAGGGGCAGAGCCTCTACGCCGCGACCAACATCGCGTCGGCGGTGCGGTATTTCGCCGAGAACGGCGGGCGCACGCGGTGCCTGGGGCTGTTCGTCAACAAAGACGACGGCAGCGGAAAAGCCGACAAGCTGGCCGAGTGGCTCGGGATCCCGGTGCTCGCGAAGCTGCCGCTGCTCCCGCAGGATGAAGTGCTCGTCGACGGCGTGCCGCATGCCGCCGTGCAGGACGCGGTCGCGAAGGTGATCGAGTCGATCGACACGCGCGCCGCGGTGACGCCGAACAAAGTGGATTTCGTCGAGTTCATGATGTCGCTGACGGGGAACGCGGCCGAGATGGACGGGACGGCGGTCACCGCGGACGAATTGTGGTCGCTCGGCGAGGACGATCCGCTGGTGGGAATCCCCAACGGCGGCCTCGACGATCATCGCTACCTCGAAGCGGAAGAAGACGCCCATCGTCTGCTCGGCCCCGTCATCGTGAGCGTCGGAGGCGGTGCCGTTCCCGCCGGCGCCTGGGAACGCGCCTCCTAGCGTGACGCGCGCGGAGCGTGCCGTGGGGTTGGTATGAGTAAGCAGCCTTCGTCGATGTGCCCCGCGTTCGGGGCGGTGCGGAATCTGCTGCGAATGGAGGACGCGGTTCCGATCGTCATCTCCAGCGGTGACGGGTGTCTGTACGGGCACACGTTCGTGGCGCATTTTTACGTCGCAAACCGGCCGATCCGTTCGCCCGGCGTCTCGAGCGAGATTTGGGCGAAGGGCTCGATGTTCGACGAGCTGCGCGCGATGGTGCACGACATCGCGGAGAAGCACTCGCCGGCGATCATTCCGATCTGCTCGCTGTGCGTGAGCGATACCGTCGGGCTGCCGTTCGACTTGCTGCCCAAGCAGGTCGGCGCGACCGAGGTCATCTACGTCCCGCTGCCGGCCTATTCGGTGCACACGCACGCGCGCGCGAAAGACATCGTCGTCGACTCGCTGGTCTGGCGGCTCCCGCCGCAGCGCAAGCAGCGCTCGGGCGTCAACCTGATCGGCGAGATTTTCCCGAGCGACCCGATCGTGCTCGACGGCGTGCTGCGCCGGATCGGTTCGCACGTGAACACGACGGTCCCGGGTCCGCGCTGGGCCGATTACGTCGCGATGGTCGACGGCGCGCTGAACGCACCGCTGCACCCGTTCTACTCCGAATCGGTGAAGCGCATGAAGATGAAGCAGGGCCTGCCGTTCGTCGAAGGCGCGCCGGTAGGGATCGCGGGGACCGAGAAATGGATCGTCGACGTCGGTGCGGCGCTCGCGCTCGACGAGACGCGCGTGCGGATGGTCGCTCGCGAGGAGAAGGCGCGCGTCGAGGCCGCGATCTCGGAGTACCCGCTCGACGGGCTCACCGTGATGGTCGCGGGGTACGAAGGGCACGAGTTCCTGCTGGTGCGGCTGCTGCTCGAAGCGGGAGCGAAGGTGCCGTTTCTCTCGACGGCCGTGAACGCGAATCCGCTCGCGCGCGAAGAAGAAGCGTGGCTCGCAGCGCACGGCTGCACCGTGCTGTACGGCGCGAATTTCGACGACGAGATCGGCGCGCTGACGAATCACCCCTACGACCTGGTGATCGGAACGACGCCCCTGTGCGCGCACGCCAAAGAGCTGGGGATCCCGTCGATCTACTACACCAACGCGATCGCCACGCGATCGCTGATGCTCGCCGAAGGTGCGACCGCAGTGCTGCAGCTCGTGACGCAGACGCATCGGGCGAAGGAGCGCTACGACAAGGTCGCGCGGTTCTTCGCCGACGATGAGGACGCCCCGGCGCGGACGTACACGTCCTGGGCGGCACCGGCGATCGATCTGACCACGCACCTGCAGGCAAACGGAGCGCTGTAGCGATGGCGGTCGGCGTCCGGCCTTCGGTCAAGCCCAGCGAGCTGCCGTCGGACGTGGTGAACACGCCGATCCGCAAGCAGGTGACCGATCTCGATCACGGCGGCGGCGACACCGGCGCGATGCAGGCGTTCGCGTCGCTGCGCGACGTGAACGTCGTGCTCGACGGACCGGTCGGATGCCACGTGATGCCGGCGGTCGCCGTCATCAACTACACCGACAGCATCCCGTACCTGCAGAATGTCACCTGTTCGGAACTCTCAGAGAACGAGGTGACGATCACCGGGACGCTCCCTGCGCTCAAGGAGAAGGTCGCGCGCGCGAGCGTCGAGGGGCGTCAGGTGATCATCGTCTCGACGCCGGTCTCCGAACTCATCGGCGGCGCGTGGACGACGATCGACGAGGACGTGAAAGGGTCGGCGCTCTTCTTCGATGCGCACGCGCTCGACGACGACGAGTGGAAGGCGCGCGACCGCGCCCTGCTCTTCCTGTGGGAGCACCGCGCTCACTTCGTGCGGCCCGCCGATGCGCCGGCCGTTCCGAAGACCAAACCCCGCGTGCACCTCATCGGGCCGACGTACGGATGCTTCAACTCGTACTCCGATCTCGCGGAGATCGAACGGCTGATCCGGGGGATCGGTGCCGACGTCGGTCTCGTTTATCCGTTCAAGGCCGCGTCGTGGGAGACCGCCGATCTCGCCGACGGCGACGCGCTCGTGGTTCTCTACAAAGAGTTCGGCATCTCGCTCGCGCGCGAGGTCGGCTTGCCGGTCTTTCACGCGCCGTTCGGGCTCGAGGAGACGACGACGTTCCTGCGCGGGCTCGGCGAGACGCTCGGTTTGCGCGAACAGGCCGCCGCGTTCATCGCCGCCGAGAAAAAATCGACGCTCGCGGCATGGAAAGACATCTGGAACTCGACGCACTCCGACTTCTTCGCAAACGCACCGATCGCGATCGTCGCGCCGCCGACGTACAAAGACGGCCTCGAACGCTATCTCGGCGGCGAACTCGGGCTGCCGATCGCGTTCAGCGCGTACCGCACCGGTCCGGAGAGCGCGCCCAGCGACGCGGTGCGCGCCGCGCTCGCCGACGCGAGCCCGTCGCCGATGCTGGTGCTGGGGTCGATCAACGAGCGGATGATCGTCGCGCAGGAGCGCATGCCGTCGCGCTTCATGCAGGTGTCGTTTCCCGGCGCCGTCGTGCGCCGCGCGACCGGGACGCCGTTCGTCGGCTACGCGGGCGCGGTGTGGCTGCTGCAGGTCGTCTGCGAGACGCTCTTCGACGTGCTCTTCGCGAACCTGCCGACCTCGAAGGCGCCGCCGGTGCGGGCCGACGTGACGACGCGCCAGATCCTCAGCGCCGCGCCGCAGGCGCAGACTGACACCGGCAAAGGACAGAACGCCGTCGTCACGTGGACGGACGAGGCGAAAGCGCAGGCGGAGCGCGTGACGAAGCGCGTCCCGTTCTTCGTGCGCGTCTCCGTCAACAAGAAGCTGCGTGCCGAATCCGAGAAGCTCGCGCGCGAACGGAGGACCGACGTGGACCTCGCGATCGTCGACGAGATCACGGCGCGTTTCTCGCCCTGAACCCGTTCCGGGATCTGCCCTTGCTGGCGGCGTGGCGGCTGCGCGTGCCGGCGCGTCCGCTGCGCGCGCTCGGCCGCGGCGACTCCGCGCCGCTGCGGGCGTGGCTCGGGGCTGAATCGGCGTTGCGGCTCGCCGAAGCGCGACGCGACGCGCGCGTCGATCTCGCGGCGCTCGAAGCGCTCGGTGCGCGGCTGGTGACGCCGGGCGATCCGGACTGGCCGCGCGGCTTTGACGATCTCGCCGATCCGCCCGCGTTTCTCGCGGTGCGCGGCAGGCTCGCCGCAGGCGGGATCGCGGTCGTCGGGGCGCGCGACGCGAGCGAACGCGCCTGCGCCTTCGCGAATGCGCTCGCCCGCGCGATCGGGCGGCCGGTGGTGAGCGGCCTCGCGCACGGCGTCGACGCGGCGGCGCATCGCGGCGCGCTCGCCGCCGGCGTCGCGACGATCGCGTATGTCGGGACCGGGATCGCGCGCACCTTTCCGCCCGAACACGAAGCGCTCGCCGACGCGATCGTCGCCGGCGGCGGCGCGGTCGCGGCGGAGCGCGCGCCGCACGATCCCGCGACGCGCTGGTCGCTGGTGCGGCGCGACCGCCTGCAGGCCGCGCACGCCGACGCCGTCGTGCTCGTCGAATCCGACGCCGATGGCGGCGCGATGCATACCCTCCGGTTCGCCGAGCGGTCCGGGCGTCCGCGGTTCGCCCTCGAGAGCGACGCCGGCGGCAACCGCGCCGCGCTCGCCGCCGGCGCAGATCGACTTCCGTGGGATGCGCAACGTGCCGCATCGCATATACTCTCCGTCATCCCAGGCCTGGAGGTCTCGTGAATTTCCACCCGTCCGATCTCGATCTCGCGTCGCGCCTGAGCGGCGAGGAGCTGGACCGGTTGCCGTTCGGCGTGATCGTCGTCGATCGCACCGGCGCGATCCTCGAATACAACGCATACGAGCGCAATCTGGCACACATGGGCGGCAAATCGGTCGTCGGCCTCAACTTCTTCCACGACCTGGCGCCGTGCACGGCGATCAAAGATTTCGAAGGCCGTTTCACGACGTTTCTCGATTCGCAGGACACCTCGGTCGAGCCGTTCGAATTCGTCTTCGCGTTTCCGCACGGCCCGCAGCGGGTCACCGTCGTGTTCGTGCGGCTGGCGAACGATTCGGATCGCGCGACGATCTGCGTGCTGCGGAACCAGGTTCCGGAGGGAGAGCCATCCTCGACGCTCGCGTAGCGCTCGACGCCGTTCTCGCCGGCGGTGCGAGTTCACCGGTCCGGGCGGGCCGCCGTGTCGGCGGCGACCCGTTCGTTTGCGTGCGCGCGGAAGGGCCGTATGCCTACGACGAGCAGGGTCGCCGCTACGCCGACTACGTGATGGCTTACGGTCCGCTGCTGTTCGGGCACACCCCGCCGTTTCTGGGCGGCCTCGACGCGCTCGCGGCGCGCGGCGTCGTGTACGGCTCGACGTCGCCCGACGAACTCGCGCTCGCCGAGCGCATCCGCGGTCACCTGCCGTCGATGGAGCGCCTGCGCTTCACGACGACCGGCAGCGAGGCGGTGCAGAGCGCGATCCGCGTCGCGCGCGCGTGGACCGGCCGCGACGCGGTGCTGAAATTTTCCGGCAATTATCACGGCCACTTCGATCTCGCGCTGCAGGACGCCGGCGCGTCGGCGGAAACCCCGCACGCCGGCGGCTCGGGGATCCCGCGCGCGGTCGTCGGCGACCTCGCCGTCGCACGCTACAACGATCTCGACGACGTCGACCGTTTGCTGGCGATGCTCGACGGTCGCGTCGCCGCGATCCTCGTCGAGCCGGTGTGCGGGAATATGGGCCTGGTCGAGACCGTGCCGGGCTTCCTCGAAGGCTTGCGTGCGCGCGCCGACCGCTGCGGTGCGGTGCTCATCTTCGACGAGATCATCACGTGGCTGCGGCTGGGTCTGGGCGGCGCGCAAGCTCGCGTCGGCGTCACGCCGGATCTGACGACGGTCGGCAAGGTTCTCGGCGGCGGTTTTCCGGTCGCGGCGTTCGGCGGGCGCGCGGAGATCATGGCGATGCTCGCGCCCGACGGTCCTGCGTTCACCGGCGGGACGCACGCGGGGATGCCCTTCGGGATCGCGCTCGGGCTGCGGGTTCTCGACTATCTCGAAACGCATGCGGACGTGCTGGCCCAGACGGAGCGGCGCGCGCGCGCGCTCGCCGCATCGATCCGCGCGTCCCTCCGCGCGCTTGCGCTCGACTATGCCGTCCTGCAGCTCGCCTCGATCGTCGATTTCAAGTTCCGGTCCGGACCGCCGACACGGTCGTACGACGACCAGCAGCGCGACGATCAGCGTGCCTATGCGGCATTCTATCACGCGATGCGCGAGCGGGGCGTGCTGCTGCCGCCCTCGCACAACGAGGTCATGTTTCTCTCGACCGCGCACGGCGACGACGACGTCGCCTTCACCGCCGGCGCGATCGAAGCGTCGCTGCGCGATCTACGCGCGAAGGGAATCGTATGATCGAGACACCGCCGGGCTGGACGAACGACGGCGAAGCGCTCGTCAAAGTCTTCGACCTCAAGAACTTCGACGGCGCGATTTCGTTCGTCAACGCCGTCGCCCAGGCCGCGAACCGGCTCGACCATCATCCTGACATCGCACTGTCGTGGAACGAAGTGACGATCCGCACCTGGTCGCACGACGTCGGAGCGATTACCGACCGCGACGTCGCGCTCGCGCGCGCGATCGACGCGCTCTAATAAGCGTCTACGGCCGCGACGCGTCGCGCGTTCTCAGCGCACGGGAGCCGGATAGGCGGCGACGGAGCGATGGCCCTGCGCGTCGACGCTGCGCACGCCGAAGAGCCAGTTGTCCTTCGAGAACTTCAGGGTCGCGGTGGCGGCGTTTCCGGCATCCTGGACGTCGGTCCATAGCGCGTCGCTCGTCGCACGGCGCACGATCTCGTAGCGCACCGCCCGCGGGACGGCGGTCCAGGTTAAGGTCGTGTCGTTGGTGAGCACCTTCGTTTCGATCGTCGCCTTCGGCGGGGCCGGAGCGAGCGCGAGCGACGCGACCGTCGCGATGTTGTAGCGCGTCACGCGCGCGAGGTAGTCGAAGTCCTCGTACTGCAGTAGGTCGCCGTACTGAACGCCGGCTTCGACGCGCACGTCCTGGTGCTGGTGCGCGAAGGTTTCGACCGGCTCGACGTAGCGAATCGCGGGGAAGCCTTCGGCGTTGAACGACTCGTGATCGCCGCCGCGCAGAAAGCGGTCGGCGCGGTAGACGATCAGGCCGTGGAGCCCCGTCGGGTACGCGTCGCCGGTCTCCTTCGCGAACCGCGCGAGCTCGCGTGACGGCGAATCGTTCTCACCGCCGACGACGTTGATCCGGGCGGGATCGGTCCCCGGCGGCAGGGCTTCGGAGAAGATTCGCACGACGTTGTCGCGCTTGATGCCGTCGTCGCCGACCGACGCGCCGATGATGTCGTTGTTGATGTCGCCCTGCACGTCGACGTGCGCATCCTTGAGGGTCTTGGCATAATGCGCGCTGCCGAACAGACCTTGCTCCTCGGCGTCGAAGCAGGCGAAGACGACCGTCGCGTGAAGCGGCACGTTCGCCAGAACGCGGGCCGCCTCGACCACCGCCGCGGTCCCCGAGCCGTTGTCGTCGGCACCGGGCGCGTCGTGCTCGCCGTCGTCGTTATTGCTGTTGCGTGAGTCGTAGTGGCTGGACATCACGTAGGTTCGCCCGCTCGGATCGTCGCCGCGCAGGGTCGCGACGACCGACGAGATCACGACCTGGCGCGGGATCCGCTTCTTGGGATCGGCCGGCTGGGTGTAGGTATCGAGCGCGACGGTCATGCGGCCGTTCGTGGCGGCGGCGATGCGGCGGAAGCGTTGGACGAGGTACGCGCGGGCGGCGAAGACGCCGCGCTTGCTCCCGGCCTGTTCCGAGAACGTCGAGCGCGTGCCGAATGCAACCAAGCCGGCGTCGGTGGCGCGCAGCTCCGCCGGCGAGACGGCGGCGAGCGCGGCGACGATTGCGGGGTCGAGGGGCGGCGCGGGGACGTCGGCGCGAGCCGGCGCGGTGAGCGCGAGCGCCGCGACGCTCGCGGCGAGAAGACGACGCAGAGGCATCGGGCCGCTTACCGCGCGCGCCTTACGGCTCCCTCGTCACGCTGAGTTCGTCGAAGCGCCGCCTCCCTTCATGCGCGCAGGCGGCCGCGCTTCGACACGCTCAGCGTGACGAGGGGCTCAGCGTGACGCGGGCGCTACGCGACGGCGTCGGCGGTGACGCCTTCGCGGATCGCTTGGCGGGTCGCTTGGAGCGCTTCTTTGGCGGTGATCAACGGCGGTGCGTCGGCGATCGGGCGGCGCTTCCAGAACCAGGTTGCGATCGCGCGGTTCGCCGCTTCGAAGGCCATCTGGAAGTGATCGCCCGGCTTCAGCTGCGCCATTTCCTTGAAGAGATAGGAATCGAAGGTGAAGCGCTGCACGTCGCGCGTCGAGCACATGTCGACGAAGAACTCGCGCGCGAAGTTGTTCGTGTACGAGATCTGCTCGAGGAACTCGAGGAAGTCGAACATCGCGCCGTATTTTTTCTGCCAGAGTTTCTCGTACCGCGTCAGCGCGGTGCGATGATCGGTCGCGCTCAGATGCAGCACCTGCGCCGCGATCCGTGCCGAGGCCATCGAGAAGTAGATCCCCTCGCCGGAGGTGTGCGCGACCAGCCCCGCGGCGTCGCCGACGAGCATCGTGCGCCCGTAGACGAACTTCTTGTAGCGCTGCATCGGAAGCGGATGACCTTCGAGCAGGATCCGGCGTGCGCCGCGGAGTTTCGGGCCGGCGCGCCGCTTCACGCCTTCCAGGAACTGATAGGTCTGGTTCGCGTGCTCGGGACGGCAGCCGGTGCCGACCGCGACGTGATCGCTCTTCGGGAACACCCAGCCGTAGAAATCGGGCGAGATGTCGTCGCCGAGGTAGAGTTCGGCGGTGTTCTCGTAGTACGCCATCGCGTCGTCGGGGAGTGCGAGCCGTTCCTGAATCGCCGAAGCGTGGCGCTGCGGGGCGCGGCCGCACGATTTCGCGACCGCTGAGCCGGCGCCGTCGGCGCCGATCAGGTAATCGTAATTGACGAGTTCTTCGCGGCCGTCGCGATAGTGCAGCTTCACGCGCACCCCGTCGGCGTGCTGCTCGTGCGAGACGAAGGACGCCTCGCGCACGTCGGCACCGGCGTTCGCGGCACGCTCCCGCATCGTGCGGTCGAGCACCTCGCGCGTGACCATGATGATGTAGTCGTCGGGTCGCTTCTTCGACCCGCGCACGTCCATCGCGACTTCCGAGCCGCTGGGGCCGATTATGACCGCGCGCGTCGTCTTGCGTTCGATGATCGTCTCCGGGACGCCGAACTCGCTGATCGCCTTCGGCGGGATCGCTCCGCCGCACGGCTTCTTGCGCTTGAGATCGCGCTCGATCAGCGTGACGTCCCAGCCTTGCGCTGCGAGATCGCCCGCCGCGATCGCACCCCCGACGTTCGCACCGACGACCAGAACCTTCGGCATGAGCTAGAACCCCCCGTAGCGGATGGCGAGAGCGGCGGCCAGCATACCCCACACGAACGGCGGGATCGCGCTGGCGCAGTACCACGGTGCAAGGGCGGCGGGATCGCGCGCCATGCGGCGCTGCATCGGCAGCTGCACTGCGAACAGGACGAGCATGAACGCTGCCGCGATCCACGCGCGGTGCGCCAGGACGTAGCCGATCGCAAGGACCTGAAACACGTCGATGAACGCGAAGGCTTGCATCAGCGCCCCGCGGATCCCCAGCATCGCCGGAATCGAGCGCAAGCCCAGGCGGCGATCGCCGTCGATGCTCTTGAAATCGTTGAGCGTCATCAGCCCGTGCGAGCCGAGCGAGTAGAGCGTCGCGAGGACGAGCGTCCCCCGTGTGACGTGTCCGAACGCCGCCGCGCCGGCGACCCACGCACACCCTTCGTAGGCGAACGCGCACGCCGCGTTGGCGAGCCAGCCGTTGCGCGCCTTGAGGCGCAGCGGCGGGACGCTGTACGCGAGCGCGAGCACGAGTCCCAGCGCGGCGATCGCGAGCACCGCGGTGCCGAGCGCGTACGCGAGCGCGAGCGCAGCGAGGGCGAGCCCGGCGGCGACGAGCACGATGGTGCGCGGGGCGAGCAGGTTCGCAGCGGTCGGCCGGTCGGGTTCGTTGATACGGTCGACGTCGCGATCGCACCAGTCGTTGACGATCTGCGAGAAGGCGCACAGCAACGGGCCGGCGAGCGCCATCGCGGCGACGATCTTCACCAGCGAGAGCGCGTCCCAGCGCGCGCCGCCGGCGACCGCCCCGACCATGATCGCCCACATCGGCGCAAACCACGTCCCGGGCTTCGCGAACGTTTTGAGCGACGCGTTGATCGCCGCCGCGCCGGCGTGCTTGTCGCCGAACGGCAGCAGGACGGCGCCGAAGCGGCCGACCGTGGAGACGCTGCTGCGCGCCGCTGCGCCGAAGACGGTGCGCTCGTCGAGCGCAGGCGTCCCCTTAGCCACCGACGTGTTCCCGCGCCGCGAGCACGACGCGTTCGTCGATCACCGCGAGCCGCTGCTCGCGCGCGTACTTCTCGATGTTAGCGCGCGCCTTTTTGCGCACGAAGAAGGGGATGCGCCCGACGAGCCGTTCTGCCGACGGATCCCACTGCGGAGCGCCTTCGGCGGCGGCGACGGCGGGTTCGTCGAGTCCCTCCGGCGCCTGCTCGGCGAAGCGTCCTTGGCCGCGGGGCCCGAACGTTTCGATCAGATGGTGTTCGAGGCCGAGCACTTGCGTGCGATTGACGACGTCGGCGAGATAATTCGCGCCCTCGTACGCGACGAACGGCGCGTAGGAGAGCGGAAAGTTGAGGATGTGCGCCGGCGGCGAGATCACCGCGCACGGAATCCCGTGCGCGCTCGCGGCGTGACGTTCCATCTGCGAGCCAAAGACGATGTCGGGGCGAGTCTCGTCGATCGCCTGCGCGACCTCCCGATAATCGTCGGTGACGAGGATGCGGCCGGTCACGTCGGCGACGCGCGCCGAGAGCCAGTCGCCGTACTCGCGGACGTACGTGCCGACCCACTCGACGCGCATGTCGAGCTCGTCGTGCAGGACCCGGGCGATCCCGGCCGCCGTGGTGGGCGTGCCGAAGACCGCGACACGTTTGGTCGAGAGCGCGTGCGCGTCGACGGTGCGCGCGTACCAGCCGAGCTGCGACTCCCGCGCGGCAGCGGCGATGCGGTCGGCGGGGAGCTCGAGCGTCGCGCAGACCTCGCGCAGGAACCGCGTCGTTCCTGCTTCTCCGTAGGGGAGTGCGTCGACGCTCGGCGTGCCGTAACGCTCGCGCAGGTACGCGACGAGCGGGGCGGTGCGTTCGTGCACCAGCGAGACGTTGAGCCAGGCGCGGCCGAGCGTGCGCAGGTCGTCGACGGTCGCGCCGAGCGGGACGACGGCGTTGACGTCGACGCCGATCGCGGCGAAGAGCGCGCGCAGCGCGCGCACGTTGCTGTGGTCGTGGAAGCCGAGCAGCGCCGGACCGAGGATGTTCACCGACGGCGTTTCGGTGCGCGCGCAGTCGGCGGCGACATGGGCGACGAGCTGGCGCAAGGTGAGCGCGAACGCGGTCGTCTCGTTGTCGCGAACCGGGTGCGATGCGCCGAAGATCACCTCCGCGCCGAGTTCGCCGGGCGTCATCGTGCCGAACTCGCCGTCGAGCGGTTCCTGAAGGACGGCCGCCGTCGCGCTGCGGGTGACGAGGATCGCCTTGGGCTTCACGCGCGCGTCGATCTCGCGCAGCACGCGCGGGAGATCGGCAGGCGCGCCGGCCAAGGTCCCTTCGGTGAGCGCGTTGATCGTCAGCGGCGGGAGGACGCCCAGGCGTTCGAACATCGCCAGCATGATCGTCGCGTAGCCGTCGCCCTTGGGGGCGCGCAGGACGGTGTGCACGCCGTTGATCGACGAGGCGCACATCGAGACGCCGACATGCGCCGGTGCCTGATACGACCAGATCGCGAGCTTCACCGGTGGGACTCCAGGAAAAAGTCCATCGAGATCGGATGCGTCTCGCTGCCGGCTTTTGCGCGGTGGCCGGCGAGCGCGTCGTGGCGGCGCAGCGTTGCGGCGAACATCGCGAAGAGCGACTGCGCGCCGCTGAAGCCGTGGATCGGCTGGAACGTGAGCTCCGTCGACCACTTGACCGCGAACCCCATCCCCTCCAGGGCGTTCGCGATGTTGAGGTTGGCGACGACGACGTCGGGAGCATGCTCCGTCAGCTTGGCGAACGTCGCGAAGCGGTCGGGCCGCTCAGCGATCTCCACGCCTTCGAGCAGCGCCGTCTCCGGCGCGTGAAACTTCCGGTAGACGTTCGGCGTGCCGACGTACGGCACGCGCGCGCCCGCCGCGCGCAGCGTGCGGGCGAGGGGCAGTTCGACCATCGCGTCGGAGGCGAACGCGATCGTTCGCCCGCGCAGCGCCGTCAGCTCGCCTTCGAGCGACGCCCATGCCGCGCGCTCGCGTTCCGCGTACGAGACGGATCTTCCGAACGCGGCGCCGAGCGCTTCGTAGAACGCGCGGCTGCCGTCGGGACCGTACGGGAACGGCGCGCTCAGGATCGTCGCCTTGCGCTCACGCTTCGCCCAGGCGGTCGCGTCGAACAGATAGGGATTCACCGGAGCGATCACCGTCCGCGGCCCGACCGGCGCCAGATCGAGCGCGCTCTCAGCAGGGATGAAGCGCGGCTCGGGGATCTCCATCGCCGCGCACTCCAGGCGGATCTCGGCTTCCTCGATCGCCGAGAGGCAGCCGAGCACGACGAGATTCGGCGTCTCGCCGCCGGCGGGCGTGCGCGCCAGCATCGCCTGCAGAACGTGGTCTTCGCCTTGCGTGTACGACGCGTCGAAGCCGTCCATCCGCGCCGGGTAGACGCGCACGCCGGTCTCGCGTTCGATCGCCGGAGCGCAGCCGGAGACGTTCATCTTCAAGATCTCGGGCGTGCAGGTCGAGCCGAGAAAGATCGCCCGCGGCGCATGTTCGGCGACGACGGTGCGCGCCAGCGGCAGCAGCGCGGTCAGCGCGTCGCGGCCGGAGAGATCGTCCTCATCGAGAACGGCAGTCGCGAAGCGCGGCTTCGCGAACACCATCACACCGAGCGCGGTCTGCAGAAATCCTTGGCACGACTGCGTCCCGACGACCAGAAAGAACGCGTCCTGCATCTTGTGATGCAGCCAGCCGATCGGCGCCAGCGAACAGAAATCATCGCGCTCGAGGGTCTCGATTGCCGTGTCGAACACGCGACAATCGTCGCATGTCCGCGGGAAGGCGGTGGGTGACCGCAGTCACCCGCCGCGTTTAGCCGGCGATCGCCGCCGAATCGTCCCGGTCGGCCCGCCGCCGGACGCTGCGCCCGAGGATCACCGAGGTCCCCTTCCCCGGCGTGCTCCGCACGCTGAAGAGGTCGGTGAACTTCTTCATGAGCGGGAGTCCGCGGCCGCGTTCCGACATCACGTCGGGAAGCGCAGGCTCGGTCAGGACGGTCTCGGGGGGCTCGAAGCCCTGCCCGTAATCAACCACGGTGGCGAAGAGCTGGTCGCCGCCGACCAGCCAGCAGGCAACCTCGATCGAGTCGCTCGCGCCGGAGTGCTCGATCGCGTTGGCCAGCCCCTCGGCGACCGCGGTGACGAACTCGGCAACGTCGATCTCGGGGACGCCGTGCGACTGCGCGAACCCGGCGACCCGGTCGCGAACGTAGCGCCCATATCGAGGATCCGGCGGCACGCGCAACCGCAGCGACGCGCCCGCTCCCGCCGGGATCCGTGCCGTCCCGTCCATGCTCCCTTGCTCTTCAACGATGTGACGAAGTTTCGGAGGGCGTGTACCCCGTTTTGCGGCGGCGGAAACCCTGCGGGGCACGGCGATCCCGGCGCCGTAGGATCTGCCCGATGGCCACCTATACGAAGCCCACGGGCGACGAACTGCAGACGCTCGCCGAGGAAGCGAAGACCGCCCGCGCGCGCATCACCACGCCCAAGGGCGAGATCGTCGTCCGGTTCTACCCCGACGTCGCGCCGCAGCACAGCGCGGCGTTCATCAAATTGGCGCGGGCCCGATTCTACGACGGCCTGACCTTCCACCGGTACGAACCGGGCTTCGTCATCCAGGGCGGTGACCCGGCGGGGAACGGCACCGGCGGCCCGGGCTACAACCTCGACGCGGAATTCAACGAACGTCCGCACGTAAAGGGGACGGTCGCGATGGCGCGGTCGAGCAACCCCAACTCGGCCGGCAGTCAGTTCTACATCGTCCTCGAGGACGCGCCGTTCCTGAACCGCCAGTACACCGTCTTCGGGCACGTCGTCGAGGGGCAGACCGTCGTCGACGCGATCCGCGCCGGCGACCCGATGGTGCAGGTCGCGATCGAGCCCGGACCGGCAGAGGGCTGATCCCGCACCTCGCGCTCGGCACCCAGAGCTGGGCGTATCCCGACTGGGTCGGGACGCTGTACGATGCGGGGACGCGCCCCGAGGGCTACCTGCACGCCTACGCGCGCGAGTTCTCCAGCGTCGAGATCGACGCGACGTTTTACGGGACGCCGCCGCCCGGCCGCCTCGCGCGCTGGGCGGCGCAGGTCCCGGCCGGCTTCTCGTTCGCGGTGAAGCTGCCGCGCGAGATCACCCACGAGCAGCGGCTCCGCAACGCCGCGGCACCGCTCGCCGCGTTCGTCGCAATGCTCGACGAATTGGACGGACGGCTCGAGGCGGTGCTGGTGCAGATGCCGCCCGACTTCGAGGCCGGCGAGATCGCGACGCTCGAGGCGTTCGTCGCCGCGCTCCCGCGCGGTCCGCGCTGGGCCGTCGAACTGCGCGACGGTTCGTGGTTTCGCGGCGACGCGCACCGCCGGATGCGGGACGCACTCGGCTCGCACGGCGTGGCCGTGGCGGCGACCGACGGCAGTTTCGTTCCGCTCGACGCGATGCTCCACGAAGTGCGCCGGCCCGTTGCTTCGCACGCCTATCTGCGGTGGATGGGAGCGCGCGAAGCGTTCGCGCGCTTCGATCGCGTGCAGGTCGATCGCAGCGAACGCATCGCTCGCTGGGCTGAAGCGATCCGCGACGCCGGCGCGTCGCTCGCGCGCGTCGCCGGCTACGCGAACAACGAGTTCGCCGGGCACTCGCCGCAGACGGTGCGCGACGTTTACGCCGCGCTCGGCGTGCCGCATGCACGGCCCACGCTGGTGGAACAGCGCTCGCTCTTCGAGTAACCGCCGGGACAGGTTCGGCTACGTGGCGCTGCCGCGCAGGGCGGCGTCGACGCGGTGCGCGATCGCGCCGATGCCGGCGTTGCCGGCGGAGACGTCGCGCAGATCGCGCGTCAGCACGACCAGGATGTACGGAACCTCGCCGAACGGGTCCACGATCGCCGCGTCGTTGCGCACGCCGTCGATCTCGCCCGTCTTGTGCGCGCACGGCGTCCCTTTCGGCAGGCCGCGCACGATCTTCGTCGTGTCGTCGTTGCCCAGCATCACGTTGATCATCGCGCGGCAGCTCTGCGCGCTTGCGATCGTCCGCACGCCTTCGCGCGAGCCTTTCTCGATCGCGTAGAGCAGCGTCGCGACGTCGTTGGGCGTCACCACGTTCGCGCTCTTGTGCCAGGACGGGACGACGTCGGCGAAGTGACGCCCCAACCGTGAGGACGTCATCCCCGCCTGCTGCATCACGTTGTTGATCGTGTCGATCCCGAA